>JAENJF010000002.1 GCA_016844685.1 Candidatus Nitrosotenuis sp. | reverse complement strand
AATATCAAAGGCGGAGTAATCGGAGGAAGCCTGACTCAAGGGACATTTTCAATTGGAGATGAAATTGAGATAAAACCAGGTATCCTTAGCAGCAAGAAAAATAATTACGAGCCAATCCATACACAAGTTGTTTCGCTAGGTACGGCAGCAGGAATAGTAAACGGTGTAAAGCCAGGAGGTCTTGTGGCAATAGGAACCAAGTTAGATCCTTCACTCACTCGAAGTGATTCTCTGATTGGATCAGTTATAGGAAAACCGGGTACACTGCCAGAAAACTCGAATGAAGCACATCTACAAGTCAATCTGTTTGATTCTGCGGTTGGAACAGTAAACGATGTCAAGGTAACACCAATACAGGCAGGAGAATCATTACGACTCAATATAGGAACTGCGCCAGTTCTTGCCAAGGTAATCAAGGCAAAGGCAGAGAATATCGAGGTTCAATTCAAAAGGCCAGTTTGCCTTTTTGAACAAAGTAATGTTGCAATAAGCAGAAAGATTGAGGAAAGATGGCGACTAATCGGAGCAGGCATAGTTGGTTGATGTAATATGCGACACAAGTTTTCTCATTCATTTGGCTACCAATAGAATAAAGAATCTCTCAACAATTGATACTGAAATAGGCAGCATTCGATTTATCATTCCAAGTATTGTGATTATGGAACTAAAGAAGCTTTTAGATGACAAGGAAAAAAAAGGCGCTGTAATTCTAACGCTTGATTACATCAAATCATTTCCGACCATTTCCTTGAATGGTAATTTTGCTGATGCGGCATTACAATCATACATAAAAAAACAGGGGGGCATTGTGGCAACAATGGACAGAGAGCTAAAATCAATCATAAAAAAATTTGGCGGCTCTATAATTTCTATTTCGAATAACAAAATAGTATTGGAATCAAGCAAAGTTTAACTTGGTAAATAATGGTTTTAAATTATGCTGGAATATAACGGTATTAAGATAAAGTGGTATGGGCATGATACATTCACATTAACAAAAGATAATATCACAATTTGTTTTGATCCATACAAGATAGAGAAAAAATTTCATGCAGATATCGTATTGATTTCTCATAATCATTTTGATCATCTAAGTGTTGTTGACTTGGAAAAAATCGTTGATGAAAAAACCGTCATAGTAGCAGCAAAAGAATGTCTTGGACAAATTAAACTACCATGCAAGAAATTAATCGGCATTGCCCCAAATGAAAAAAAAGATATTGACGGATTCAAAATAAGTGCAGTCCGCGCCTATAACATTGACAAGATAAATTCAGATACAAAAAAGCCGTTTCATCCAAAAGAGGACAACAAGGTAGGGTTCATCATAACAGTAAACAATACTCGATTCTATCATACTGGAGACTCTGATTTGATACCTGAAATGATTGACATAAAACCAGATGTTTTATTTGTACCCGTTAGTGGAACATATGTAATGACTGCAGATGAAGCAGCAAAAGCGGTTAAAGAAATAAAACCAAAGCTTGCAATTCCAATGCACTATGGCAGTATTGTGGGAAGCGAAAACGACGCAAGAACCTTCAAGAAACTCGTAACGTCGTCTGAAGTGCAGATTCTTTCAAAAGAGGGCTCTGTCAAATCTACTGTAGGTTGATTTGACTCGTCACAATCTGCTTGGCATCTTTTGACTGCTTCATTGCTTCACCTTGTGGCGCGTCTGGCCTGAGTCGCAGGCCTCGTAGCTGCACAACTGGTACTCCTTTATACAAAATATTGCGTGCAGCATTGATATCGCGGTCTTCTCTGTGACCGCAATGACATCTTATCTGTCGGTTCTCTTCGGGGATTACTTTTGCCCCACATATCGAACACTTTGATGACGTCTTGTTGGGTTTTATTTTGATGACTGGAATCCCGTTATACCACTTTGATTTGTACTCTAGTTGCCTTTTAAATTCATAAAATGGCCAGCCGTTGAGCCTTGAGCGGTATTTTGTTCCTTGGCCATTTCCTTTTTGGTATAGTTTTCTAATGCCTTTTAGATCCTCAAGGATTAGTTGCTTTTTCTGTGTTACGAGTTTTTTTGAAATATTGTGAAGGGTTTGCTTGGTTTTGTGTTGTTGTTTTGTGCCATATTTCTGAAATATTTTCTTTCCAATTCTGACATCATTTCGCCTGAAATGTGATTTTACCTTTCTGTATTTTTGCTTGATTTTTGTTATCTTGGCTACATCTGAGAAAACGTCGACATGTCCATCTGAGTGAACCGTAGATATATTGTTCAGATTTGTGTCGATTCCTACAAATTCGGTTGGTGTGATACTTTGAGTTTCTTTTGATATTGAAATAGATATTGTATTACGGGTAATTGTAATTGCTCCAATTTTGATGTGAGGATCAGCGAATTGGGATACAGTATAATCATTTAGTGGAATTCCAACGTATGGTCGCCCAGGCCTGACTCCGATTATGAGTGTGTTTCCCATGATTTGGTATGACTGTTTATCGACTGTAACATATGGTTTTTTGTAGTATGGGATTTTGGCATTTGGATTCTTTTTTCTTGTTTTTCTAAAATCGTTGATCTTTGACTTTGCCACCTGTATTGCTCTTGATATACATTAGAATTGAAGGCTTGCTGTGAGGTAAGGTTTCTCTCCATTCCAATTCTGATGGATTCGTTTAGCATCCACCTGAATTCTTCCATTAACGATACTAATTCAGGACTGCTATGATGTTGGGTGACAGATAATGTTGATTCCGTGTATAGGTATCAGTGTATGACTACATAATGACTTGGTTATTGTATAATTACCAAGTAACCGTAGATTTGACAGAGCCTATGCCTTTAATCTGTACATGTTCTTTTCAAGCCTATTTTTGGCAAAATCATAGTACTCTGGGACGGTTTCAAAGCCAAGATACTTGCGCTTTAGCATCTTGCTAATCACTGCAACTTGGCCTGAGCCCAAAAATGGATCAAACACTACATCACCAGTCCTACTAGAATGCTGGAGAATTTTTTTTACAATTTCTGCGGGTAATTTGGTTGGCGTCTTTTTATCACCCGTCCAGTATTCTCGTTTTATTTCCCAGACGTCTTCTTTGTCTTTGTAGTGAAGACTGTGTCCGTCTTGCGTTCTATCTGTCTTTTTGAATCTTACAAACGGATAGAATTTTCTTTTTTTCTCGTCTTTGCAAACATACAGGCAATGATAATGCGACGTTACATATTTTCTTGATGTGACTACTCCAAATTGGTATTTCCAAATTACGTGATTGATGGTAACGAATCCCACATTATCCAGAGCATTTAAAATGTCCTTGAGATTGTTCCATCCGGAAAAAACATACATGCTTCCAGATTTTTTTAGAATCCTAAATGCATCTGACATCCACCGGAGTGAAAAATCATAATAGTCCTTTTGTTTAATTTCATTATACCCCTGCATTACTCTGGATGCAGTTCTGTTGTAGTTTTGTCTTGTCGCTCTAAAATCAATCGCAAACGGAGGATCGGTTACTATGAGAAATACAATTCATGTTGTAAATCTTGTTAAACGAAATCTTGGTCAAGACTAGCCTCTATCCTTTTGATTTGAATTGGGGCTATCAGACATCTTGTCTGAAATAGCTTTTTTTATCTCGTCATCTGTTTTTCCAGCAAAATCAATACCAAGTGATTTTGCCATAAATTCTAGTTTTTGCCTTTCATTTTGGACTGGATTGGTTATGTTGAGATCTGCGTTTGTGATGCCAGTCATCTGATTTTGAATCTCTGCTTTTGTCTTGTTATATTCCCCAACTGCCCGTCCAAGCTTTTTTGCTACATCTGGAAGCTTGTTTGTGCCAAAAAGAACAATTAGGGCTACCAATATGATGATTATCCATTCACTTCCCAAGATATTAAGAGAATAATCAAGCATGACTGATTTTTCATCTCTCGAAAAATAAAGTTTGGCAAAATGCCTAGTCTATATCTGTCTAGCAGTAGCTATACAATTGTGTACAATCTAGTTAAAGATCCTAAAATCTAATCATAATTCTAGATAAGTTTGATGAAACTAGCAGTAATTTTGATTTTCTTGGTTGTAAGCATGGCTGTTACGCCTGCTTTTGCCGTGATTCAAACATTTGGGACAGAAAAGGCAATCTACAAAAAAGGTGATAAAATAGTATTTACTGGTACCACAGATGCCGCACATGCAAATAAAATAGTCTCAATCAAAGTATATGGTCCTGACAAAAGCTATGTTATGTTACGAGAGACATACGCCGATTCAGATGGAACCTTCAAGACCAGTCCTTTTGATACTTCAATTGACAAAAATGCTGCCAAGTTTACAGCAAAAGGTATCTACAACGCAACTGCATTTTATAGCAACGAGCTAAACTATATTGGAAAATTTACATTATTTGATTATTCTGCAGATGGCTCGCCTGTTGTACCATCCGCTATAGATCTGATGAAAGAAAAAATAATTCCTACCCCTACAACCACAACCATAACAACACAACCGCCAATGCAACCGCCAAAAACTGAAACCCCAAAGACAGAAGAACCTAAAACAACAGAACCAACCACACCACCGCCAGAAGAAAAACCAGCAGAAAAACCAAAAACCACAATTCCTGGATTCCCAGATCCTACCAAGGACCCACAGACATATGTGGATAGATACAACAACGAACCTGCATTCAAGGAGTGGTTTACCAAGTATTTCCCAGGAAAAACAATCTATGAGGTAGTCGGAGTACCGGAACCAAAGCCACCAATTGGAGTTTGTGGAGAAGGAACAGTTCTTGAAAATGGAGTCTGTGTAATTGAGAAAAAGAGCGGTGGGGGATGCCTAGTTACCACTGCTGCCTATGGAACAGAGCTTGCACCCCAAGTGCAACACCTAAGGGAATTACGTGATGGCACATTGCTCAAGACAGATTCGGGTTCTGCATTTATGGATGGATTCAACATATTCTATTATTCATTTAGTCCAACAATAGCAGACTGGGAAAGACAAAGCCCACTATTCAAAGAAACAATAAAGACTGCGCTTTCTCCAATGCTTTCTTCATTATCATTGTTGAATTACGTGCACATTGATTCAGAACAAGAACTGATTGTATACGGAACTGGAATAATTTTGCTAAACATTGGCATGTATTTTGCACTTCCGGTGTTTGTAATTGGAAAGATTAGAAAACATATCCGGTGATTAAAAGTCTCAGGAGTTTGCAGCAGACTCTAGTGTTTTCTTTTTTATTGCACTCATTACAGAAATTCCTATTCCAAGTACAAAAAACACCAAATATGGAGTTGCGTTTCCAGAAAACTCTGATATCAGGCCAGATGCAATTGGGCCAATTGCCCACCCAATACCAAATACGGTTTCATATGCGCCTATTATCACACCTGAATTTTCTTTTTTCACCTTTCTTAGAATTATCTCAAGTGTTAACGGGAAAATCACACTAAATCCAAATCCCATGAGGGTCATAGCAATTGCAAAATCTACTATTGATCCAGAAAAGAATGAAAGCAAAAGCCCAGATGAAATGCAAAGTGTTGAGGCAATCAAAGTTTTTGCCGTGTGCCTTGCAAGTCTTTCTGCCAATGCAAGTGTCACAACACGTGAAGCACCAAACACAAAATACAAAATCTCAATTGCGGTCGCCGACATGCTGCGGTCATTCAAAAAAGCGGGATGAATTGCCAAAATCATTCCAAATGACGAGGCACAATAAATCAAAATTGCAATCACTTGGGGAAACTTGGTTATTTCCTTTATACCGGAAAATGAAAATTTAGAGTGCGATACAGGAACGTGTTTCTTTGCAACCTGAATTGAAAATATTATGGATGATGCCAGAACAAAGGTGGCAATCTGAAACAAAAGCCTATACGATGCATCCATTCCCTCCAAAAGAAATGTTCCAATGAGCGGACCTATCATAAAGCCGCTCACAAAAAATCCCGTGAATCTTGCAATGTTTTTTATGCGCGATTCTTCGGTGCTAGCATTTGATATGATGGATTCTGCAGGTGGCCAAAAGAACGCATGTGCTATTCCAGTCATTGCCCTAAATGCCATTACCTCGGGAACAGACCTTGCAAGCGAAAGCAAATACACGGATGCCGAATTTATGATGATTCCAAGGGATAGGAGGCGCCCATTGTTGAATCTACCAAGCAAAACCCCGACAAAAACTGGAATGAATATGTATGGAATGAAATTTGCAAGACCAATTAGTCCAAGATCCGCGTATGATGCGCCAAGATCGTTTTTTGCAAATATTGGAACAATTGGATTGTGCATTCCATATGATATGCCAATCAAAAGACCAGTGATATTTACAAGAATGAGCGTTTTTTTCATTTGTAAGCTGCAACCATTATTGCTCCGCCCATGAGGTCTTTCTCAAATTCAACGCGTGAAAATTTTTCAAGAAGTAATGATTCTAGTTTTTTGTTTTGGGGCCATCGCTTAAACGTTCCATATAATGTTCCAAATTTCAACCCAAGCCTTCCGCCAACCAAAAATGCAATAACTGGCAAAATCATCCTAAGATAAAATGAAACGCCTAGGCGAATCAGGGGATTGTCGGGCTTTCCTAAATCAACTATGACAAAACGTCCTCCATTTTTGAGAACACGGTGAATTTCTGAAATTGCAATTCTGAGATTTATTGCGTCTCTCAGGGAATATCCGCACAAAACTGCATCAAACTGTTTGTCCTTGAATGGTATGTGCTCAAAGACTCCACACGACAAATCAGGAATTTTTTGAAAATAGATACTTGTGTTCTTTAGCATTGGAACAAGCGGATCATACAACATAATTGTCAAATTGCCATTGCAGATTTTTTCTGCAGTCTTTGACATGTTGCCAAAGCCCGAGCCTGCATCCAAAATGGAGTCGCCTGGATTTACTCTGCCTCTTATGCCTCTATTTCGATGTTCTGTGTCTTTTCCAAGTGAAATGTACTTGTTTACCTTGTCATAAATTGGGATAATCTGCCGTAAGACCTCGATTACCTCTCCCCAATAACTCCCAAGACCCATTAGTACTAGGTACTGATCAACTATAATTTGTACTAATCCAGTGTGTCTACAATTTTTTGTTAACAATAGTAATTGTATAATTAAGCAAGTGAAGATTACACATCATTTGTATTAACAACACTTTTTTAGATTATTTGCAAAGCACGGTTTTGATTAGGACAAAGTCTTATATCGATTCTTTTCCCATATTACATCAAATGAAGGCAGTTTTTTGTATCACAGTACTTGTTTTTGGAATACTTGTAGCATACCCATTTAACGCATCTGCAGAAAACTATCAGCAGGTATTGCCTACTGACAAGGGAACCATCAAGGTGGGAATTTCCACACTTCCAGAAAAATTATCTCCTGGCAATTCTGCAAAACTAAAAATCGATTTTCTAAATGGACAGACAAGCGCAATCCAAGAACATATTGATTATACTGTCGCTGTAACAAAGGACGGAAGTGCAGTATTTGGCCCAATACCGTTATCTCACACATCAATTGGCACAATAACAATTCCAGTTGTATTCAAAGAAAAGGGTGAATACAAAATCATAGTTGATGTACAAGGAATCTTGTTTCAGCCAATTCCATCCGAAAAGACTACGTTTAGTATAATGGTTGGAGAATCTGGCCTACCTGCAGGTTCATCCCAATCTCCAATCAAGTCATCAACTAAATCCTCTGAGCCAAAGACATCAGACAGTGACAAAAATACCAACTCGAAGACTGTAGATAAAGTAAAAACAGATGCCAAAACTACCAAAAAAACCGATACCAAAACAAAGAAAACTGACTCCAAATCTACCAAAAAGACTAAACTAAAACAAAATACAAAACAGTAATTTTGTTGTTTGAAAAAGAACAAACTCCAAGATATAAGAAAACAAGTCAAAACTATTCTATTGATGCAAGATAGTCAAATCATCTGTCCTGTGATAGATGAATGCAAGGAAGTTTCACCATCGCTAATCAAGCACATTCTAGTGCCATTTGACGAATCGCAGATGTCATACCGTGCTTTTGAATTTGCGCTAGATCTTGCCAAAAAATACAATTCAAAAATTTCAATTATCACCGTAATCTATAGCAGTATAATATCGAGTTCATTTCTTGATATGACAAGTCATCAAACAATAATAGAGAGAAATAAAATCAAGCAAGTGCATTCGTTATTTCAAATCATACATAAAGCCGCAGAAAAGTTTGGGGTAAAAATCAAATCCGACATGATTCTTTCTGATCATATTTCAGATTCATTAATGGCATTTTCAACCCAACAAAATGTGGATCTAATTGTAATGGGGACAAGAGCAAGAGACGGTCCAAAACAATTCATGTTTGGCAGTGTGACAATTGAACTTGTACAACGAGCTAAATGTCCAGTAGTTCTAGTAAAATAAATTTCCATAAATCATTTCAGTGTTGTGAAAAGCTATTGAAACGATTGAATTGGTATAGATTCTAAAATTATGCCGATTTCGGATATTTTTCTTTTGCAATCTTGGCATATTTTTCCAAGTCTACATCTGATACCTTTTCAAGAACTTTTTTGCTGTCTGTAATTCGGGCCATCTTGATGTGTTTTGTTTCTTCCTTTTGTTCGCCCTTCATGTCAATTGCTGCAATTGCCAACGCTGATGCCTCATCAATTGACATTTCATCCTTGTAGTTTTTCTCCAAAAACGAATTTACCTCTTCAGAGCCTGCGCCAATTGCAACTGCTGCATATGCAACAAATGTTCCGCTGGGATCAGTAACATAGATTATGTTTCCGCGTTGGTCGACTCCTGCAACTATGAGTGCAACTCCAAATGGTCGTACGCCTGAATACTGGGTATATTGGTGACATTTGTCTGCTAGATGTTTTGCTACTGTTTCAACGTCTACTTGCTCATCGTAAATGAGTTTATAGCTTTGTGAAAACGTGCGTGCGTCATCCACCTGTGTTCTTGCATCTGGAATGTAGCCTGCTGCTGCAACTCCTATGTGATCATCTACTTGGAAGATCTTTTGTGTGATTCCGGCTGCTTGCAGCTTTCGTGGGATCTCTTCAACTGCCATGATGACTCCGTCTTTTGCCTTGATGCCAATTGCAAGCGTTCCTCGCTTTACTGTTTCAATTGCATATTCTACTTGGTATATTCTTCCGTCCGGCGAATACATTGTCGGCGTCATGTCGTAGCCGCGCGCTGGCATCATAATGACTCAGCTATCCCCGTTGTCAATTTAAGCGTTAGTTGCTTTTTTAGCCTCAATGATTTTGGGTGGGATTTGGAGTAGATTTGGAAATAGTGTTTTAAGTAATTGCGCGATTCCATGTATTGAGCGTATGATATGGAAAAATTAGTTGAGATACGAGAACTAGTAAGGACAAGATCAGCCACACTCACACACAAGCCTGATCGAGATGCAAGGCGACTTTTGCTTTATGTATTCACCGGAACTAGGGGAGGCTATACTCGACTCAAAATAATCTGGCTGCTATCAGAAAGACCGTTTAACACAAACCAGCTTGCGTCTGAAATGAATCTTGACTACAAGGCAGTTCAGCACCATCTTGGGGTACTTGAGAAAAACAACCTTGTCACAAAAGTAGGAGAAAAATACGGCTCAATATTTCACCTCTCAAACTATCTTGAGGCAAACATTCTGGCACTAGACGACGTAGCAACAAAGCTTGAGCGAAAACTGAACTCAAAAAAGGTCTACCTGTAATTCCACTCAAATCTGAATTGCAATTACTACCGGGGTGCCCTTTCTTGCAACAAGGACTCCAACGAGTCGTGCCTGAAACCCGTATTTTTTCTTTCGAAGCTTAATTGCCTGCTCTGTTTCGTCCTTTTCTGCAAATCTCGCCTTTCCATGCATCCAATCTCCTTTTAGTTCCCCTTTGAATCTACATGGCGCGATTCTTACATTTTGGTTGTTTTGCAGGCGTTTTACTTTGCCCGTGTCTTTTGTAGTAATGACATAGATTGTGTCGTTTTCTATGACAAACCACACCGGGGTGCAAACCGCCTTTCCACTTTTCCTATATGTCTCCAAGTTGATGTATTTCTGATCTAAAAGTTGTGAAATCTTGTCACTCATTATATCAACAATTCATATTTTGTTACGGTATATCGATTTTGTGAATCAAATTTCTGATCGGTGATCCTTAGATCGATTTTTGTTCAGGTTCTGTCGTCTCCATCAGTTTTATTCTTGTCAAAAGTCGTTGGGTGTTTTAATTGGTTGATTTTTTTGATCTTTGGCTTGTATTTTGTCTTGGTCTTTATGGTTATACCACTTTTTATCTAGGCAACATGCTTGAACGAAGGAAGCATATAGAAGAAACCCATGAATTTTAGTCAATGTCCAAAATGTAGATTAGAGATAATAGCAGAAGAACTTCCTAGTCATAAATGTAAGAAAGTGATAGATTATAGAATTGATGGAAATATTTTGATGGTTTATGATGGCAATAGATGGTATCCGTTGAAACTAAAACCCCGCCCGACGATTTTTGACAAGAATAAAACCGATGGAGACTTGACAGCACCTTTTGTTCAACAAACTTAAATAGAATCTGACTCCAATAAATTTCGGTAAATTTGATTTTAGCAGATCCTTGGAAGAATGCATTAAAACAACTTGACGATGCCTGTACAATTCTAAAAATTGACAAAAGCTTAAGGGACTACCTTGCAGAACCAAACAAGGTTCTAAGAGTAAAACTCCCAGTCATGATGGATAATGGAAAAATCCGGACTTTCACTGGATTTAGAAGCCAACACAATAATGATAGAGGTCCCTACAAAGGTGGTATCAGATACTTTGATCCAGAAGGGGGAGTAGAGTATATGGAAAAGGAAGTTAAAGCACTTTCTTCTTGGATGACTTGGAAGTGTGCTGTAGTTGATGTTCCTTTAGGTGGAGGAAAAGGAGGCATCTATGTTAATCCGAAAAAAGAAAAACTTAGTGCTAACGAACTTGCAGCCCTTACAAGAAGATTCGCATATGCTATTTCTGAAATAATTGGACCAAAGAAAGACATTCCAGCACCAGATGTGTACACAACTGGAAGAGAAATGGCACAAATAATGGACGTTTACAGCAAATTACATGGAAGCGAATCTGACCCAGGCGTCATTACAGGTAAGCCACTCTCTATTGGAGGTTCACTTGCAAGAAATGTTGCAACTGGACTTGGATGTGCATATTGTATCAGAGAGGCAGCAAAAACAATTGGGCTCAAGCTAAGAGGTGCCAAAGTTGTGCTGCAGGGATATGGAAACGCAGCAACCTATACTGCAGAATATCTTGAAAAGATGGGCGCAAAAGTAATTGCAGTATCAGACTCTAAAGGCGCAATCGTAAATCCAAAAGGAATGGACTCTAAAAAAGTTCTGGAATACAAAAACAAGACCGGTTCAGTTGTCGGATTCCCAGGAAGCAAAAAAATCAGCACCGAGGAATTACTCACGACAAAATGTGATATCTTGGTTCCAGCAGCACTTGAAAACCAGATCACCGCAAGCATTGCAAAGAAAATAAGCTGCAAAATAATTGCAGAAGCGGCAAACGGTCCTACGATGCCTGACGCAGATCCAATTCTGTATAGCAAAAAAATAATCATGATTCCAGACATTCTTGCAAACTCTGGCGGTGTCTGTATCTCGTACCTTGAATGGGTGCAAAACAACATGGGATACTATTGGACGTTTGATGAGGTTGCAAAGAAGATGGAAGACCACATCACTCGGGGATTCAAGGATACCCTTGCATTATCAAGAAAACACAAAGTGGACATGAGACGCGCGGCAATGGTTTTGGCAGTAGGTCGAGTTGTTGAGGCATTCAAAGCAAAAGGCCTTTGGCCATAAAACCCTCTTTTTCATTTTATAGAAACGTAGCGAGAAGACCACCATCCACCGGTTAAAACCTGTTCGCCGTAAACCATGACATGACGGGCGGCAAAACAGAATTGTTAAAAACGGCAAATCCAAAAGATACACTAATGTCAGAGCCAGGCAAAATTGAAAAAGGTCACACTAAAAATATGAACCTCTACCAGTCACCACGTAAAGCCGAAACTGGATGTGTTCAGACAGATTACTGCAGGAACTACGGGAATTCACGCTTGCGGAGATCAAAAGCTCGGTCAACGAAGCAGGAAGAGGCTGCCGGACTTTCGGTAGTAGTTCACAATACCTAAAATTGAGCCCAAATCACTCTCTGATTCGTGACAAACAAGCACACCATAATAGTACTAGTATCAATAATTGTAATCGTATCATCGCTTGGCTATTCATCGCTGAATTTACTATCTGCAAATGACATCCAGTTCAAGTGGACAACAAAGAACTTTGACTTTCTTTCCGTCATGTATGGCGGAAATCTGGAAGTCTGTAATCCATCTGATTATCCAACAAGCTTTACAAAATACAAATTTACCATACTCTATGACTCAAAACAGCTTGGAACATTCACAACATCTGGGACAGGCATCGCTCCACACTCTAAGGCAAATGTAAATGGTAAATTTACAGCAGACGACAAGCAGGTTGCGCAAATATTTTTCTCATTTCTTGACACTGAAATTCAGGGAACTGATGTTACCCGTGTTGACGCAAACAAGATGCAAATATTGACAACGCTGGATTATACCATAATCGGCGTAATTCCATTTTCCACTCCACATGAATATTCCGGCCAGGAATTTCTTAAAATGATGAACGAAAATACAAGCTGTTAAAAAATGTCCGACATACTTGTGATAAAAAACGCAAGACTTGAGGGGCCTGGAACCATAGGTGAATTATTTGAATCAGATGGATTCAAGCTAAAGACTGTTTTTGCAAAAAAGGAAAAACTTCCAAGCCTTGATCACAGTATAGTTCTAGTACTTGGAGCACCGGAGAGCGCAAACGATGATCTGGAATATCTAAAAAATGAAATGAGTCTTATTCGCCAGGCAGCTGACAAAAAAATTCCAGTCCTTGGGATTTGTCTTGGCTCTCAGCTAATAGCAAAGGCGTTTGGCGCAAATGTTTATCCTGGAGCAAAAAAGGAAATTGGCTTTTATTATGACGTTCAGGTGGATTTAGCCTCAAAGTCCAAACTCTTTGAGGGAATCAAAAGCCCATTTACTGTATTTCATTGGCACGGTGACACATTTGACATTCCAAAAAATGCAGCAAGGCTTGCATATTCTGGCATGTACAATCAGGCATTTCAGGTGGGAAGCGCAGTTGGGGTGCAATTCCATTTTGAGGTCAATAAAGAAATAATCCTATCTTGGCTTGAAAACACCACAGAAGACCTAGCAAAAACTCCATACATCGATCCAAGCATGATTAAGAACCAAATAGACCAAAACATACCTCTAGTACAAAATAACATGAAAACCTTTTACAAGAATTTCAAGTCGGCATTTGAACTCTGATCAAAGCAAGTTTAATATATTGAGCATGGAGGGATTTGATCACATTGAGTTCAACTCAAAAAATTTTTGAAGAGACAATAAAGACAACACATAAAGTAATTACCGAAGAAGCCTCAAAATCCATACTCAAGACATACGGCGTAAAAGTTCCACCATATGCCATGGTAAACTCTGCAGACGAAGCAGTAAAGGCCGCAAAGAAAATTGGCTATCCTCTAGTAATGAAAATAGTTTCTCCACAAATACTCCACAAAACAGATGTTGGTGGAGTAAAGGTGGGAATCAATAATGATTCTGATGTTAAAAAAACATTTAATGACATGTACAAAAGACTCTCAAAGAAAAAGGGAGTCCAAATCAAAGGAGTTCTTTTGGAAAAAATGGTTCCAAAAGGAATTGAGCTAATAGTAGGTCTCCAAAACGATCCTCAATTTGGCCCAGTCATGATGGTAGGGCTTGGCGGTGTAATGACCGAAGTATTCAAGGATGTTGCATTCAGAATGCTTCCAATCACTACTGTAGATGCAAAATCCATGCTAAATGAATTAAAGTCATCAAAACTCTTCAAAGGATTCCGAGGAAGCGAGCCTGTTGATTTGAACATGCTTGCAAAGGCACTAGTCCAAATAGGAAAAATTGGAGTTGACAACGCTAAATATGTGAACAGCATTGACTTTAACCCAGTTGTGGTGTATGCAAAATCGTACTTTGTAGTTGATGCGAAAATAATTCTCTCAAAGGAAATAAACAAAAATGCAATCTCAAAGGAAAAACCAAATGACTCTTTCATGGAAAAATTCTTCACACCCCAGTCCGTGGCACTGGTTGGGGCATCTGCTACTCCAGGAAAGGTTGGAAACTCTATTTTAGACAGCCTTGCAAAACACGATTACAAGGGAAAGGTCTATCCAATAAATCCAAAGGCAGATGAAATTTTAGGAATCAAATGCTATCCTTCAGTTGACGCAATTCCTGAACCAGTTGATCTTGTAGTAGTGTGTGTAGACCTTTCTGTAACACCGCCGGTTCTTGAATCATGTGCAAAGAAGGGAGTTCACAATGTTGTGATAGTGTCTGGCGGTGGAAAAGAACTCGGAGGAGAACGAGCAGATTATGAGGCGCAAATTAAACAATTATCAGAAAAGCACAAAATCAGAATAATTGGTCCAAACTGTATTGGAATGTTCAATGCGGCAAACCGCTTAGATTGTGCATTCCAAGGGCAGGAAAGAATGGTCCGAGCAAAACTGGGGCCAGTTGCATTACTGTCACAGAGCGGTACCATGGGAATTAGCTTTTTGGAGACTGCAGATTCCTTTGGATTATCAAAGATGGTCAGCTATGGAAACCGCTCCGATGTTGATGAGGCAGACATGATATGGTATCTGGCAAGCGATCCACAAACCAAAGTAATTGCATTATACGTAGAAGGCTTTGGGGATGGACGCAAGTTCATTGAGACTGCAAAGCGCGTAATGAAGGAAAAGAAAAAACCGGTCCTGATATGGAAGAGTGGCAGAACAGAGGCTGGCGCAAAGCAGGCAGCATCCCACACCGGATCGCTTGGAGGCTCTAACGCAATAATCATGGGGGCATTCAAGCAAGCAGGAATCATCTCAGTTGACAGCTATCAGGAATTGGCAGCAGTTGCAAAGGCACTTGCCTGGCAGCCGGCAGCAAAAGGAAATGCTGCTGCAATGTGTAGCAACGGCGCAGGACCAATGATTGGAGGAATTGACCACTTTGAAAGATTGGGACTAGAGCTTGCAAAGGTAACGCCAAAGACACTAAAGGAAATGAAGGAACACTTTCCACCAACATATGTAATTGGCAAAGGAAACCCAGCTGACGTAACGGGTGGCGCAAACGCAGATGACTATAGATACACAATTCAAAAGTTCATGGACGATCCAAACGTGGATATCGTAATGCCATGGTTCGTGTTCCAAGACGACCCGCTAGAAGAGATAATCATCCAGCATCTGGCGGAATTCTCAAAGCAGAAAAAGAAACCGCTTTTGGTTGGAGGAAACGGCGGACCGTACACTAAAAAGATTTCAAAGCTAATAGAAAACGAGGGAGTCCCAGTGTATGATGACCTTCGAGACTGGGTTGCAGCAGCAGCCGCACTTGTACAGTGGGGCAAGCACATCTAGGGATTAAAATCCACTAGTATGATAATGTACTAGTTGGTATCTATTTGATATCTGGATATGATTGAGCAATTGATTCAAACTTCTGTAACGTACAATTTGTTATAGAAATACGAATACTGATTAATCCAAGATCCTGAAAGTGTTGTTTATTGGTATTTATTGAAATTTGGTAGAATGTTTTTGGACCCACTCTACAATATTCATGACGCTTTTTATGTGGCCTGGATTTTCTTCTTGTATACTTACTAATAGCATATGGCCATTTGCAAGTGGAACAGTTACCCGTATGAGTTTTTCATAAACTGCTAAGGCATATTTGACTTTTCCAATCTTTGATGACAATTCATCACGAAAACGCCAGTTTTCTAAAGCTCTTTTTATCGATTTTTTTGTGTCTTCAACAGTAAGAAGATGTGTCACATTGTTTCGACGACTATTCCAAAGAATCTTTCCCTTTTCGTCACATACTAGTGCAAACCTTGCCTTTGGAATTCCTTCCATTACCATACTTACTAGTTTACCGTCATCATCCATCATTTCTACATTTGAAGACATTATGATATCTAATTGAAGGTATGATGATAAGGTTTCTATATTTTTTTATTAACACCTGTTTAATTTTTTATAAAAAACTTTAACATTTTCAAGAATCTTTTTATATTAGTTATTTTAAAATTGAAAACCGTTTTCATTTTTTAGGTTTTCATGTATTCCGACCCTAATTTTTCTAATCTGTTTCTCCATTTATCATTAAACTGAATACATGAAAAGGGGTGACATTTTAATTCAATTATGTTTTTAACTCGCTTATCAACTTGAGGCAAAATGGTTACTAGCATAGAATTATTAAACAATGTTAGAAAAAATCTTGCTGAACTAATTTCTGGCGAAGTTCTTTGGGACAAAGAAATATTGGATTATTACTCAGTTGATTCAAGCTCATATCAGATTAAACCAAAAGTTGTCGTATTTCCAAAAAATCAAAACGATATTTTAAAAATAATAAAGTTTTCTAGAGAAAATAAAATCCCAATTGTTCCAAGAGGGGCATCAACAGGGCTTGTTGGTGGGGCATTAGGTTCTGGTATAATTCTTGATCTAAAAAATTTGAATCATATCAAAGTTGGAAAGAATTTTGTGTCGGTAGGTCCAGGAATAACAAAAGGAAAACTCGATTTAATTTTAAAGAAGGAAGAATCTTTTTTTGCCCCTAACCCCTCGATAGGACCATACTGTTCTGTTGGAGGAATGATTGCAAATAATTCAAGCGGAAGTAAATCATTAAAATACGGTAGTGTAATTGATAATTTACTCGAAGTTACCATAATTACAGGAAATGGCGAAGTTATTACGCTACCATCTAACAAAAAATTCGGAAAAGCTATTACGAATTTTGCACATGCCATAGATAGAAAGAAATATCCAAATGTTACAAAAAATTCCTGCGGTTATAGATTGGATGCAATTAAGAATCTAAATGACTCCCACAAAATAATAGCAGGGTCTGAAGGTACTCTTGGAATCATTGTATCAGCTAAATTAAAAACAAAAAAAATTCCTCAACAGAAATGTTTGCTAATTATCGAATATGATGATATTGTAAAGAGCACAAAAGAATGTGTAAATATTCTAAGAACAAAACCTGTATCACTAGAATTTGTCGATGAACACACTTTGAAGAACATCAGCCACAGATTTCATCCTTCAACTAAGTGTTTGCTATTTGTAGAATATGACACAAATTTAAAAAAGAATATTTCTAAACTGAAGAAAATAATTCTCGGAAGAATAGTCTGTGAACTTTATGCCGAACTCGATATTGAGAGATGGTGGAGATTCAGAGATTTGGCCTTGTCTTATAATCTTAAGTTTATTCCAAAAAATATGAGAATTCCTCATATGATTGAAGATGCTGCAGTACCTGTTGAAGATCTTGATAAATTAATCTCAATAATCAACGGAATTAACCGGCGATTTGATACCAAATCTATTATTTATGGACATGCTGGTAACGGCAATTTGCACATTCGTTTAATCTCAAAAAGAAAAGATAAGAAACTGCTAAAGAAGATAGCAAAAATTTTTTTCATTAAGGTAATTAAAATGGGTGGAACAATTACTGCAGAACATGGAGACGGTTTACCTAGATCTGAGTTTGTAAAGCTACAATATGGAAATAAGAATTACAAAATTTTTAGAGAACTCAAAAAACTGTTTGATCCAGACAACGTATTAAATCCAGGCAAAATTATCACTGAGGAAAGCCAAATAGTTAGGAATTTGATACAATTTTAGCTCGACATTTTTTATTCTATGTAAAACCCATTTTTAGTAATTTTTTCGTATTTTGCATTCTTTTTTGGTGATTTATAAGAGAAATACTTGGTTCAAGTTCCTAATTGCTTCTTTTCTTTGTATTTGAGGAAACATTATGCATAAACTGCAAAGATGTCTTTGCTCTCTGTCGTTTTACTTGCTTATGATTTCCGTTGTGGACTATAGGATATATCTAGTGGTAATGATTGGTAATAAATGGTTTGTACTACCAATATTTATTAATCTCCCTCCTAGAGGGCTATCATGAAGATTACTACCATTAATCCAGCCACTGAAGAAATTTTTGCTGAATATGATGCAATCTCCTCCGAACAAGTCAATCATGAAGTAAAAGATTCGAGAATTATTTTTGGCAATATCAAAAATTCTGGTATAGGACAAGAGCTATCAAATTATGGATTAAAAGAGTTTGTAAATGTAAAGTCAGTTATTGTGAATTGATTTGATTGGTAAATGGAGAGATGAATGACACAACTTAACTTGGCTGTGATTATAAAACTAGAACCAGACTTTTCAGAAGGCAGTGTTAGCTACAATCCAGATGGAACACTTAACCGTGCCGAAACAAAAAGCACTCTAGGTCCACACAGTGCGGTTGCAGCAAAAGCTGCATTTTATGCCAAAGTAAGGTATGGTGCAAGAATCGCAGTAACAACTATGGGTCCACCAATGGGGGAGATGGCTCTTCAACAAGCCCAGCAAACCTGTGATGCTGAAGAACTTCATTTGTATTCCGATAGAATTTTTGCTGGGGCTGACACTCTTGCTACTGCCGAGGTTCTAAGAGCAGGTATTCAAAAACTAGAAGATAAAGCTGACATTGTTTTTTCAGGGCATCGTGCATCTGACGGTGAAACGGGGCAAACTGGGCCTCAGACTGCTTGGAAGCTTGGATATACATTCTTTGGAAATGTAATTGATTATCATGTAGACGTACAAACTCGGACTATTACAATCAAAAGAATTGTTAGCCTTCAGGGATTTTACGACGTTGTTGAAGAAGTGCAGGCACCGCTTCCCGTGTTTATAGCAATTGATCCTTCCTACAAAGCAACCTTTAACACTGTCTCTGAAAGGCTCGCGTATGAAAAATATCAAAAAGAAGCAAAAATCAGAGCTGACAATTACAAACAATATCTCAAAGTTTTCAATGTACAACAACTAGGAGTTGATCAGACACTAGTTGGCCTTCCAGGTTCACCAACAATTGTTTACAAGGTTGAAAGGATTCCCAAGGGAAAAGCAAACAGAAAGGCCGAGGTCCTGGACGGTTCAAATCCAGAACATATTAGAAAAGCGGTTTCAAAAATCAAGGAAGCCTTATCTGCAATGGTGATAAAATGACTGAAGGAAAATACAGGCATGTTCATGTTGTAATGGAATTAGAGGATGGAAAACTAGTTCCGGTAAGTCTTGAGATGCTTGGTGAGGCAAGAAGGCTCTTTGATGATTTCAATAAAAAATATCAATCGAATGAAAAAGTCATCGCAGTATTATTGGGACATCAAGTAAAAGATCTGGCTAATCAATTAATCGAGTATGGGGCAGATGCAGTAATTTGTGCTGATCATCCAGAACTAAAAGAAATGAGAAATACAATTTACACAAAAGTAATTTGTCAAATTGCGTCAGACAAAGATCTTGCAACAAAGATTGAGCCAACCTATGGAGCAGAATTCAAAAGACCCCGCTACATGTTCTTTGCTGCAGATAGTATTGGCAGGCATTTATCATCAACTGTTTTAACCGAACTTGAATCAGGTCTTGCCTCCGATATTAACAAACTCGAGATAAACGACGTAACAATTACACATCAAAGTAAAACAGCTGGAAAGCCTGTAACTTATGAAAAAACAATTGAAATGTATCGACCTGATTTTTCTGGTTTTCTGTGGACTACAATTCTATGCCTTGATAATAAAAATCCCGCAATAGAAAGAGATTATCACCCGCAATCCTGCAGTATCATACCTGGCGTCTTTGAAGCAATCACGCCTGATGAATCCAGAACTGGCATAGTTTTAGATTTCATACCAACTATTGACCAAAAAGACCTTGCAGTAAAAATCCTTAGCAGAAAGGTAATCAAAAGTGAAGTTGATTTTGATAGCTGTAAAGCCATAGTTAGTTTTGGACGCGGAATAAAAGATTCTCCTGATGAAAATATCAAACTCATAGAACATTTTGCAAAAGTCTTGAAAGCTGAAATAGGCGTCTCATTACCAATATCAAAAAAGCCATTTCCAGTAAATCAATCCCTCTCAAATAATTATATGATACCTGATCGAGTAATTGGAACCAGTGGAAGAAAAGTAAACCCTATGGTATATGTTGCAGTTGGAATCAGTGGAGCAATTCAACACATTGCGGGAATGAAAGAAGCAGAACTTGTTGTTGCAATAAATCCAGATGAAAATTCTCAAATGAAAGATGAATCAGATCTATTCATAAAAGGAAGAATGGAAGATATTATTCCATTGTTGATTGAAGAGCTAAAAAAACAGGAGAAAACTGTTGAGGCGTAGGTGGTATCATGGAAAAATATGATGTAGCAATTATTGGTGGTGGCTCAGCTGGCCTTGCCGCTCTAAAACAACTATCCAATCTGGGTAAACAGGCAGTCCTCATTGAGGGCGGTCATAAGGTGGGAACGAAGAACTTGTCGGGTGGTATTTTATATTCTAAAAAACCAAAACGCGGCAAAGTTTTCAATGTTGAGGATGTTTATGGAGATGCTTTTTTCACAGATAAACCATTTGAGAGAAAAATTACGAGTTACATCTTGCACGCTGCATCAAAAAACAAAATCTACTCGATGGATTTGACTGCAGCCCATGATTATGAGGCCAATTTTGGTTATTCAGTTTTATTGAATAAGCTGAATGCTTGGTTTGCAAAGCAGGCCTTAGAAAGTGCACAAAAATTGGGGGGTGGCATAATACCTGGAGTACACGTTAACTCTATTTCTTGGGATGCTCAGACAGGCAAGACGACTATTACAACTGATGAGCTAGAAGAATTTGAAGTAAAGGCAATCATTGCAGCCGACGGTGTTAATTCAGAAGTGGCTGAGATTTGCGGAGTGCGTCCAAAGTTCACCCCGTCTCAATTATATCAGGGAGTCAAAGTTGTTGTCAAAGTACCTGAAGAGATAATTAATGAGAGATTCGGAGTAGAATCAGGAGAAGGGGCAGCCCATCTTTTTTCAGGAGATGTCACCCTAAATCACATTGGGGGAGGATTCCTGTACACAAATTCTAATACCTTGTCCCTAGGCGCAGTTTATCATTTTGATTCATTACTTTCAAATCCAACGGATCCGTCTTCATTGATTAATGCCTTGATAGCAAATCCCTATGTAAGCGAATTTCTCAAAGACCAGATTCCACTTCGAAAGGAAATAGACAAGAGCCTTCCACAGGAAGAGCAAATGCGTGTACGATTCGCAGTGGCAAAGCTAATAAAAACTTGGTATGAACTTAGAGATGCAGCTCTTTCCCCAACAGGACGAGAGAATTTGATAAAATCTGGCAAGTATTCTTCAGCTGAGGAAATCAAAGAAAAACTGACTTTCATACAGGATCAGCTAACCCAAAAATACGGTGTTAGCTTTGTAACTGATTACAACGAATCTGAATATGGCGCAAAACTAATTCCAGATGGAAAACGATGTAGGATGAAAAAACCTTACTTTAAGAACATATTATTTGTCGGGGACGCCGCAGGCAGGGGCATATTCATCGGTCCACGTATTGAAGGCCTAAATGTCGGAATAGATGACGCAGTAAGGGCAGCAAATGCAGTAGCTGCCTCTTTAGACAAAAACAACTTTGAACTAAAAAATCTTGGTGAATCATACTCGTTCGCTGTAGAACAGAGTCCTTACACCAAAGATATGACTGAAATTGATAAAGACTATTTGAAAATTTTCCTTGATGCGGCAAAGGACGTTCCAAAAGACATTATAGGTTCACGTTATGGGCCAATAATCAAACTAATGTCAAGTGGGACATTCAGATCTGTTGCTGTAAAATTTGCAAACATTCTTGGTTATGATAGATTGCTGCCAATGGTGGAATCTGAAGACACCTATGTCAAAGTTCCAATCCTGATTGCAGAGAGACTAGGAAAAGCAGTAAATTCAACCTATTTGCCATCAATTCCTTCACTAGCACAAAGAATTGCAAAATTAAATTATGATGACGACAAACAATCTCATATCAAAGTAATTGATAACAAGACAGAATTTATGAAAAAATTGACCATTTTATGTCCTACCAAGTGCTATACATTAGAAAATGATCAAGTGATGCTGGCCCATGAAGGATGTATCGAGTGCGGCACCTGTTCTCAAGAAACCGATTGGAAACATCCGCGTGGAGAAAAAGGAATAAACTATCAGTACGGCTAAAAATAATATTTTATTTAAAAATATTCATAAATCAAATGAATTTGTGGTCAATTTTTTAGATTTTGCACGAATCACTTTAAATTTCTTAATGGTATATTCCCGTAATGGCGAGATCTAATGAGAGAAGATTTTGCTGAATATACCAAATGTCCTACTTGTCAGACTCCTCTACTAAATTGTGAGTGTTTATGTCCTTTTTGTGGTAAAAAAGACGAATGTGACTGTGAGCTAAGACCGTTAAAGTAGCTAAAAGTGGAAACTATCTGTATGTGGCAATAATTATTTTGATTTATTTTTAATCACAAACTCGGTATTTACCTTTACGTTTCTTAAATCCTCATACGCCTTTCGAATTTCTGTGTAAAAATCACCCATACAAGGCGGTATAATCGAGTATGCAAGGTAAAAGTCTTCTGCTTCCCTTATGTAACGTCCTATTTTTTCATGTCCATGAACTCTGGCAATAAACCTCATGTTGTTTAATCTGTCTGCTAGCTTGATAGTTTTAACATCATATTCAGAACTTGCAAGAACACTACAATATTCGCGAAACCTTTCAGTCTGACGTTCATTGTCATTAGAACCTTGATAACTTTCTAGTGGTTTTACTTTCAAAATCATAGCTATGTTGTATACGTAATCCCCAAATCTGTGTCTAAAATATGCATCAAAACCGTATGCTTTTGCGGTATACAAATCAAGAATCTTTTCATTATCTTCCATGACATCGTGTAGCATTGAGGAAACTATCTGAAGAGTAGTTAACGGTTTGTTTGCCAATTTATAATGCCTTATTACATCTATTGTGACTGGCCAAACGTGAGTTTCAAGAAAAGATGCAATTCCATCTTCTCTTTTTACATCAGCGTGAACTTCTTCAGCTAAATCAATTGCTCCTTGAATAAAACCATCTATTCTAAATTTAGCCTCGTTTTCTATGGCAGACACAAGTTCATTCTTGGTTGCAGAGTCATTTTTCATATTTGTATAAACGGTTTTGTCATTTAAATCTCTGATCTTTTTTCAACTATGATTTGCCTCCTAAAGTTCATGTTTTAAATGATGAATAACAAATGATAAATTGTAGTTTGCAACAATCTTAAATATTTCATCTGGAAGTTTTCCCTAGTCGGCATTAGGTTCTGTACTGACATACAAAATATCTTCATAAAGCGGAATGGTTTATTGTGTCCATGCTGTAATTGTAGATTGAGATGTTCTCTATACAGCACAAAATCAAAAGAAAAATTCTTACAGATATTATTGGAAAAAAGATCAAATGGTATGGGAGAAAATAAATAAAAGATAACTTGCCACTTGTCTTAATTTTGGAAGAATGTTTTTTGTTTAAAAAAATTATCAAGGTAATGATGTTAAGCTATTTCTACATCTAAATGATACAATTTGTAAAAATATGGTAGAATTCATATATTGCATGTAAGTATCGTTTTATTTCTTCAACGCTGTACTCAATAAAATTTTATTAGATACGTGGATTCTTCAAATAACATATGGGCATGTTAAAGTATCTAAAAGATTTTGAACAAAAAAGGGCAAAGACATCTTTGAACATGCTGATATTGGATAGAGGAAATGAATTTAGAGAATTAGCTAACGCAATGGACATACCGTTAACGTCGCCTGATTGGCAGGAAACAATTCTAAAATACTGCATAGATTTTAGTGAGATTTTCAAAGATGTATTGATGGACAAAAAAGGCCCTAATGATCAACATCCTGATGATCATAACAAGATGCATCAATGTCTAACGTTAATGCGGCAAATAGCAAAAGATAAACAAAGTATGATTCAAATCACACACTTACAAAATATAGCTTATACACTTTCACAAGAGTTCAAAACTATCTATCAAAGAATAGAGTAATTTGGATATGTTAATTTGTTTTTCCAGGTTTACTCAGTTTTTTATTTAATTTTTCAAAAGCTTCTATTGATTTCTTAAAAGTATCAGTTGATGTATTCTTCCATATGTTTTGCCAATACTCGTTAAACGAATTGAAAGATGCAAAACCTGATTCTTTCCATAAATCCTCCCATATTTTTTGATACCATGAATAAGGATTGTCCCCACCAATATTTTTCCAAGTATTTTCCCATAATTCATTGTATTTTTTCACCAGTTCAACATTAGATCCCTTGGATGCTTCTTCCATTGCTTTTGCATATTGTTTTAGGGCCGACTCTCCAGCCTTTTGCCATTCTTCATAAGCCTTTTGCCAAATTTCTAACGTATTCATATAATTTTGCGAAATAGTTTTTGACTCGATTAAAGAACTAGTATTTTCAGAATTAGGTTCTGAGGAAGAATTTTTCTTCACAAAATTATATGCAACTCGTAATTGAAAAACTTGTTGTTGCATTTATGACTAAATTTTTCAAAGAAAATTGAATTAATTGGCGATAAAATACATGTAATTCAGCTGTTTCACTTGTGAAATAATTTGATTTTTCCGATGAAAAAATGTCTTTTGACATCACCAAGTCTATCTTAACTTTAGTCTGATGGCTTTGCTGATGATTTTTGCGTGATCAGCTCTTGTGCCGGTAGTCAAGTAAAGCAGATGTTTATTCCCAAGTGGCACAACTATGCGTTTTATCCTTCCATATTCCGCTAGAACGTATTTGCCCTTTCCAATCTTTCTTGCAATCTGGTTTCGTACCTTCCATGCATTTGAGGATGTTTTTAGTGATTTCAGACTCTCTTGGGCAGTCAAGAGATTCTTTACTCCTTTTCTATGACCACTATGTTTTATCCTTCCGTTCAAGTCACAAATGGTAGCAAAGCGAATTGCAGGGCTTACCATCATAACTTTGTCATGGAATCCTTGATAGTCCATACAATGTACATTGTTTGGTAATCAATAAAGTTTTCAGAGTATGCGTTTTGTCCAAAAATAGATCAAAATACGTACTATGTCCCTTCAGACCAGTCTAAACTGTTTGTCCGAGCCATGTTTTTCTGACGACAAGTCTTTGGTTTGTAAGTGTTACAATGTGCTACCAGCCCTGATGATTAGTCATTTTACATTTAATCACTACTTTCATGACTGGCTGCAATACTTTGGCAACATGACCTATCTGAAAGTCTGTGGTTGGTCAGGCACCGTTAATATAATCAATCAAAGACTCGATAACACGTCTGGACAACATTTATTTCAACCATAAAGTCGGATCCAGACATGGCTTTAGTTACGACATCAAAATCTAACGGAATCTGTACTGTAAAAATCAACAGACCAGACAAGCTAAACGCAATGAACATGGATGTTGCAAAAGAAATAATCCAAGTCTTTACACAGCTAGACACTGATGCCGAAGTCAAAGTGATAATACTGACAGGTGAGGGCGAAAAGGCATTCTCAGCAGGGGCAGACATTGAGTACATGTCAAAAATCACAGCAGACGAATCAGTCGAATATGCAAAGCTTGGGCAACTAGTAACTGCAACAGTTGAAAACGTAAGCAAACCGACAATTGCAGCAGTAAACGGATTTGCACTTGGAGGCGGATGTGAGCTTGCAATGTCATGCGATATTAGAATTGCGTCAGATACTGCAAAGCTTGGACAGCCAGAAGTGACAATTGGCATTCCACCTGGATGGGGAGGAACACAACGCCTGATGAGAATTGTCGGAATTGCAAAGGCAAAGGAGCTTGTGTATACTGGCAAGATAATCAAAGCAGACGAGGCAAAAGAAATTGGCCTTGTAAATCATGTTGTTCCACTTGCATCTCTGATGGAGGAGACAACAAAGATGGCACAACAAATCGCAGCAAATTCCGTTTCCGGCGTTAGAATGTCAAAAATAGCAATCAACAAGGGACGAAACGCAGACTTGGATACTGGCCTTGGAATTGAACTGTTGGCATGGAGAAACTGCTTTACAGATCCTGACAGACAAGAGCGAATGACTGCGTTTGTAAACAAGTCAAAAAAATAAGCTATACCTAATTTCTTTTTATCCTAGTTGGTCTAGTGTGAAAACGTTATTATAATTTGGAGCAGCAATAACCTCATGGCAACTGAACAAACACAAAAGCTCGTAACAGTGACGCCAAAAGCAGCAGAAAAAATCTTGGAATTCATGAAAGAAGAGGCAGAAAAGCCAGAATTTCTAAGGGTTTATGTTCAAGGCGGAGGATGTTCGGGACTCTCATATGGCATGGGATTTGAAGCCAAGCCAGAAGAGGATGACACTATGATTGAGGAATCTGGAGTAAAACTTCTAGTAGACAGCTACAGCCAAGAACACCTACAAGGAGCAAACATTGACTATATTGAAAGCCTGATGGGATCTGGATTTAAGATAAACAATCCAAACGTCACAAAATCATGCTCATGCGGTCACTCTTTTAACACAGAATAAACCTTCAATTTTTATCATTTTTCAATTTTTCCTAGCACACGCTATAGATTAGTCAAAAGATACGTCATAAATTAATAGCACTTATATCTATGATATGAAAAAATAAATCATTGATTATTAGGAGGTCTATTTTCGTTTGCCACCATCAGGAATTGTCAAGTATCACGTTAAGCTATCCTTTGATGTTGATGGACTCGTTGAACGCGCAGACATAATCGGCGCAATTTTCGGGCAGACAGAAGGACTGCTAGGCCCGGAAATGAATCTGAATGAACTGCAACGAGTATCCAAAGTAGGAAGAATAGAAGTGACTACAAATGCTACAACAAATACCACTACCGGAGAGGCACTCATACCAATGAGCACTGATATAGATACTGCCTCACTCATATCTGCAGCTATTGAAAGTATTGACAAGGTCGGTCCATTTGACTGCAAATTCAAGCTAAATGCAATCGATGATGTCCGCGCAACAAAAAGGGACGACATCATAAAGAGAGCCAAAGAAATCAAGCAAAAATGGGCTACAAAGACAATCAGCGAAGGTGAAACGATGCTAAAGGATATTCATGAGGGAACATCCACCTCAAGCAAGCTTACCACCTATGGAAAAGGAAAACTTCCGTGCGGTATTGGAATATTTGAATCTCCTTGGATAATTCTCGTTGAAGGCCGTGCAGACGTAATCAATCTCTTGCGGGCAGGAATTGATAACGCACTGGCAATCGATGGTGCAAGAATTGATGAATCAATCAAAGACTTGTGCGAAACAAAAGATAAAGTAGTTGCATTCTTGGACGGCGATAGGGCAGGCGGATTCATACTCAAAGAACTCAAAAGCCTAGTTGATATCGACGTCATACACCGAGCACCAGAAGGAGTAGAAGTAGAAGAATGCACACCACAACAAATTGCAGACATACTCAAAGATACCATCGAAGAAATGAACAATCCCAAGCCAAAGCCTACCCTTTCAGACCAAAATGACAAGCCAATGGCGGAAATTGCAGAAAAAACATTTGCAGGCATAAACGAAACACTTGAAGCAATAGGTCTTGATGCAAACAAAAGCGAGATCTTTAAGGTACCAATAAGCGAACTTGTATCAAAACTCTCAACCCAGTCCGGAATAAAATACCTGATACTTGACGGGATAGTAACGCAAAGACTAGTAGATGGAGCAAAACAGGCAGGAATTGAATGTGTGATAGGACACAGAATTGCCAATCTGACAAAACGTGACGGTATCGCACTAAAGACATTTACTGACCTTGGTGTAGCATAAACTGCTCAATGTCTGAGCTAAAAATTCAACACCTCATAACCCTGACAGAGCTTCTATCAAAAGGAGCACAAAATAATTTTATTTCAATCACTACATCATCACTTGGGAAAAACATCAAACGTTCACAACAAGCAGCATCAATGCATCTTTTGGAACTAGAGCAGAGCGGATTCATTGAACGAATAATGAGTGGAAGAAAAGTTTCAGTCAAGCTCACACCAAAAGGCTATGACCAGATAGTGAACCTGTTTAATCTACTAAAGGCAAGCCTTGAATCAATTCCGTCATTTATTGAATTGAGTGGAACGCTTGTTTCTGGAATGGGTGAAGGGGCGTACTATATGTCCCTCAAGGGATACACAAAGCAGTTCAAATCAAAGATTGGCTACATTCCATTTCCAGGAACTCTGAATGTCAAATTGGAAAAAAAGGAATACGTTGAGGCATTAAAACAGCTTACTACTTTTGACGGGGTAAAAATAGATGGATTCTCAGATGGTAAAAGAACCTATGGCTGGGTCAAGTGCTTTAGGTGCAAGCTAAACGACAAAATCCCATGTGAACTAATACTGCTTGAACGAACTCATCATGACTATTCCATAATTGAATTGATTTCTGAAACAGAAATACGCAAAAAGGCAAACCTGAAAAATGGCTCTGAGATTTCTATAAAAATTCTAGTCTAAGGATTAATCCTACTCTTCAAGACTTGCTACAAGTTGATTTATTGTTCGCGCCAGCTCGACATCATCATATTTTTTGCCCAGAGTTGATGACAAAACTTTTGCAATGAGTTGTTTGTCCGCATCTACAAGTTTTGGTGTTTGAGACGCATTTTCTTTTAATTTGCCGTCTACTTCATCAATTAAGTTCTGATATTGATCAACTTGTCTTTTTATGCCCATGACATTATTGCTTAATCTTGCAAGGTTTGTCTCTTCAAGTTTTTTCCTTGCAACTAGATCATCACGAATTTTCCTCATCTCATCAACGGATGAATTCTTTGTCTTTGGTTGTTGACTTCCAAACCGCAATAACTCTAACTCTCTGTCAAATTCCTCCTTCTGTGTTTTGATTTTATTGATTGTTGACATTTGCGTGTCCATGTGAGTCTTGATATCCTGAATATACTGAGACGTGTCTTGTATGGTGGTTACCAGTTCTTTTGCCATGACCTGTGTTGCCTCAGTTGGAGTAAGTGGCCTTTGATCCTTTGTGAATGTTATACTACGATCTTGAACGTCGATTGCATCCTTGATGTCGATTTTTGCCCCAATCCCAGCACGTTTTGACTCATCCGTACTTTTTTCTGGGGCACTATGACGCCCAATATACCTGCGGGCCACAAATTATCCAGAATCTCAGAATACATAGAGTTGTGTCTGTTTGTTTAAAACGTAATGTATTGTCTATCTGTACGCTGTCAGTCAGGTACAATATAATCAAAGATGACAGAATCTTAAAGGTCAAAATAAAAAATTAGATGGTGCATCCCACAGTGGCCTTCTGACGTTATCCCGTAATCTCCTGATCTCACACGAATCAAAAGTCCCTCTGGCCCATCTGCCAAGTACTAAAATCATTCTTAACGATTGAGTTGTGAATTCCAAAAGGACATTGTCTTACCACACATGTCTGTCCACCAACTAAGATAGTTATTTCCAATTTTCATGTAATCGATAATTAAATCGGCTTGGAATTTTTTGTAATTTGCATATGCATTCATTAACTCTAAAATGTTGTTTGTACCACTATCACATAATTTTTCATATGCATTGATAACTTTTTGATTAATCCCCATCTTGTCAAAATGCTGCTTTTGCCAAATATAGTACGTACCAAATGAATTATCAATAGAATGAAGAAATTCGGCGTGCACTTGACTATACGCTTGAAGATAAGTTGGAGTTTGGTATTCAATTTTTGTAATTAGTTTGTGAGTGTTATCTTTCCATATGTCACAAACAGAAGAATATTTCTTTACTGTTTGAATTTTGTTTTTATCCAAGTCAATATCAGCTAAACTTTCCCACTCTGATTTTTTCAAATCATTAGCTTTAGCATCGCTTATCTGCATACCGTGGTATGTTCTAAAAGATACATAATGACCAGTTTGTATTATGTGAACAAACCTCAACTGAATATCATCAGACTCGATGTATAATCGGCTGATGTTCTGAATTTGCTTATGTATGGCCTAACTGCAAGTAATTATAATTTTTAGCACGTGGAATCATAGAATATAAAATTGAATCAATTGAAGTATTTTTTACTACCATCATGAATTGATTCGTGTATGTATTGTCATCTGAATTGTGAAAATACTGCATTAATCCACCTATAACACAACTAATTGGCTATAGGCCGTGAATTGCTTCGCCGTACTCTTTTTCAATTTTGGAGCTTGAGATCTCTGGAATTGGGGATTGAAGTCTTGCCACTCTGACATTCAGCTTTAGGCTTTTGCATCCATCAACTATGAATTTTTCCTGGTGAACCTGATCATACCCCAAGGCAATGATGTCTGGCCTGACGGTATCGACTGTCTTGAAAATATCTCCCTCACTTCCAACAAGGCACAAATCTACCATTACAAGCGAACTGATCAACTCATGTCGCTGACTCTCAGGGTGAAGCGGTCTTCTTTTTTTCATTTTAACTGCGGTGTTATCAGTTGCCACTACCACCACAAGGACGTCACCTAGTGCCTTTCCGGCATTTAGTGTGTGGATGTGGCCTGGGTGAATAATATCAAAGACTCCGCCTGCAAGAACAACGCGTATGGCAGTTCTCCCAAACTCCGTAAGCGATGTCTTGTCGTCTGTTATGGTTCCGTTTTTTACCATCTTTGAAATTCTCTCATTGACGTATTCTTCTGATAATGCGGTTTTTTTTACACACAACTGTACTGGTGATTCCTTGGTAATCGATGAAACGTAAAACGCACCTAGTATTTTTTTATCTATTATATCCAATTATACTCCTACAATCTCATCGTTTTAATTTAATCTATGGATTAATCTCAGGCTCTATTCCCTTTGCTATTCTTAGCGCATCAACAAGTCCGTCTGCATATCCTATGCTCAATATTGCTAATTCATCTTTTCCTTGCTCAAAAAACCGCTCAGCATCTCTGATGTATAGTTCTGCATTTTCTATTACGCTGTGAAATTCTTTTGCATCTTTGTAGTATGGTGTTATCTGTTCCAGTGCGCGTCGCACCATTGGAATGTATTTTTTCATCATCTGGGACGCAATTCTTTCAATCTTTGATGAATTATCGTATGGCTCATCAAGGCACTTTGCTAGGGCTTTTAGTGCATCTGATTCCGTAAAATGTAGTGTTCCTGGAATTATTATTGTGTGGGGAGGATTTCCAAAATCTAATCCTTTCAGGGAGGCAAAACTTCCAGATATGATCATTTGGTCCTGCTGGCCAATTCTTGAGGCAACCACTCCATATGTAGAGTCCGAAATCACCTTTCGCACTTGTTCTTTTTCTGATTCCAAGAGGCTTTGTATTGCATCCTTTGGATTCAAAAAGAAATTTTCATTTTGATTGTATTCTAGTAAAATGACTGTGTGATTCCCAACTCGGAGGTTCTCATAAATCGTATAATATGCAGTACTTGATGGAATGCCGCTCATAATTGTGACTGTTCTTCCAACCTTGTAGTAGTGAAGGCCGCACTCGCCAATCAGTGACGTTATGGCAGACGATGCATGAACCGTATTGGTCTGGATTTTTTCCTGAATTGCCCTTGTTCTAAGTTCGATGTGAGTTGTTGCGATATATGGGTCCCCGTATGACACCATGATCACATTTTTTGTCTTGGAATTATCCAGTATTTCTTTTCCATCTTCAACAAGCCAGCGGGGAGCAAACTTGAACTGGCCTTTTACGATTTCCTTAATTTTTTGGGATTCATCATTTTTCATTGGGCTTGTGAACTGCTCAAAATATACTACGTCTGCATCTGAGATTATCTTTTTTGTCTTATCGGACAGAGAGTCTGGTCCGCTTATGCCAAGACCTATGAACCAAAGCATTATAGTACTTTTTTGTTATCATGAAGTCTTTTTAGGTGTTGAAGTGTATTTCTCAAGACCTCAATTCCACGCAAATACTCGTTCATTGATACTCGCTCATCCATAGTGTGAGATGCATGGGGGTCCCCCGGACCATAAGTCACAACTGGAATATTCCACAGTGTGCCAATTATGTTCATGTCGCCTGTTCCTGTTTTTCTAATCAGCGCAGGTCTTTTGCGCTCTACATCTATTACTCCTAGTGTAAATGCCCTGACAAGCGGCGAGTCCATTGGAGCCTCAAACGGTTCGGTTTCATCCAAAACAGAATAAAACGCATCCACTCCAAGTCTTTTTGAAATCTCGCTTACCTTTGTCGAAATTTTTTCTCCAACCATTTTACAGTTCATTGTAACTGGAATTCGAATATCCATTATGGTATCACACTCCTTTGGGGTAACATTGTGCGAATCTCCTCCCTTGATTTTAGTCATTGTTGCAGTAAGAATCATTCCCTTTGACTTGCCCTCCTGGTTTTCCTCCAGTGCTTGCTTTAGCTCGTATGTGAATTTCATGGATTCTTCAATTGCATTTTTTGCAAGCCATGGCGCACTTGCGTGTGCACTATCGCCGACATTTACCTTGAGGTTTATTGCAATTCTTCCCTTGTATGCTATTGTGACCTGTGTTATTCCACTTGGCTCTCCAAACACTGCATAATCGATATCGAGTTTTTGTTTTGCCAAATTCTTGATTCCCGTTGCATTTCCCTCCTCATCTACTGTTCCAACAAAAATTATTGTTCCATTATTCCGATGCATAGTTGATGCTGCAAGTAACATTGCCATGAGCGGCGCCTTTGCGTCAGATGCACCCCTTCCATACAGATAATCCCCCTCCTTTCTTACCTTGACCTTGCCAGGTACTGTATCCATGTGGCCACACAAAAGTACTCTTGGGGAGCCAGAACCGATTGTCGCAATCAGATTTCCAACCTCGTCTATGCGAACGTTTTCAAACCCAAGATCGTCGCACTTGTCTGCAAGAAACTCCGCCATTGGCCTTTCTGAAAGCGACGGCGTGTAAAGTCTAAGTGCCTTTTCTAATAGTTTGATTGAGAACCTTGGCGTAATAGTAAAAGAAGAATCCATTTTCTATTTTCCCGCTTTTACTGCATATTCTAGAATTAGTCCTGCAATGTCCGTATTTGTGACTCGTGCAACGTTTCTGTATTCCGTGGTATTGTTGATTTCATGAACTACCAATCCCCTTTCGTTGCTTTCCATTAGGTCGACTCCAACTATTTGCCCCTTTACTGCCCTGGTTGCCTTGATGCAGATGTCTTCTAGCTCACCTGTAATTTCGCAAATTTCTGCGGTTCCACCAAGATGAGTATTTGTCTTCCAGTTTCCCCCTGATGAATTTCTGTAAATTGCGCCTGCCACCTTATCCCCAATTACTATTGCTCGTATGTCACGTGGTGGCCTTGATACAAATTCCTCTAAATAATGAATCTGGTATATGGGATACATTTTCTCTCGCTCCTCTATGATACCCTCCGCCGATTCTTTGTTGTTTAGTTTTGAGACCATTCTGCCCCAGCTTCCAACTGTTGGCTTGATTACTTTGGGGTATCCTAGTTTGTCTAGTGCGCCAAGTGCGGCGTCTTTTGAAAACGCAACAGCGGCAAATGGTGTTGGAATTCCCTGTTTTTGCAAAATCATGTGGGTGAATAGCTTGTTTCCAGCATAGATTCCTGTGTGTAGTGAGTTTATCACGTTTGCACCCATTCCCTCCAGTGCCGCAGTTGCGTGCAAATTCCTATAGTAACTAACACATCGCTGCAGAACTGTCTTGAATTGGGTTTTTTGCTCTAGCTCTAAAACAAGGTTTTTACAATCTACCATGTCTAACTCGATGCCCTTTTTCTTTGCAGCTTCTGAGAGGGCTTTTTCTTCAAGACGGATAGTATCGTAAAGGACCGTTATTCCGGGGCTCACTGCCCCCAATCCTCTCCAACGCTTTGGGCCGGCTTTAGCCCAAATCCACTTGAAGATTTGGTTATCTCAAAACTTGCACCGCAATCGGGGCAAGTAACGATCTCGCCTTCTAGGGCATCACTTGGAACTGAAATATCGGAATCACATTCAGTGCATTTTACCATGTCTACTCCTTAATGCTTTTAGAGTCATTAATTATCTTTCTTTCAAGTTTGCTATCCAGGGGTATTTCCAAGAGGTCGCCCATCCTGAGGTTTTTAAGGCCAGACGCAACTGCCTTTGCCTGATCATCATTCACTTCCAAACCCAATAGTGACATCAGATAAGCAGAGCCAGTCTTTCCTGCCAGCTCGCCAAATACTATTCTTCTTCTGTTTCCAACCACTCTTGGCGGAATCGGCTCATATGCTGCCGGATTTCTAAGAATTGCTGCCAGATGGGTTCCTGCCTTGTGCTTGTATGCCGAAGCACCTACAAGTGGCTTTGAATCATACGGGTGAATTCCAGTATAATCTGCAATCAGTTTTGAAAGGTCGCTTAGCATGTCTAGTCTAAAATCATTTGGCGATCTGTACAGATACGTCATAGCAACTCCGACTTCTGCAAGTGATGGAATTCCAGTTCGTTCGCCAATTCCGTCAATTGTTGTGTGAATCTGGTCTGCCCCTGCATCCACTCCCGCAAATGCGTTTGCCACTGCAAAACCCATGTCGTTATGGCAGTGAACATCAAGTGGTACCTTGATCTTTTCTTTTACCATTTTTACAAAATTGAACATGCCTTTTGGCCTCATCACTCCAACCGTATCTGGCAGACTGATTCTGTCCACTCCAGCCTCTTCAATTGCTTTACAAATTTTTAGTAAGAATTCTGGGTCTGCCCTGCTGCCGTCCTCTACTGTGAATCTCATTTTCAATCCGTGCGCTTTTGCATATTCCACAGTTTCTACTGCCCGTCTCATTGCTTCTTCTCGCGTGATTCGAAGCTTGTCCTTCATGTGAATATCTGAAATTCCAAGATAAGTTGCGGTCCACTTTGGGTCGCATTTTAGCGCAACATCAACGTCTGCCTTGAGAGCCCTTACATGTGCAACAATGTCTGCCTTTAATCCCTGCTTGATGATTGTCTTTGTTGCCACAAAGTGATCCTCTGACACAATTGGTGAAATCTCAATTTGGTCCACTCCAAAATAATCAAGCATCCATGCAATCTGTATTCTTTGTTTGTTGGTAAATGTAACCCCGGGGTGCTGCTCTCCCTCCCTTAGGGTACTGTCCAGTACGTGAATTTTTCTTGGCTTTTTATCGTACTCATTATGCAGATGTGCATAGTAATTCGGATCATTCATTGCAGAATCAGTTTAACATTATACCCATTATAAACATAATCGTACTAAAAACGGCTTAAATCGGAGAAAACTGGTGTGATTTTAGGCAAAAAGCAATTTTTTTGTCACGAAATTCGTCTATGTGACTTCGCGCAGAATAATTACTGTGTTGGTGTCTGATACTCCCGGAATCTTTCTTAGTGCGTCAATTGAACCGTTGATTTCTGTTATGTTTGGCGCAGAAATTATCACTGCTATATCGTACTGTCCTGTGATTTCATAGACTGTCTTTACTCCTTCAAGGCTTGTCAGCTTTGCAGAGACCTTTGCTGTGTCCATTGATGATTCCACCGATATCAGTACGATTGCCTTTGTTGAATTTTGCTCACCCATTTCCACTGTAAATTTTTTAATTACTTTTTTGTCAACGAGATTCTTTACTCTGCGTCTTACTGCTGATTCTGATAGCTTTAGCTTTTTTCCAATGTCTACAAAGGATTCTCTAGAGTCTTCTTTTAAGATCTTTAAGATTTCGTCATCAGTCTTGTCCTTGTACATTTTTTCTCCTCTCTGCCTCTCTTATCATTAGTCTGTCTAGTACTTCTAATACTTTTGTAATGTCTTGCTCTGATAATACCAGTGGTGGAAGCAGTCTGATTATATTTCTGCCAGAGTATAACAGCAAGACTCCTTCTGAAATTCCGTCCATTAGTATGTCCTTTACCTCAAACTTCATTTCTATTCCTATCATCAATCCAATTCCCCTAATTTCGCGAATTACGCTGTGTTTGTTTTTGAGCTTTTCTAATCCCTCCCGGAGTATCTTTCCAACTCTTGCCGCATTGTCGACTAGTCCATCTTCTGTTAGTGCCTTTAATGTGGCAGTTCCTGCAGCACAGGACAATGGGTTTCCACCAAACGTGGATGAGTGCTCGCCCTTGCTCATTGCAGCCAAAATGTCTGGCCGAACCAAAGTGGCACTCATTGGAACACCGCCTGCAATTCCTTTTGCCAAGCACATTATGTCTGGTGCCGTATTCCAGTGGTCACACGCCCACATTTTACCTGTTCTTCCAAGACCTGACTGAATTTCGTCAAAAATTAGCAGAATTCCGTTCTCATCGCAAAGCTTTCTAACCTCTTGCAAAAAGCCGTTTGGTGCGGGATGGATTCCGCCTTCTCCTTGGATTGGCTCAATAATTATGAATGAAGTGTCCTTGTCTATTTTTGTCCGGAGCGTTTCAATATCACCAAATGGAGAAAATGTTACCTTTTCTACAAGTGGCATGAATGCCTTTCTATATTTCGGATTAAATGTAATTGACAGTGCACCCATGGATTTTCCATGGTATGAGCCATTCATCGCGATCATACCAGGTTTTCCGGTGAACTTTCTTGCAAACTTTATTGCAGCCTCTACTGCCTCTGTACCACTGTTCCCTAGGTGAACCTGAGATAGTTTTTTTGGAGCAAGTCTGATTAGATTTTCCAAAAACTCTTCACGTGTCTTGTTGTACAGCGAACTGTGAACTGTAATGATTTTGTCTAGCTGTGACTTGATTGCATTTACAACTCGAGGGTTTCTGTGTCCAACTAGCGCTACTCCATATCCGCCCATGCAGTCGATGTATTCTTTATCGTTGATGTCCCAGACTCGTGTCCCCAATCCCCTTTCCACTGTTACTGGGAATCTTTGATACAGACTGCCCAAAAAGTCATCTTCAGTCATTTGCTAATTACCGTGCACCTTTGATGTGAAATTGCCGATGATATAGGATTTTCCCGCTGGCCGTTTGCAATTAATGCCTCCCTTACCCCCATGTCTAGTGCCTCAGTTGCAGCAAGTATTTTCTTTTCCATTCCAAATCCAACTTTTGGCCTTATTTCTTTTGCTTCTGCATTTGAGAGCTTCTCGACTAGTTTGTCATTCATGAGCAACCCATCAACATTAGTCAAAAACAAAACCTTGTCACTGTGTATACTTCCTGCAACATTTGCTGCAGCCCTGTCACCATCTATGTTCAAAAAGTCAAACTCTTTGGATAAGGCAATTGGCGATATTACAGGCACGTATCCTTGGTCCAGTAATAGTTTGAGCAGGTCCGAATTGACACTTGTTACCTTTCCAGTATATCCTCCATCAATTACCTGCTTTCTGCCCTTTTCGTTTATGATTACTAGTTTGTCCTTTCTTTCTGCTTGAAATATTTTTCCATCAACACCGCTTAGTCCTACTGCGTTTATTCCACTTTTTTGCAGCATCTGGACTATTGCCTTGTTGATTTTACCAGACATTACCATTGTGAAAATTTCTACAGTCTCCCTGTCTGTGTATCTGCTCTTTATTCCGCTTGGGGATACTACGAATTTTGGCTCTTTTCCCAAAGCCTCACATGTCTTTGTTACTTCCTTTCCCCCGCCGTGCACCAGTATTACTCCTTCATTCTCTGCTACTTTTTTGATGTCGGGAATTGTTGATGGATGGAGATTTTCTACTACACTTCCGCCAATTTTGATTGTAATCATTTTTTTAAACTGGAGTTAGAGGTGAATATCTCAGGCCATCCATCTCATCAAAGCCCGACATGACGTTCATGTTTTGGATGGCAGAGCCCGCTGCGCCCTTCATTAGGTTATCAGAAGCTGATAATGCAACTAGTCTGTGGTTGTCCTCATCAATGTCAAATCCAATGTCACAGAAGTTGGAGCCAACTACAAACTTTGGATCTGGAAACTTGTACAGTCCTTTTTTGTCGCGAATCAGTCTGATGAATCGCTCATCCTTGTATTGTTCTCTGTATAATTTCCATATTTCAAGTTCGTTCATGTCTTTTAGCATGAATGTGTGGTTTGTGCAAAGAATTCCTCGAACCACATCGACTGCATGGGGACTCATTGATATGCTGATGTGCTTTCCTGCAATCTCGCTTAGTTCCTGCTCTATCTCACCTGTGTGTCTGTGCTTTGCAGGTTTGTATGGCCTGATGACGCCTGACCTCATTGCATGATGCGTTCCTGCAACGCTTCCCGCACCTGCACCCGATGAGCCAATTTTAGAATCAACCACAATATGCTCTGTGTCAATTACGTTGTTTTTGATTAGTGGAACTAGTGCCAGCATTGATGTTACTGCCATACATCCAGGACATGACACAAGTTGTGCATTTCTGATTTTATCTCTGTGTAATTCTGGAACGCCAAACACTGATTTTTCCAAATACTCTGGATGTGGGTGTTCCCATCCGTACCACTTTACATATGCCTCTGGATTGTGTAATCTGTAATCTGCAGAAAGGTCTACTACTTTGAGGCCTCTGTCGTACAGCGCTTTTACTATTTCAGTTGCGGTTCCGTGTGGAACTGCAGTAAATACAAGATCGCATTTGTCTGACATTTTATCATAATCTAGTTCGGAAAACGTCATTTCTGTAAATCCCTTGAGTGATGGTTGAATTCTGTGGATGTACTCTCCTATGTATTGCCTTGATGTGACCATCGCGATTTCGACTTTGGGGTGCGATACCAAAAGACGTAGCATTTCTCCGCCTACAAATCCGGACGCACCAACTACTCCTACTCTTAACATATCATTCTCCGTAACATAGTATAATTTATTTGATAACCTGATTCAGGGCAAAATTAATCATTTCTTGCGGGATGTTTTTTTTGGCAACCCTTGCGAGCCCCTTGAATTCCACGGTATTATTCACTTCGTGTACTACCAGTCCCCGTTTTTCATCCTCCATTAGATCGATTCCTAGAATTCCACCACCGACTGCCTTTGATGCCTTGATGCAAATATCTTCCATTTCTTTTGTGATTTCACATACTTCTGGATCGCCTCCAAGGGCAATGTTTGTCTTAAAATCGCCCTGTGACTTTCTATACATTGCTGCAATTACCTGGTCTCCAACTGTTATTGCTCGGATATCGCGCGGCGGGCGGTTTATCATTTCCTGTAAATAGTAAATCCTGTCATGTGAGCCATCTGAAATGTCGCGCATTTCTATTATTGCTTCTGTAGTGTCGTAGTCTCGCAAGGGCAAAATTCCCCTTCCCCAGCTTCCAATTATTGG
>JAENJF010000014.1 GCA_016844685.1 Candidatus Nitrosotenuis sp. | reverse complement strand
ACCATCTCATCGAGAACATTACATCCACCGCATATTTCATGTCATTACGCATGTCATCAGATTGTCAAACATCTTAAGGTCTTTGTTACTCTCAGGTGTAATTTCATTCCTAAATATTACGGGTTGTCTAATAAATTAGCTGAAAATTAGGCAGAGTGATGATTAGGTCATCTGATATAATGAGGAATTAGACCTGGGGTATCTGACTGCTTTTTGTATAAAATTTGAAAATTCTACCCAGATTCTATGTCAAATTGAGTTCTTTTCTTATTTCATCGACGCCGCGTATTCCAAAGATATCTCTTACTTGCTGGATTCGGATGTTTTCTTTTACTAGTTCTTTTCCAAGCTTGTCTATCAATATGGCAAATAAATCAGTGAATCTTATTTCCCACTTGTCTGCACAGTCAAGCATCTTGCTTAGGGCCCACTGTCTTACCTCTTGCGGGAGTGAGAGTTTTTCTTCGGATTCAATTGAGAGTTTGTCAAAGAGATTAACTATGGATGCAGTTTGTCCTGCCATTTTTTCAATATCTTTTAGCTCACCATATTTTGACTCTGAGAGAATTCTTAGGTTTGACTGAAACTCGGACAGTTTCAATAGTCCAACTACTTCCTTTGAGGCATTTGATGATGACTTGTTTGTTACAGTTCTGATTTCCTGCAAATCCTGGAACAGCTGATCGGCTTTTTTGTGAAATTCGGATGTAGAGGCATCAGATCTTTTGAATAGTTCCGATATGGCAGATACTTTTTGGTCTATTGTGTTTGTTTTGATGAATACCGTTTCTTTGAATCCTGCAAATTCTTCTTGTACTGATTTTAATCCCTCTCCAACAAACGCAGTTGCGTCGGCCCTTTTTACCAGGGAGTTGATTTCAGACTCTATTTTTTGAACTTCTCCTGAAAGGTGTTTGATGGTTTCAGTTCGTGCCATGTTTGAGAGCAGTTCTTGCTGAAGACTTTGCATTTTGTCGCCAAATGTGTCTATTTTTTCTGCCTTGTCAGATACCTGTGCAATCTGGTTCTTGATTGATTCAAGTTCTGTTATAATTCCTGATGCAGATTCTGTTTTTTCTGCAATGTTCTTTAGGTCGTGCTTTAGCGATAATATTTCAGACGCTAGATTGGTTTTTTCTGATTTATCATAAACGGATTGGATTTTTCTTTTTAGTTCCTCAATTTCGGTGCCAACTGAAGAAATCTTTTCTGTCTTTGATGAAATACCGTCAAGGTTTTCTTTTATGCTGTCAATTCTTTGAGCGATTTTTATTATCATGTGAGTGTTATTTTGAATTGATGTCGCATTGTCAGATACTGTTTTCATTATACTCTCTGAGCTAGGAGATTCCTTCTGGGCCTGGCTTATCTTGCTTACTTGATCCTGTAGTCTGCTTGTTTGGTCGTGCAGTTTTGTGACAAGCGATGCTTGTGATCGTACCTGGTTTAGACCTACAAAGAGTCTTTGGCTGTCTTCCTCCATGATATTGATTTGCTTTGACTGTTTTTGGATTTGTTCTATTGCAGAGGCAAGGGTATCAATCATGTCTTTCATTGAGATGAGCACCTTTTGGTTGTCAGAAAATATCTTTGACATTGTCTTGATTTCTTTTGCCAGTGTTTTTGTAGAATCGGATACCGCTGCGATTTTTTTAACTAGTGTATTAGAGTCCTTTTTTGTCAGAGATACGGTAGATTTTTCCTTTTCAGTCGGCTTTATTACCTTCTTTGGGCTCTTTGACATCAAAATAATGACAGACTGTTAAATAATAAAAGGTTCGGCTAAAACAAGATAAAAAATAATGTAGCTACTCGTTGACCATTTTTGGATCGTGGAGTATCTCATGGAAGGTTTTTTCTGTCAGTCCGGTGAGGGATTCAACGAACTGTTTTGTGCAATATTCGCATGTTATCATAAAGTACGGTATAGTACCGTACTATTAATACCGAGGTAATTATACAATTACCTAGTTACGAACATGGGCCAAGAAATTATTTGTTTAACCCAAACACACGCATTCCTATAATCACACAGCATTAAAGAATCACAATTATGCTCAATCCTCTCGGTAAATCGCTAAATTGGAAGCTGCAGATGTTGTTTAACGCAGTAGCCATTGTTTCAGTACTAGTCATCTCCATTGGCAGCTATACTGTAACAAGCCAGTTGGTTGAAAAACTCGATACTACGGCGGCAAAAGAACAACTTGCAGGATTGGCAAATCAGGTCATTATTTTAGGCATTATTGTAAATGTCGGTGTAGGAGTATTTGCTTTCTTTATTTCACGGTCCATAACAAAACCAATTGCTCGGGCAACCGAAATTGCAATCAGAATCAGTGAGGGAGATCTTTCCATCAATGTAGAAGAGACAAAATCAAAAGACGAAATCGGTAGACTGCTAACGGCGGAAAGACAGATGGTGTCCAACTTGAAAAACACTATTTCCGAAGTACATATGGCAGCACAATCAGTATCAGCAAGTGCTCAACAGATTGCCGCATCAGGCAGTGAGCTAAATTCTTCGGTGCAACAGATTGCGACAACAGTTGATCAAATTTCAAGAGGTTCACAATCACAAGCACAAGATCTCAACAAATCAAAACACACTGTCGAGCAGTTGACAAGTGGAATTAGTGAGCTTGCCACAAATGCGATGGAATCTGTGGAAGCAACTAATGAAGTAGGCAAATTGTCAGAGAAAGGCTCAGAGTCAGCTAAAGAAGCCGGAGAAAGAATGAACAACATAATTAAAGTTACAAATAATTCTGCACAAAAAGTCAGAGAACTGGCAGAAAAGACAAACGAGATTACCGCAGTTCTTGACGTGATTAGACAAATTGCAGACCAAACAAATCTTTTAGCACTAAATGCCGCAATTGAGGCGGCCCGTGCAGGAGAGGCAGGCCGCGGATTTGCAGTTGTTGCAGACGAAGTTAGGCGCTTAGCAGAAAGCTCAGCAAAATCATCTGAAGACATTGACACTAAACTAAAACAAATTCAAGAAAATGCGCAAATCGTAGTGGAAGATATCGAAACTAGTTCAAACGAGGTAAACCAAGGAAAAATGGTAATTGATTCTTCACTAAAAATACTTGATGAAATTGCATCTCGTATCAGAAATGTATCTAGAAACGTAAGTAAATTGTCAGATTCCGCTCAGGCAGAAATGTCCAAAGTCAAATTGGTATCGGAAAGTGCAACAGAGATTTCGGCAGTAGCAGAACAAAATGCTGCAGCCACAGAAGAAGCATCAGGTGCAGTAGAACAGCAGATAGCACAAACGCAAGAGATTGCAGCTTCGGCAAATCAAATGTCAGAGCTTGCAAGCCAGCTTCAACATGTCATCTCAAAATTCAGAATAGAGTCAGATGGAGATTCTACAGAACCGAACACTGCAAAGCCTAATGAGAATGTGATTAAAGTATCTAATTGATTTTTTAGACATCATCAGATTTGTCGTATGCCTTGAGCTGTTCCTTCTTTCGTTTCATCATGGCAAAGATTCCCAATATTGCTGCAATCCAAATTGAGCTAAACACAATATTTGAAAAGCTCGCATACATGTATGGTGTTGCATCCATCAGATTTTGTCTAATTTGAATTGCGCCCCCTTGAAGGTACATCATGGCGGTGTTGAAATCAGCCTTGTTGCTTGGCTCACCAACAAGTTCTTCGACGCTTGCAATCATAGAGTCAACATCTTTTTGTATCCTGCCAAAATCGGTCGTATCTGTTGGGAATATCCAGACTGGGTTTCCCTTATCTGGCAAGTATTGTTTTATTTGGTGAAGATCCGCAAGTATGGATTCAGGATCTTTGCTTGTTACAATTCTATCCAACAGGCCGCGGGATAGATCAAGTGGATATACGTCATTTTGATAGCCAGAATACGCCATGTATGCTCCAAATCCGATAATTGCAAACATGCCAATGATTGCGATTTGATAGTGTTTGTCTGCCATCTTTTCTATCTTTGATTTTTGTATAGGGAATTTATTTCTTTTAAATTTTGAATGTGAAAGGCTCACGTATGCAATATAAAAGAATCCGATTGTTGGGATTGCTATAATTGGTGTAAAAACGGGATTTTTTGAAAAAATCGCAACAAGCATTCCCATTAGCCCATAAATTCCAAAAAACAGCTCCAAAAGAGTTGTCTTTGTGAACGGAAGGTTGTATGCTTTATCATGCCAGTCGTCAGTGTTTTTTATAATTCCATATTTTGGGGTTCTGAGAAATTCGTTCTTTTTACCAAAAATTCCATCAAAGACTGCGACAGTGTTGTTTACTGCCATTCCAGCAGAATAAATCAGTAAAAACGGAAGAATCTTTGCTTTGTGTTTCCAATTTTTGCCCCACACGTTGTATATTACCAAAAGATATGCCCCAGGCCCCATTGCAAGATAGGTTGCAATTGTGATTGCCGGAACAAATTTGATGATGTGAAGATTCATTTCGGATACTAAGAGAATCGGCAAGGCAAGGAACTGAATTAGCAAAAGAGGGTATGCAATATGCCTTGTTAGTTGTACAAATGCCTGAAGTTTTGTTTCAAGCGGTATTTTTCTTTTTGTCAGAATATCGCCAAGCAGTTTGATTGCACACTGAATTGCGCCTTTTGCCCATCTAAACTGCTGCCTTTTTGCAGCATTCATTTGCACTGGGAGCTCTGCATCAACTACTATGTCTGAAATGAAAAGGCATTTCCATCCGTTCATCTGTGCCCTATAGCTCAAATCAAGATCCTCTACAAGGGTAGACGTATGCCAACCTCCCGCATCCTCAATGCATTCTCTTCTCCAGATTCCAGCAGTTCCGTTAAAGTTCATGTAAAGATGTGAGTTACTCTTTGCCTTTTGTTCTATTAGAAAATGAAAGTCTATGCTTAGTGCTTGGGCTTGAGTCATTGCGGAATAATTTTCGTTTACGTGTCCCCATCTACACTGGACAAGGCCAATGTTGTGTTTTGCAAAATACGGTATCGCTCTCCGTAAGAACCAGACTGGCGGGATAAAGTCTGCGTCAAATATTGCAACATATTCAGTGTCAGTCATTTTCATTGCATATTTGAGGGCGCCTGCCTTGTACCCCTTTCTTGTCCCTCTCCGGATATGCAAAATGTCATAACCTTTTTTCTTGTATTGATTTACCAAGCCGCCCAAAAGATCCGTAGTATCATCATCAGAATCATCAAGCACCATTATCTTCATTTTGTCTTTTGGATAATCCAATGCGCAAACGGCATCAACGAGTCTTGCCGCTACATATTTTTCATTGTATATTGGAAGTTGGATTGTAATGGACGGTGTTCCAACTTGTGCTATTGGGTTCTTGTCTTTGCGCCTAGATGACAGAAATGCCAGATAATAGAAATTGAAGGAATATGCAGTAAGCAAAATAGCCGAGAATATGAATATGTCAAAAACAAACAGAGTGAAAGGGTTGATTGCCATCATTCAATGATTGAATGATGGGGAATTTCTGTATTGTGTTATTATGGTTATTTCCTTTGGAAGATTTTGATTGCTTGTGGCGGGCATACACCTTCACAGGCCAAACAAAAGATACAGTCAGGCTCTCGTGCCATGAGTGGTTTCTTTTCAGATGCAGGGTGGCCTGGAGTATCAAACCACTCATACACATTTACAGGACAGGCATCAATACATGCACCATCTGCAACACAAATATCAAAATCAACTGCTACAAATTCGCCCCATACTCCCAATCTGCCATTATCTCCGCTTTTTCTTCCCCAGGTCTTAATCGCATTCTTGTTTGATGCGACAGTATATGGCGTGGTTACTGGCATGTGTGATTTGTATTCTACATCGATTGGTCCTGGTTTTGCGCCATCGTATGCTTCTCCTATAGATACTTGTGCAGCTGCTTCTAGTGGTTCTTCTGCCTTTGGTTTTGGTTTTGCGTCGGGTACAATTTTTGCAAATGGGGTGATTTCTTCAAGTTTTATGAGGGCGGCATCTTGTCCAAGTTTTTCTGATTTGACAAAGTATTCTACCATCTTGTCTGCAAGAATTGTATTTCTGAGAATCGTATCGATTATCATCTTTGCATAATAGTCTGCCTTTTTACGATAGTCCTTGACCCATTGCGGGTCACCAAACTTTTCAATTGGAAATATTTGATAAATAATATCGACTACTTCGCCAGTAACAATTTCAACTGTAATGTTGAGGTTGGCTTTTTGGTATCCTTTAGCTTCAGGATCTGGCACGTTTTCTTCAATCCAAGGATATGTTACAAAGATCCTGTCTGCAAAGGCATCCATAGTGAATGTCTTTTTGAGACCAGCCATGATCGATTTCATCTCAGCTGGATCATCTAGCTTTATCGGTAAACGATATAGGCCGAGTTTGTAACCATGTAATGGGTAAACGCCTCTCTTTGCAGTTGGGGACTCCATTGTGTAAATGCGATCTTTTAGTAAAAGCGACACTGGCTATAGTTACGTAAATTTGTTTAAAAATCTTCTCTATTCTGAATCGTCAGGACATGTTAGTTCACGCATCTCGGTGTATTTTTTTTCCATTTTTTCTGCGTGTATTAGCACCTTTTGAAGATCATACTCCTTTTTTGGAAAATACCACCTTATTGGAATCCAATGACCAATTCCATCCATATCGTGAATCATTCCCTTGTCGGCAGAAACTTGGAGTGTCTCATCAACAGATTGTTCCCTTACAGTAAGGCCCCTTTTTGTCCTGTCTTCCATGATGAGTGCATCCTGTGTTTCCCTTATGATGTAAAATGAGCCTTTTTTTAGAATTGGAAGTTCTTGACTCAACTTATTTTTCTACTGGGTTTCCGATCATGTTACCCCATTCTGTCCAAGAACCATCATAGTTTCTGACCTGAGGATAGCCAAGCAGATATTTTAGGACAAACCATGAATGAGATGATCTCTCGCCAATTCTGCAATAACAGATCACGTCTTTGTCTGGGGTGACGCCCTTTGGCACATAGTTTTGCTTTAGTTCATCGACTGTTTTGAACGTGCCATCGGCATCATTTACTGCAGTAGCCCAAGGAATGTTGTTTGCACCGGGTATGTGCCCGCCTCTTTGTGCATGCTCCATTGGATATTCTGGCGGTGCAGTTATTTCGCCTGTGAATTCTTTTGGTGATCTCACATCTACCAGTACGGTATCATTTTTGTCTAGTGCTCGTTTGACATCAAAGAGATACGCCCTCAATCCCTCGTCTGGCGGCTGAGCGACATACATGGTAGGAGTTACTTTTGGCTCGTCTGTCGTGTATGGCTTTTTTTCCATCTCCCATTTTTTTCTTCCACCGTTCATTATTTTGACATTTTTGTGGCCATAATACTTGAAGATCCAAAATACAAACGCTGCAAACCAATTGTTAAAATCGCCGTAAAGAATCACTTCACTATCAGACTTGATTCCATTTTTGGACATTAATGCCTCAAATTGTTTTTTGTCGACAATGTCTCTTGTTATTGGATCATTGATGTCGCGTTTCCACCAAATTAGGGTGGCTCCGTTTATGTGGCCTTTTCTGTATCCGTTTTCTGGATCATAATCAACCTCGACTAGCTTCAAATTGTCATTTGGGGGATTTTTTGATACCCATTCAGTATCAGTCAATACTTCAGGATAAGCATAATTCATTTCAATTTACAGAAAGTCTCATGCATACTTAATTGTTTTTCTGAAATACCTGAAAAACCATGATTTTTAAACAAATTACGATATGAATAATTGCTTGAAGTTAAATCGGGTTGCAATAGTAAGTAAATTTGGTTCTGTAGAGTCTGAAAATACTGCAAAAAAGATAGCAAAGAAATTTCTTGCAAACAAGGCCGAAGTGTTTACCATTGCACCAGTTTCTGTCGAAGGTGCAAAAAAGATAGAAACAGTTGACGACCTTAGTGATAAAAAATTAGACCTTGTTGTGACACTTGGTGGTGACGGAACAACTTTGCGTGCATTTAGGAGTCTGACAAGTGAGATTCCACTTTTGACAATTAATGTTGGCGGCAACAGAGGAATCCTCTCTGAGATAACCCTTGACAAAATTGATGCTGCCATAGAGGAGATCAAGGCAAACAAAGTCTGGCTCGATAAGAGGACTCGAGTTGTTGCATCAGTCGGCGGGGAAGAATTTCCACCTGCCTTAAATGAGATATACATCAACAGACAAAATTTGACCAAAACGTCAGAGTTTGAGATCAAATTTCAAAACGACGTCGTAAAACAAAAAATGGATGGAGTTATGATTTCAACGCCAAGCGGTTCAACTGGACATTCTTTTTCTCTTGGTGGTCCAATTTTGCACGAAAGCCTAGATGTGCTGATCATAACACCTGTTGCACCGGTGCGAAGATTGCCATCAATTGTTGTGCCGGATGAAAAAATACAGATAATCTGCTCTCATGACTGCAATATTGTTATGGATGCACAGGTGATCAAGTCTTGTGATTTTGAAGAGCCAATAATTATCAAAAAACACAAAATCCAGGCAGTCTTTATCAGACTCAAAAGACAGGGTCTTCGACAGATGAGCAAGCTTGGCTTTTAGTGTTTATGATGCAAGCGCATTTTATGCTGGGATTCCTTTTGCAGTACCTGATGAAGGATACACCACATCACTAGTCTTTGATGAAATAAAACACATCAAAAAAAATCACGGGGCACTTGATACACTGCTTGAAACAAGTCGGCTTAGAATTTTGGATCCAGAACCACAAAATATCGATGTAATAACGGAGGCTGCAAAAAAGACAGGCGACATTCAGAAACTATCTGCGCCCGACATTTCGGCAGTTGCCCTGTGCTACCAGCTTGGAGGGCAGCTAGTGACAGATGATTTTTCCGTATCAAATGTTGCAAAAAACCTGAATCTTCGTGTCCAGCCCATAATGACAAAGGGCATAAAGGATGTTGGGAGTTGGATCTATTATTGTCCTGCATGCGCAAAAGAATTTTCAAAAATTACTACATGCCCAATTTGCGGAAGCAAATTAAACAGAAAATTACTCAAGGGGAAGTCTTTTTGAGTGCCAGTCAATGAATGAGCCATCATACAATTTGATATTCTCATAGCCCGCAATCTTTAGCTGATAAAAGAGACTTGATGCCCTATGACCATGCATGCAGTAACATATGATTTCTTTGTCTTTTGGGATTTTTTCTGCATATAGTCTTTCTAGTGATTCCTTTGTATCAAAAAGAAATCCATTTTGGCCAAGACCGTCCGTAAACGGAGAAAGAATTGATCCCGGAATATGTCCTCCAAAATATTCTTGGGGTGAGCGTGCGTCAAGTATAGTGATTTTACCAAGACTGTTTTTTAGTTCGTCAGATTCTATCCTTATTTCCGGTCTTGGCTTTGGCACAAATTTTGTCGCAGGTAGTTTTTTTTGCGCCCGCGTCATTGGCAATCCAAGGCTTTGCCATGTACTGATTCCAATGTCAAGTATTCTAGTGTCCGAGTGCCCAAGGTAAAGAATAGTCCATGCAATTCTTGCAACAGATGGATCCATCAATTCTCCCGTTACTACAACAGTCTTTGTTTCATCGATTCCAATTGAACCAAACAATTCCGAGCAAAATACAGTATCAGGTACAAGATGCGCTCCATGTTGACTTATTTTTATGACTTGCTCAACAGTAAGCGAGATAGAATTTTTGATATGACCATACATGTATGCCACTTTTGGTCTAGTGTCTAAAATTACTAAATTAGGATCATCGATGTGTTCTTTGAGCCATAAATGAGAGGCCAGCACAATTTACCTTTGGTAAAAAGACATTTTATTGTATTCTAGTCAAGTGTTTTTTGATTTTGTTCCTTTCTAAATTTACTTTCCTTTTCCAGCATTTGTTTTATTTTTTTTGCGCGTGCCTCTCCTAATCCTTCTACTTTGGATAGTTCGGCAAGTGATGCATTTAACGTACGTACAGGCGAGCCAAACTTTTGAAGCATTCTTACTGCCAGTTTTTCTCCAATCCCTGGGAGACTGCAAAGGACGGATAGCTGTTGTTTTTGCACATCGTTTGATTTTTTGATCTTTTTTAGGAATGGTCCTTTTGTCATGTCCTTTCTTGAGCACATTGAAACCAATAGTTTTGCAGTGTGTGCTGCGCTTGCAGTTGGAACTATTGGAATCTTAAAGTCGATTGCTATTGTTGATAGAGCACCATAAAACACAAAGGGGTTTTCAACTAGACTGTCAATTTCATCAACATTTCCCTCCATTAGGATTATCGGGTGCGCAAAGTTTTCTTTTAGCCTGTCACACTGGTCAAACAAGCGGCCATCAAAGATAGACGATATCAAGTCAGAGACGCTTTTTCTTTCCACGATTGTCTCTGGCGCCACAATATAGTCACCTATTGGAAGTGTTTTTACCTCAAGGTTAACCCCTATCGCTTTTAGTAAATCGGGAATGCCGCTTTTTCTTTCCCTTTCGTCTACTACAATGCGAAGGTTTTCAATCTTCATCAAGACAGTTGTTGCTTAATTGTTAATATCTTCTTAGGAAGTTGGTTTTTGTCCACTGCGCACCATTTCGTTAATTTTTGTTTCCTGTTCTTTGATGCTTTCCTTGATTCTTGTTTCTTGTTTTGCGAGCACCGTTACTCGTGTGTTTGCAAGTTCTTTTCTTTCTTCCAGTTCTGCAATGAGAGTTGCCTTTGTCGATTTTATCAAAAGAGAGCCGGCGTGCTTGTATGCTGGGTCAGTATCTGCAATTTTTTTTAGTTCTTCAAGTGCCCTGTCAGATTCTATTCGTTCCATTTCTAGCTGCTGTTTTTGTGCAAGAATTGACTGTAGGTTTTGCTGGGCTTGCTGTAGTTTCATAATTTGCTCTTGCAACCACGGAGGGATTTGCTGGCCAGAAGACATGATGACGTGCTGTCTGAATTTCTTATAACTTTACCGATTCGACAGAATCGTAGCTTGCCTGTATAAGACGAAGTGTTGAATTCAGATTTGCCCTCAGGTGTGGCAGCTCATCAGTGTTAATAGATATGTTGATGGTATTTTTTTTCAGAGAAACAGTTGTCTTTGTTGGGTTTTCAGGATAAAATTTGTTGTCTATACTAATAGAATCAAAGATTGCCTTTGTTTTGTCCTTTGCAGAAATTTCTATCACTGCACTAAATGTCGACATCGTAAGCAGTGCCAGCTACTTTGTATCCACATTTTTTGCATTTCCATATCCCTACTGCTTCTCTTCCGAATTTTAGAGAGCCGCATTCTGGACACTTTCTTTTTGCTTTCAGAAGTGTGTGGACCTGTGTGAATTTCTTTCTGTGCTTGATGCCATACTTTTGGCCAAGACCGATTAGTGATGATCCTTGTTTTAACATTTATTCCCACCGGGTACTTGTTTTAGTATCTCCCTTATTTTTGCTCCGGTCGAAATTGAGATTTCTGAGCATTTTACGAGTTGATCAAAAGTAAAACCGTCTTCTCCGCCCTTTTGTACGGCGCATATGTTACCGTCACTGTTTGTCGTTATGGTTATTCTGCTATCCATGCATTTCCATTCATCTGCGTTTGGATCAACTATTATGGTATCAGCAATTTTGCCCATTGTTACGGAAACTGGGATTGTCGTGGTTGGTGGATCAGATACTTCGCCCGGTACCAATGTTGGAACATCGTTTTTGAGTTCCCATTTTGGTACCTTGCATGAAAGTACGCTTGCTACAGAAGCATAAGAGCATGCATCAAACAAGTTTCCATCATAATCGGTAACACTATTGTCAACAAACAAGCCTATCACCGATTTATCTTTTATCAAGACTAATTTAGTAAGATCAATCATGTGGCTTTCTCTTATTCCTCTGTCTACTACTCTAGCAAGTTCAATTACTTCCTCGTTTGGTGGGCCTGGTTCTGCGTTAGGGTCTGCAAGCGGCAATATTTCTGCAGTGCAGATGAAAATTCCCCTATCGCCAAGATCTGGAAATGGTTTATCAAGTTGAATCTTTACTCCACATACAACTTCGGTATCGCCAAGTCTCACTCGTGCTGAGCCCTCGGCCTTTGGGATTACTCCAGTATCAACAGTAAGAGGTCTTAACTCATCTAATGCCCTTCCGTCAATTCTTTGACCATTTTTTAACAGAGCAAGAATTTTTTTCTTTTTTAGAGCATCAATTATTGAGGTATTCATTGTGGGTTATCTCCAAAGAATTTGTCTTTTAGTGCCTTCTTTTGAACTTCGTACACTATCTTACATCCGTTTATTGCTGTCTCTAGACATTTTTTGTATTCTTGTGCTGTTAAAACGCCATCTAACTGAACTAGTGTAATTTTTTCCAAGTTTGGCATGTATGCAACTGGCATGTCTGCTTGTCCCTCTTGATCCTCCTCATTGTTAATATCTAAAACAATAGTATCTGCTACTTTGCCTGCGGCGCACGCTGAAACCATATCTCTCATTGGAATGCCAGCATCTGCCAAGGCTACGGCTGCGGCATCTAACGCTGCACATCTAGAGCCACCGTCTGCCTGAAGAACTTCTATGTATACATCCACTACAGTTCTTGGGAAATTCTCAAGCATGACTGCAGACTCTAATGCCTCTTTGATGACTTTGGAGATTTCAATTTCCCTTCTTGATGGGGCTGGGTTTTTTCTTTCTCCTACTGAAAACGGCTGCATGTGGTATCTACACCGTAGAATTCCGCGGTCTGTGTTAGCCAAGTGTTTTGGATGAACATCACGAGGGCCAAAAACACCTGCAAGTATTTTGTTTTCCCCAAATTCAATATATGCAGAACCGTTTGCATTTTTGAGAACGCCGGCCTTAATCATGATATGGCGAGGTTCGTCGATTTTTCTTCCGTCACAACGAATTCCTTTATCATCTAGTAATACTATATCTGATTTTCTTACACCCATTATTATTCACTGTTTGATCCTAACATTTCTTGTATTTTTTCAGTCAGATTTGGAACATGTGCCTGTTCTTCAATCACTCTAATGGCTTCAAGTGCCTTTAATAATCCCTCTGGATCCTCACACGAAACTACGATGTATCCATTTTGTCCAATTGTAATCAATGCCTTTGTAGCACTTTCTATTGTTTGAATCATTGAACCGCGTTTTCCAATAAGTCTTGGAACTTTGCTTGGCGAAATCTTGACAAGTTCGCCTTCCTCGATTTTTCCAAGGTCTCTATCACCGATTGTAATGAGCGGGTCTCTTGATCTGTCAAAATTTGCAATTCTTGCAGCAACTAGATCCCCCCTTTTGAGGCGTGATGTCAGCTCGTCAACCTTTGGGTTAAAATCTCTTCCAAAAACATCTTGAGCAGGCAGTATGCCCGGATAGCATGAACGCATATCAAGTTCCCATGAAAGTGAAGTGTGTGATTTCACTATGCCAATTATGAAATCATCAATTCTTGGAAGATACATGCCAGTCAGTGGAATGACCCTAACGCCGCTATCATAAATTTCAGAAATGCCGACAGAAGTTGCAATAATTTTGTCGCCGACAAGATTAACGTTCTCTTCTGCCCTGTATGGACCAGTTGTTATCACATCACCGGGAATTACATATTTTCTTTTAATATCATCCATTACTTTACCATTTCCACGGTTGCCGCGCCCTTTGTTATAGAGCCAAGCCTATCTATCACGTTTGCCCTTGCTCCCGCAGGTATTTCTAGTATTGCTTTAAGCGATCCATTATTTTGCCATTCTTCTTTTTTTATTGTACCAGTTGACTTTAGTACAGAATAAGATTGGGCGGCGTATTGGGCCGGAACTATAATTTCAAGTAGCATGTTTTCGGATTTTAGTGGAATTATTGTACGGAGTTTTTCAACTACGTCCTTTGCTTGTTCGTCGGAGTTTTTGAATGGGTCAATTGAGATTCTTGTTTGTTCTAATGCTTGCTCAATTCTCATTGGGGGATGAGGCAGGTGTGATCTTGGATCAACGTATGTTTTTGCGATAAAGTCAATGATTTGTTTTCTTTTTTCAGAAATCATTTTTCGTCGTTGTTCTGTGGTTAAGTTAAGATCTCCTTTTTTAATAATTTGTTCTATTATTGCATTTGTGTCCTGTGTGCCAAACGCCTTTAGTAATTTTTCTGTAGACGCCCTAGTTCCCTTGCTTGAGTCGGTGTACACCTCGTCTGAAACCAAGATTGTTGAGACGTCCTTTCTTTTGCCCAACTTGTACTCAAGGGCAGGATCGGGTTTTACAAGAATCTCGAATTTTTCCCCGGCTACGGAGTGCCTGATTACCGTTACTTCAGTCATGTTTTTAGTAGTCAAATATTGGTATTTAGGTTCTATTACTTGTTTGTCTACAATTGAACCGTGACTCTGAGGATTGAGAGATTACTCTCATTGTTTTGCAGTCATTTTAAAATAGTCAAAAACCGGCTGGAGTCTTTTTTATCATGGAATTGCCAGACATATTTTGCAATAAGCAACTTCCGGTATAACCCACATGGCACATAAGATGCAGGTTATTTTGAAATATACTCGAAAAGGCATACTTGCAAAATCGGGCGGGACAGTACCTAAAACACGCTAGATTTTTATGTGGACCAGCGAATTTTTTTTTAAGATTTGCCTTCTTTAGAGATAATTTCGCAGGATAAGCAGCGTATGTCAGTTAAGATAAAAGGTGCGCCCCTACAATATGCAAATGCACTAAGACGAATTTGTCTTAATGGCGTTCCTGTTTTTGCAATAGATACTGTTGATGTCATCGATAATTCATCTGTAATGTCAGATGAGGGCGTAGCTCACAGATTAGGCCTCATACCAATAAAAACTGACTTGAAGCGATTTGCAGAACCTGCAAAGTGCGCATGCCAAAGCAAGTCTGGTTGTTCAAACTGTCGCGTCATGCTAGTCATAGATTCTGGAGAAACAGATGTAACGAGAACCATCTACTCTTCAGAACTCAGTTCAGAGGATGACACAGTAAAGGCAGTATCAGACAAGATTCCAATTGTGCAATTAGCTCCAGGTCAAAAGCTCAAAGTCGAAGCGTATGCAAGACTTGGACGCGGATCAGACCACGCCAAATGGAATTCTGCAAACGTATCAGTTCTCACTCACACGGACAAGCCAGATGAACATGTGCTTACAATCGAAACTACTGGTGCACTAAGTCCAGAACAGATTCTTTTGGCGGGAGTTGATGAACTTGAAAGTAGACTCCAAGAGTTCAAACAAATAATATCCGAACTAAAGGCTTGATCATATATATTATATTTGGGCTACAAAAGGCCATTCTATGACCAATCAGATTGTAGTAAAGATGGTAAAGGATCTAAAACAGGCATCAACTAAGAACAATGCACCCATCTGGTCAAAGATTGCAGAAATGGCACTAAAGCCAACTATTGCAAAACGAGTAGTAAATTTGACCAAAATAGACAGTGTTACCAACGACAACGACGTCATAATAGTACCAGGCAAACTACTTGGAACCGGAAAAATTTCCCACAAAATAACAGTTTGTTCGTTTTCCATGTCTACTTCGGCCGCAAAAAAGATTTTAGAGGCAGGCGGAAAAATTATCAGTCATTCTGAAATGATTTCCAAGTTTCCTTCAGGGAAGGGAGTGAGAATAATTGGATAAGCAAGTTCAAAACATAGTAGTGGACGGAACAGACCAGGTTGCAGGCAGACTAAGCTCAAATGTCGCAAAGATGCTCTTAGAGGGAAATCGCGTTACGGTTGTGAATTGTGAAAAAATAATGATTAGTGGAAACAGAAGCAATATCATCAATGAGTATAGAGGCTTTCTAGAGATTTCAAGTATAATCCACCCAGAACATGGTCCATATCACCCAAGAAGACCAGACACAATCATTGCAAGGATGATACGCGGAATGCTTCCAAGGAAAAAACCATCAGGGGGCGCAGCGCTAAAACGCCTTCGCACATACATGGGAGTACCAAAGCAATTGAAATCATCAAAGAAACTAGTCTTGGAAAACGCAAAAATCACAAGACCTTCTGCCAATTATACCACCATGTCTAACTTGTCAAAAACAGTAGGCTGGACACCAACATGATTCCAAAGACAGAGATTTACTTTGCAACAAGAAAGACATCAAGGGCACATGTTTACATCACAAAAGGGACAGGTCGAGTTAGAATAAACAATACTCCTGCAGAAATGATACAGCAGGAAACCGCAAGAGAGGTAATTTTGAGTCCACTTGAGATTGCAGGTGAATTAAGAAGTAAAGTAGACATTTCGGTTCGCGTTAAAGGCGGAGGATTTATGGGTCAAGCATATGCTACTGCAACTGCAATTTCAAGAGCATTAACTGGTTGGACAAAATCAAAAAAGGATCCAAAAGAACATCCATTTGCAAAGCCGGTCAGAACAGAGTTACGTGTTCGGCGGTCCTGGAGCTAGAAGAAGAAAGCAAAAATCATACAGGTAAAGATAGTTCAAAAGCAGGTTTCATCGATGGTGTAAATCTCGCGTGTTGTAGGTCAATATTCAGCAGATCAAATCCGTTTAATACATGCGTTTCAAGAATAACACATTGCCTGTAAAATCCATAAGGCAGAACCATACACCAAACGGCGAACAGATTCGAATGATGGAGACATTCACTCAGATGGTCAATGACTGTATTAAAATTGGCCTTGAAAATAACTGCTCCACACTAAAAAGACTTTCGAAATTGGCATATCGCAAGCTGCAAAGCTACGACATCATGTCATATTACAAGCTAAATGCAATATCACAAGCTGCAGGCATATTACAGAACCGAAAGCAATCAATCAAAAGGGGAATAAAGACAAAATCTCCGTTTGTCAGAAAACTATTTCTGGTAAACTGCTACAACTTCAAAATCAATGGCTGTTTGTTGTCAATACCATACAAACTAAGACAGTCAATCCATATCTTGCTCAACGAGTACACACAAAAAATACTGTCGGATCCCGC
>JAENJF010000050.1 GCA_016844685.1 Candidatus Nitrosotenuis sp. | reverse complement strand
ATGAGGCAACTATCTTAGCACTGGTGAAACAACTAGCCCTACAAGTGTATCCGAACCAGTAACTGCTACTTTTGCTGAAGATGCAAATTATCTAGGTTCTTCTGCACCAGGCTCTTACGCTAAAGAATCTAATTCCCTTGCAGGTGTTGGTGGTACTACTGCATTTACTGCAACACCTAGTGCAGGTACAATATACAGTGCCATAGTCTGCGGTTCTGGTAATGATGATGATGGTGATAATCTGTGCGATACTTGGGAAGGTTCAGGAAACGGTGTTCAATATACGGCTGTATATGGTGGAACTACATACCCTTACAAATATGCTTTGACTGGTTCTAATCCTAATGTTGGCTTCAAAAATGTTTACGTTGAATTTGATTCCATGGCAGGTCACAATCTGCTTGCTGCAGCAAAGACAAATTTGGCTAGTGCATTTTCTGCCAAGGGAATAACCTTTGCACTAGATGATACAACAGATTCAACAATTACACATCTTGATAACATTAATGCGTGGTTTGACATTGATGCTAATCGTAACAATGACTTTGACTCTTTAAAGGCCCAATACTTTGGCGCATCTACTGAGAGACCTACTATTACTAATGCTGGTACCTATTCTCTAGTGGCTGGCACTCCAGTAAAACTGCGAGCAACTGGAATTGCAATAACCACACCGGCTGGTGCTGAATATACCCAAGGAACCATAATTATTAAAGAAAGAATAACTGTTTCTAATACCGCAACTATGACATTTTCAACTCCTGCAATTTCAGCAGTAGCTGGTGTTGAATTTGGTACACCGTCATCTACTACAACTGCCACTGGAACAAGCAGAGTAGTAGTCACAAAGATACCATTTGCCACCACTGCTGCTAAATCATTTACCTTGCCAACCATTGACACCAGTGTGACTCCTTCAACTGGCACAGTAGCATTAGCAAGTGGAAGTGGACAGATGGCAGTTACAACTACTAAACTAGATGCTAAAGCCCAAGCATACTACTATGGACTGGGTGCACACGCAATAGGTAGTAGCGGATGTAATTCTCCATCTGGACTTGCCGAACCACTAGGAAATGACTTTATTATAGCACTTGGCTGCGCTCCATTTGGGGAATCAAACGGATCTCATACTGGTCCTGAAGGAACTATTGAGGAGCAGTCTGGTACAATTTTGCACGAATTGGGACATAACTTTAATTTATCACATGGCGGACCTGGCAAGATTTTGGTATCATCTGCAACATCAGGTGCAGTTGGAACAGTCCCCGCAGACAAGGATCAAAACTGCAAGCCAAACCACAGTAGTGTGATGAACTATGCACGACAAGTTCCAATGCCTCTTGGGTACTTGACTGTCGCAAATTGGAATCTAAGTTACTCTTCTGGATTATTTCAGGGATCTCCGTTAACTGAGGCCGCACTAAATGAATCATTAGGAGTACGAAGTAGTAGTGCAACTACACCTCAAATTGTTTGGGCAGCAATAGCTACTGGATCCACTGCGACTCATGTAATAATTAAGACTGGTTCAAGTACTACATCAGCTGCAGTTACTGCAACAGCGATTAACTGGGACAATGATGGATCTACAAGTGAAACTTCAGCTGCAGCTACTGATATCAATAACTTTGGAATAATTGGATGCGGACTAACTACTAGCGGCATAGTTCTTGAGGACTATGACGAGTGGAATAATTTACAATTTAACTTTAGAACCACTACTGGTGCACAGACAATGGATGGCACTCACAGTTCTGCACACAAGACAGCAGAGTTGACTGCTCCAATTGCGGCAAATGTCACACAATCTCTGTATGATTCTGGTCTTTTATGGAAAATGGCTGGTTTTTACCATCCAGTAGATATGAATGGCGTCGTAAATACAGTCAAGGGCGGACAGTCTGTCCCATTAAAGTTTGAGGTATTTGATGGAATTCCAGCAGGTACAACTGAAAGGACCAGCGTATTGGATATCTCCAAATTTACACAAGCAAAGTTACCAAGTTGCACCGACTTTGCAGCAACACCAGCTGATGCAATAGAGATTACAAACACTGGTGGAACATCACTAAAGTATGATACTACAGCAGGCCAGTTCCAGGCAAACTGGAAGACTCCAAAATTACCAAATACCTGCTGGGTAGTCAAGGTAAATGCTACAAACAATGGTGAAAGTCTCACTGCATACTTTAAGCTAAAGTAGGCATTTGAAAAACAATTCTATTTTTGCAAGATTGATTCTGATTGCATAATGAAATAGAAATAAAATTAATGCATTCCTTTTTGCTGAATCTATTTTATCCAAAATGGCTGTTTCATAGTTCTAAATTTATTACATCGTCTTACCGATAACCTTTTTTATTATTACAACATCATATTATATGATCCAACACGAAATTATCTAATAGTAAAATTGCATGGAATAATAAACAATCAATAGAGAACGATTTCAAAATACACAATTTTCCACTTTTAAAAATATCTCACAAAAAAACACATAAAAAAATGATTATACTTTTTGCTTGCTTGATTTTTGTATCTAGTTTTACATTTATTCCAAATGCTGATGCCTTTACTACAGGTAAGGTAATTACTACTGCAACTGTTGGCTCACCTGTAATCTCTTATAGGGATATTTTAGACTCAAGCATTGGAGATTCTCCTAATGTAACATTTACTCCTGATAGCACTAGTTATGGTCCTGGTGCTACGGCTGTAATCACTGCTACATTTGACAGCACTGTAAATTTTGACAGTTCTCAAATCGATATCATTACTATTGATGTAATTCAAGGTGCTGGTACAAGTGTGGAAGTTGACCTGATTGAAAACGGTGTTAATTCAGGTGTGTTTGCTGGCTCTTTCATAGTTTCAGAAAATGGAGAAATTTCCATTTCGTATCAACCCCCCGCAGCATTTGCAGGAAGATTCCAGGGAACACTTGAAAATGTTGTAACTGGAGGAACTGTAATTATTAAAGATATTTTAATTGATGATTTTGATGAATCTACTGGCATTGGTGCAGTCATTGATTCAGTTGACTTGCAGCTTGGAACTGCAGAGATTGCTGCAGGATCAGGAATCACAGTGACAATGTCATTTACAAATGCTCTAATCGCAGACCCTGATGCATTCCCCCTTGACTATCTCTGTCTTTTACACCAGTCACAACCTGGAGCTTCATGGGAAGTGTTGACTTATGGAGCACAACAGGGAGGTGATTTATCTACTCATAATTTTGGAGCAGGAACAGTCACCAACCAACTACAACCCACATCAGATGGAATAACTGTTGATCCAAGTGGCAGATACGTTCTTGGATTTTGTAACATTGGCGCTCCGGGTGGCGGAGGCGGTGGAATTTCTAGAGCCGGACTAGTAGTTCAAGCATTGGGGGCAGCTACATTGTTTGGCGGCGGTACCCTAATTGACGCTCCTCCGACGTTGGGAATGGGCCAAAACGAAAAAAGAATTGTAGATGGAGGATTTTCATTTAATGATAATCCAATTGATGTATTGCCATACTATACACCATATCCATTAATTACAACTCCAGTTGGACAAAATAATACAATAAAACTCAAAATCTATGAAGAGAGGGGCCTTGACAATATTGCACATGTGGGATTATCATACGGTCTTGGTAAAGGCGAAATTTTCAATGAAGGTCGAGCTACCATAAATTATGACGTAACCTTTGATGGCATAGAATCTGTCACTTTGTTTGATCCAGAACATGTACTTGGAAACGTCAATGTAACTACAACTGATGTACGGTGCAGCGATAACGGTAATGCTGTTTGCCGCGAAGTTACATTTCATCATGTCTTTAGAGAACCATTAGAGTACAACATGGTCGCTACAAACATCTGGGATTTTGAGCGAAACGGCTGGCAAAATTACTTTAATCACGGAATACATATAGTCGGGGATTCCATGAATCCTCCAGAGGAATATTCTGGGATAAACAGGGGTCATGTTTACCACCTAACTGAAACTGGTAAAAATACGGCAATAGACGATGAGGGAAATAATTGGACCTTTGATAAAATTTGGAACCGCGATTACATTAAACCAGTAAGTGTGGATAGTGATATTTTAAATCAAGAGAAAATAGAGGCAATAGAGAAACTTGGATTCCAGTATTCTGATGGCCAGGAAATCTTTGGTTTTGACAGGGTGGATCATCGCTTTGCAGACGTCAAGGACCAACAGCAGATTCAAGCTCAAACCATTATGACTAATTTATGTCCAGAGTGCCTAAAGGAACCTTTTGAGAAAATTGACAATATTTTCTCATATGACCTTCCAGATCGTCACTCTAAACTAAATCCTGAAACTGTAACCCTAATGAAAATTGAGGATCAAAAGGCTCGTCAATTCTTGCAAACATTCTTTGAAAAAATATATCATAAATCAGTTGACTAGAGACATTTAATTTTGTATACTAGCAAAATATTTGAATATGTGACTATGGAAAATGCATAGAGACAGAATTGGTATCTGGATTATCTTTGGAGTTGTGGATTGGCATTGCTCACTGGTTTACAGCAGTTGGAACTGTGGCCCTTGTAATTGCGCTAGTTAGAACTTTTAAACATCTTGAGGCTTCAGCAAAAATGAGTAAAATTGAAACAGAGTTTCGTCTCAGGCCCTGGATTGGTCCATCCTCGCCAATAAAAAGAATGAATGACTCTATTAATGGAAACGCCCAGTTTTCAATTACTATAAAAAATTTTGGAAGTTTACCAGGATCTGATGTTAAAGTCAAATCAATCGTTGATACCAAACCTCTAACTAGAGAATCATTAAAACAACCTCTATCTGAATTTAATCTTGGGCCATTATTGCCCCACATGGAAAAAATATACTGGTTCTTTGTTGTACCTTCAATGTGGGAAAAAGTATCAAATGATAATGAATCACTCTATGTTGCAATCTATTTTGAATATACATCAATAGCTGGTTTGAATGGTTACGGAATGATTAGTGAATGCAAGAACAGTCAAAATTTTGTACACAAGGAGATGTGGTTAGACTCCCCTGAGGTAGGACAATGATTCAAAAAGAAATGTTGGGGAAAAAATGAATCGCTGTTTTTTATCTTTTTATGCCTTTTTGTTCATCGTATAGATTGGCACAATCAATCAAGTTAACAATGAAAAATTAATTCTCTATGTTGACTCGTGGTTTTAAAGATAATTTTTGATTCTAGTCTAATATTAGAATCCCATCAAAATACTTGAATACCCCACCCCTGTTTATCAACTCGTGGAAACTGAATTGGTATCTGGATTATCTTTGGAGTTGTGGATTGGCATTGCTCATTGGTTAACCGGGATTGGAACCATAGTGCTTGCTATCGCGCTAGTGCGAACATTTAGGCATTTAGAGGCATCCACTAGAATGAGTAAAATCGAAACCGAATATCGTCTAAGACCTTGGATAGGACCAACTTCTGGAATCCAAAGAATGGATAACTCGATTAACGGAAATATTCAATTTTCAATTACAATAAAAAACTTTGGTGATTTGCCTGCCTCTTTTGTTAAAGCCAAATCAATTGTATCTGCATCACCTCTGACTAAAGAATCTCTAAAGCAGCCATTAACTGAATTTAATCTTGGACCATTACTGCCCCACATGGAGAAAAGCTATTGGTTTTTTATTGAACCTGCTATGTGGGATAAAGTTTCAAATGATAACCAACCGCTTTATGTTGCACTATATTTTGAATATCCCTCACTAACTGGATCAAATGGATATGGCAGTATAAGTGAATTTAATAAAAATAATCAAACATTTCTGCATAAAGAAATGTGGATAGATTACCCCGAAATAAAATTGCATTGATATTTTTAATTTACAAACAGTTTTAAAAATTACTTGTCGAATTTAGTTTAAAAATATTTTCTAAATTTGGTCTTGCCTCATGGCTCTTAAGGATTTTATACACCACTATTACTGATTATTTTATGAGTAAAGTAAAGTCCTCTCCAAAACTGATCAAAGACGGACAACTCTCTTATGAATGGGCCAGTTCGCATATGCAAATTTTAAACAACACTATTAACAGATTAAAAAAATCAAAACCTCTCAAAGGTATAACACTTGGATTTTGTCTACACATCACAAAGGAAACGTCTGTTCTTTTAATGGGTGCAAAGCAACTAGGTGCTACTGTTGCATGCTGCGGTGGAAATCCTCTTACCACACAAGATGATATTGCGGCGTTTCTTGCATCTCAAGGAATTCATGTTTATGCATGGCATGGACAATCTGTAAAAGAATATGATTGGTGTATTGATCAAGTCTTGAATCACAAGCCCACTATTTTGACTGACGATGGTGCTGACATGAACGTGAAAGCTCATTTTGACAACCGATACAAAAACATGAAAATTCTTGGCGCAACTGAGGAGACTACAGCTGGTGTCACCCGAATTAGGGCAGTTGAAAATCAAGGCAAACTACGCTATCCAGTAATTCTGGTCAATGAAGCATACACAAAGCACATGTTTGATAATAGATATGGCACTGGACAGAGCACAATTGATGGTTATTTGCGTGCAATGAACTTACTTTTGGCATCAAAAAGAGTTGTAGTTGTGGGGTATGGTTGGGTTGGACGCGGTGTTGCATCCCGCTGCGATGGAATGGGCTGCAAAGTTCTTGTAACTGAAATCGATCCCGTAAAAGCACTAGAGGCACACATGGATGGTTTTGATGTAATGCCAATGGCACAAGCTTGCAAACTAGGTGATATCTTTATCACATGCACTGGAATGACTAGCGTGATTAGAAAAGAACATATTTTGCAAATGAAAAATGGCGCAATCCTGGGAAATGTAGGCCACTTTGATGTGGAAATTGACAGTAAATTCTTACTCAAGGAATCAAAATCAGTAAAAAGAGTTAGAGCAAACCTTGACGAGTGTACACTCAAAAACGGTAAACGTGTTTATCTAATTGGTGAGGGCCGATTGGCAAATCTAGTTGCAGCAGAAGGACACCCGCCAGAAGTAATGGCACAATCATTTTCTAACCAAATTCTTTCTATTTTGTATATTCTAAAAAACCATGCAAAGATTGGCAACAAAATTATTAGTTGACGCACTAAAGGCAATGGATGTAAAAATTGATAGTCTTAATCCAGAGCAAATCAAATACATGCATAGTTGGTAATTTTTAACTATTTTTTATAATATATCTTGATTTTGTAGTTTTTTGTCCTATATCTGTTCAATATTTCTTAATGCAGAACAATTTCTATGCTTGACACATTCCTCTCCCAACTTTATTTTTATTTGTATCATGGGTTGCTATGATTCACTCGTAATGGTTTTATATCTATTATTAGGATCATATCATATTACCCAAGAGATGTTATGATTGAATCGAAGTAAATTAATTCTTTATCACCTGAATGTCGTTGATGAAAAATCTGATGACATGGAAGATTTGTCTGAATATTCTTGTTGATTAAAAATTTTCTTGGTTTCTAGTCTATTGTCTCAGCTCTTACATCCTAATTGAGTAATGTTGTCAACCAGTCCTTCGTTTTTTAATTAAAATGCTTACAAAATATTATATGCAAAATACGGCCAATCTTTATGTGGATAATTCCGAGAAATTTCTATGCTCTAGCTGCGGAAAAAAATCAGCTGTTTTGGTGTGGGATGACCGCTATTCCGGGTATAGGGGCAGATGCTCTTTGTGTGGTGGTAATTGGCCCGAATCATGAATTTTTCAAAATGCAATCAGCGGAAAATTTTTCTCTTGTTTTAAGAATAAAAAATGATTAACTTCTTAACCTCTATTGTAATCTAAAATATTGTCCATGAGGTCCAAGGCAATAATTACCAGTGCGTTACCATATGCAAATGGCGAAATCCATCTAGGACATATCGCATCGACATATCTGCCAGCAGATGTGACTACGAGATTTCTTAAACTAAGGGGGGTGGAGGCTTACTATATTTGTGCATCTGATGATTTTGGCACTCCTATTTTGCTACAATCTGAAAAAGAAGGAAAAACTCCTTCTGAATATGTAACATATTGGAACAAACGCGACTATGATGATTTTACTGCTGCCGGGATTGACTTTGATTTTTTTTACAAAACAAGCTCTTCTGAAAACATACAATTTGTTCAAGATGTTTTTAAAAAACTTGATGCTGCAGGCCATATTTATGAAAAAGAAATCATCCAGTTTTACTGCAGTAATGACAAAAAATTCTTGCCAGACAGATACGTCAAAGGCATTTGTCCATACTGCAAAGCTGCTGATCAGTACTCTGATCTTTGTGAAAGCTGCGGACGTGTTCCGGAGGAAATCTTTGATCCCAGGTGTTCTATTTGTGGTGCAACTCCTACAAAAGAAAAGACAACTCACTACTTTTTCAAACTCAAAAACTTTGGTGATTCATTATCAAAGTGGCTAGATGAAAATGAGAATCTCCAAAAGGATGTAAAAAAATATGTTCAGAATTGGATAAAATCTGGTCTAATTGATTGGGATATAACAAGGGATATTGTATGGGGTGTTCCTATTCCACTTGACACTGCCAAAGGCAAGGTCTTCTATGGATGGTTTGATAACCACCTGGCATACATTTCTACTGCAATAAAATTTCTTGAAGATAAGGGAATTAATGGAAAAGAATTTTGGAACTCTGCAGACATTTATCACTTTATTGGCAAAGACATTGTTTATCACCATTATCTCTTTTTGCCTGCAATGCGGTTAGGGATAAACAGCGAATACAAATTGCCTGACTATATTCCTACAAGAGGCCATCTTACATTACAGGGGAAAAAAATATCTAAAAGCAGAAACTGGTATATTGGTTTGAAGCAATTCTTAGAGTATTACCCTGCTGACTATCTGAGATATTATTTGGTTGCAATAAATCCATATTCCCAAGATGATTTGAATTTTGATTGGAATGAATTTACAAACAGAATTAATTCTGAACTAATCGGCAACGTTGGAAACTTTGTAAATCGTGCGTTGGGGTTTACAAAAAAAGCATTTGACGGAGTCATTCCTGAAACTGAAGTGCACGATGATAAAGACAAGGAGGCTGAAAACAGGATAAAGAATTTATCAACTTAGATAGGAACCTTGATGGAGCAAAATCATTTGGATAGGGCGCTCAAAAAAATCATGGAATTTTCATCATTTTTTAATCAATACTTTCAACACAAAGAGCCTTGGAAGAAGGGGCCTGGAACTGCAACATGTGTATTTTTATCAGTAAATGCTGCTTGTAGCATGGCAATAGCAATTTATCCGTTTCTTCCAGAATCTGCTCAAAAGATTTGGAACCAACTTGGATTTGTTGGCAAAGTTAATGAAAACAAGTGGGATTTTATTTCTGATCTTTTGGTAAAGCCTGGTCATCTTTTAGGAGAAATATCTCCACTATTTGTCAAAGTAGAAGAAGAAGAAATTGAAAAATACAAAAAACAACTAGGTCCATCAGAGTAAGATGGCTAAAATTATTCCAAGAATCTCTACTAGGGGATATTATGATTTAACTCATGGAAAGACAATCAAAAACAACTCTTATTTTTTATACCCGAAAAAAGAATTTGAGAAATTAATTGACTCTCCAGAAATAACCATAATGATTCATGGCTTGCGAAATGACAACACAGGTGCTATTGCCAAAGTAGTATTGGCAAAAAATCGCTTACGGTATCTTGGGTATGCTTTTCCTGTAATTGGGTTTAGCTATGACTCTAACACTACTGGTGCTCATTTGAAAAAATATGTCAAACGTGCCCTTACTACTGGACAAAAAATAGCGGAGAAAAATGGTCGTAATTTGGCTCTGTTTATACGGGATTTCAAATCTCTCAGTCCTAAAACTAGAATCCGCCTAATGGGGCACTCTTTGGGGTCTCAGGTGATTCTCAGCACGATAGAGCACTTGGCAAAAAAGAAACAAAACAAAGGAATGATTGACAGCGTATATTTTTTTGGTGCATCAATTACAAGTGATGTACCTTCATCCAAAAAATATGGAAAATTATTGGATAAAGTAATTAAAAGAAAAATTGTAAATTATTACTGTCCAACTGACGAGGTGTTAAAGTGGGCAAATAAAGAGAAATTCGTTAATGGCCCACTTGGACTAGATGGGGCTATTGGAAAAACTATGCCAAAATATCACCAAAAATTAGTACATCCACAAAATCACCGTTTTGCAAGTTATGCTTCAGTTTTAGAATCATTCCCATAGTCGGTGTCTCAAATAGTATTGTGATAAATGACGTAAAATTTGTTTGTTGAAGTTAATATGGATAATCGAAATCTTGAAAAGGCAACAAGATACAAGCAATATAAAATGCAAAAACAAAATTCTCTATCTATTGAAAAAAAGCTTGAACGCATTACCAATGAAGCCGAGATCTTGTCATTAATGGAGGAATCACACAAAACTAAAGAGTGGATAAAAAGTCAAATCAAGAAAAAAGCCATAAAAATTCCAGTTAAACTATCGATGAACAGTT
>JAENJF010000049.1 GCA_016844685.1 Candidatus Nitrosotenuis sp. | reverse complement strand
GTCAGGCTAAATGTTATCACAAAAACAAAGACAGATGTTATTTTCAATGACATTCTATATTGTTAATCATGAATGTTTTATAAGATATTAAGTTACTTTTTGAAACGTAGTAAGCTTTTCAACTAATTAATATCAAGCATTTTAAACCATAAAAATTGTTGAAGCCAAAAAAGAAGAAAAATAGCAAAATCACATACGTTGCAATCGGAGTTGGAGCCCTGGTTATTGCTCTAGTAATTTTTTATTATTATTCAGCAGATCAAGCAAAAAACAGAGGTGAGTATTTTGGGAATAGTTTGAAGAATGTTCAAGACGACCTAAAACAAACACAAACCGAATTTTACTCAAAAAAGAAAATGCTTGAAGAAAATAGCATTACAAAAGAAGAGTTTCTTAAATATACAGCCACACACATTCAAAACATTCAGAACGTGCTGAAAAGATATGACGGGTTGGTGCCTCCCCAGTCTTTTGCATCATCGCTAAAACTCTTCAAGTTATCCACGCAAAAGCAACTTGAAAGCGACCAATTTCTAATAGATTGGATTAGGACAAACGACACATCAAATAAGATTAGATCCGACCTGCTTCTCCAAGAATCATTTGAAAACGAGATAGCTGCGCTTGATTTGTTTAACAAGGCAAAAAACAGATCAAATTAAAGTAGGCCCTTTTGGCGTAGCAAGTCCAGTGTTGGTTGTATGGTATCAAGAATTGCATTTTTTTCAAGTTGAATGGTATCTTTGAACTTTATTGGAAATGTAAGACTCAACATGTCTTGGTCTGTGTGAGATATTCTAATTGAATGGTGCATTTGGTTTTGCAATAAAAAGTCCTTCCACAATCCAAGTCGCATACTGGCATCAGAAAGATGACTTTCCACGTACACGATATCCATGTCATCTTCAGTTGAATCAAATATGCCAAACTTTATCATTGGTACAGTAAGGTATCCCCCCTGAACCTTGTCGTGATTTTTGTGCATCTGTTCTATTACTTCGTCGGCTTTGTCTTCTGGAAAAATATCCCCATAATCTGGAACAAAATATCCTGCTATTTTATGATCCTTGTCAAAAATTCGAAAAAAGTCATCCTCGCGCTCTAGTTTCCACATGTAATGTTAAATTTTTCATTAACATTATAAATCATAAATCCAAGATACACTAAGTGACAATTACAAAATACACAAAGGACTTTATTGATAATTTAGTGGATTACTATATCAGCGAGGCTCCATCCTACAGGCAAATCGCAGAGGCTTATGCGCCTGAAATAAATTCAGTGCCAGATGCGGCTTTTGGTATAATTGCAGGATGCGTGTATTCTGCGTTTTTAAGAGCGTACGAAAATGAGAATAAAACCGTGGAACTAGAAGACATTCATGAATTCAACAAGATTCTCAAAGAAAAGGCACCCCTGATAAAAAAGGCAATACTTGAAGAATAAGACCAGAAGGAAATAAATTCAAACAAAAATGACATCATTTGATGTCCGAGACCACACGATATCGAGTCCAGCAAATTATTGACAGCGGGCAAATCATCCAGCTATCATTAGCAGAGGATGTTCAGACAGAGTCCATATCACAAAAACAGCTAATCATGGATTCTGTCGCAAAAAAGCTAGACCCTGAGCTAAGAGAACAGGTACAACCACTGCTTGAAGCAATATTGCAGGGACAGCCAACAATTAAGATAAAGAGCTACGATCAGGCCACAATATCAATTACCATACCAAGGATAAGATATGAAAGAATGGGAAGGCCCCAAGTTGGCGAAATTTTAGAAGTAAATATGTTCCGATCAAAGTAATTTTTCTATTTCAGATTCGCTTTCAAGTGGCAAAGAGCATGAAAAGTTTTTGCACACAAAGACAATTGTCTTTTCTGAATCAAATTCCTTTCCCGCAAAGAAAGGATATTTTGCTAGATTTTTCAATTGTTCATAATTAGATAGTGTGACCAAAATTCCCTCAGGCAGAAATCTTTTTGTCAGCAGATTTAGTATGTTTTTATTTTTTGTGTTCAGTATGGTAATTTCCGTTGGATTTTGTAAATAAAGATAGATCGTATTCAACAGATAGCCAAACCCAAATGGATTTTCTGCAGCCATTATGGAAAATGACTCCATTGTTTTTGTCGATATGTCAAGAAGCTTTTTTTCTTGTGTCAGATGGTAGAGTCTAAGAAGAGAGTTTGCTGCAACCGAATTTCCAGAGGGCATTGAAAGGTCATAGTTGTTTTTTGGCCTTATGATGAGCTTTTCGTGGTCATCTGAAGTAAAGTAAAAGCTGTTGCTCTGTGGATCCCAAAAGTGATCAACTAGATGATTTGCCAGATTTACTGCAAGTTCTAGATATTTAGATTCCGGATTAATCTCAAAGACATCGATTAGGGCATTTATGAAATAAGAATAATCCTCAAGATAGCCCCCAAGCTTTGCCTGCCCGTTTTTGTATGTGCGCAACAAACGATTCTCAGAAAGAAGGTTTTTTTCTATAAACGAGATGCATTTTTCTGCAGCCTCTAGATACGACTTGTCATCTGAAATACGATACCCTTTAGCAAATGCAGATATCATAAGTGCGTTCCACGAAGTCAGCACCTTGTCATCAAGGCCTGGGCGAATTCTGTGTGAGCGGGCCTCAAGTAACATAACAGAAGAGTCTGAAATAATTTTTTTCACATTGTCTTCTGTTATCCCAAAGTGAAATGCGGCAGATGACGTACTGATGTTGTTGTTTAGTATAGCATGGCCCTCAAAGTTTCCGCCATCTGTCACATCATAGTATAAGCAGAACACATCCGTATTTTTCCCAAGTATTTCCTGGACTTCCTTTTTCTTCCAGACATAGTATTTCCCTTCTTCGCCTTCAGAGTCAGCATCAAGTGCCGAATAAAACCCGCCTTCGGGGGAGGTCATCTCACGTAAAACAAAATTCAGCGTCTTTTGAATTACTTCGAGATAGAACGGGTCTTTTGTGATTTGATATGCCTCAGAATACACAATTGGCAGTAATGCGTTATCGTAAAGCATTTTTTCAAAGTGCGGTACTAGCCATCTTGCATCTGTAGAATATCTATGAAATCCACCACCTATCTGATCAAAGATTCCGCCCTTTGCCATTTTGTTTAGGGTCTTGAATACAAATTCAGAAAATTTTGAGATTTTTGAAATCTTGGAGTATCGTAGTACGAATGAAAGATTAGCAGCGTTTGGGAATTTCGGTGCTCCCCCAAACCCACCAAATGTGTTGTCTGCTATTTGCATCAGATTCATTGCAGCCTCATCTAGAATGGACTTTTCAAGCTTTGATGGAGTGGTTACCTTTTCTGTCTTTTGCAGTGTTTCCATAAAGTTTTCTGCTGCCTTTTTTACATCGTTTGGTTTTTCCTTCCAGGCCTGTGCCAATTGCCTTAGGAGACTTCCAAAGCCAGGCCTTCCATAGCTGTCTAGTGCCGGAAAATACGTGCCGACATAGAATGGCTTTTGATCAGGGGTGAGAAAAACACTAAGTGGCCATCCTCCCTGCCCAGTAGTCATCTGACAGACCTTTTGATAGATATCATCAAGGTCTGGCCTTTCTTCTCTGTCAACTTTGATACTAACAAAACTTTCATTCATTATTTCTGCAATGTCATTATTTTCAAAGGACTCGTGTTCCATCACATGACACCAGTGGCACGCGCTATACCCAACACTAAGAAAGATTGGCTTGTTTTCATCTATTGCTTTTTTTAGCGCGGTTTCATTCCACGGATACCAATTAACCGGATTATGTGCATGCTGTAAAAGGTATGGGCTGGTTTCATGAATCAGATTATTTTCTGTCACAGGTATGATTCATCGGTTTGACTATTTGTGTCTAATTGAATTTTTTTCGTTCTTCGATATCATAGATTGTTGCATTTATTTTTGCAAGCAGTTTTACTTTGGATTTTTGCGCCTTTTTGTTGTGAGTGTAGTCCTTGGTTTCAACGAGGATTTGCAGCTGTTTTAGATCTTCTAACTCCAGTATTTTGAGTCCCTTTTTTGACACCAAATCCAACAGCTCAACGCGTCTGCGATCGTCTTCTGTTACGTGTTCCACGAAAACGGTACGATATGATTGGATTAATTTTTATCTAAACAATCTAAAAATAACATGGTTCTGTGTCGATATCATGTCAAAGATGCGCGTAATGTTACTGGAAAATCTTGCACCAATTGAGACAAACCCGCTTAAATTAAGGGAAATCGAAAAACATCAGATCAAAAGGCCAAATGAAATTCTAATGAAAATTGAGGCGTGCGGCGTGTGCCGTTCCCAGTTACACGGAATAGAGGGAGACTGGAAAAAATACGGAATACCTCCTGCACTTCCAACCGTTCCGGGACATGAAATTGTGGGCACAGTAATAGAAACTGGGACAAAGGTATCAAAATTCAGAGTCGGCCAAAGAGCAGGAATATCGCCCCTTTATGGCTCGTGTAGAGAATGTGATTACTGCAAAATTGGAAAGGAGCATTTGTGCGATTCTGCCGAAATCACGGGAGAATCATTATTTGGCGGATATGCCGAATACATTACTATTACAGAAGACTTTGCAACAATAGTTCCAGATTCCATGGAATCGGCCTATGCCGCACCGCTGTTCTGTGCTGGAGTGACTGCATACAAGGCAGTAATTGCAAGTGAGCCAAAAAAGGGAAAAAAGACAGGTATCTTTGGAGTCGGAGGAGTAGGACATCTTGCAGTAGAATTTGCAAAAATAAATGGTTGCAGAGTGATTGGATTTGCAAGAAGTAAAAGCCATTTGGATGTTGCAAAAAAGGTAGGGGCAGACAACGTAATCACATATTTGAGTGATCAGGTCGAGTTTTTGTCTTTACTAAAAAAAGAAGAAGGACTACTAGATTCTGCAATTGTCTTTGCGCCATCAGAATCAGTAACAGATGCTGCCATAAATTCGGTAAAAAAAGGTGGCACCATAGTACTTGCTACATTTGGCAACATACCAAGCTTTGATGTCACACAGGAAAAGACCATCCGTGGAACATTGATTGGATCAAGAAACGATATGGCCGAAGTGCTCAGAATAGCAACTGAAAATGATCTTAAAATCATATACAAGACATTCCCGCTTGAGCAGGCAAATCAAGTTTTGACACATCTCAAGCAATCAAAAATAGAAGCAAGAGCAGTGCTTATTCCTTAAATTAAAGACATCATTTTACAAAACAATGAACTGTAAGCGGTGCCACCACGTTGCCCAGATTCACGAATCATCAGTAAAAAGCGACTCACTAATGAGGCTTGGCAAATGCGCAATACCAGGCTGCACGTGCAAGCAATACCTGGATTCAATTGAACAGCTTGATGAGGATCTTTTATGATTTTAAGTTCATATTACAATTAGACAAGAGTATTTTTGATGAAAAAACACGAATCGGCAGACGACATGAAAAAAGAACTCGATGTTTTATTGTCCAAACTAAACGCCCTTGAGATAATTGCTTCCGATGAATTTCAGAAAGGTGCAGTCAAGGTTTTACGGAGACTAGTTGAGGGTCAAATGCATTCGGTAAACGAGTTTGAGCACCTAAAAAAGGCACTTGACTTGATTACCTTACAGCTATTTGATGTAAAAAACAAAATCAAATCATGATTTAAGGACAGTATCAGACAGTCCGCATTCGGGGCATTTCATCAATATGGAATTGCCCAAGTCTTGCGATTTTTCCATTTTTGTGCCACAGCATGGACAGTTCATGCAATGGATCAAAGGCAATTTGGGTATTGTTACCTTTCGGTTGGTATGGTATAGAACCAACGAAAATCGTCATTTTAAATGAGTCTGACAGGAAAAAATTATCCAATTAAAAGAATAAATCTCTCTAGAATTTTGGTTAGTTCATGGCAGAGCCACACAATTACAGAACAGTCGGGTATTCCATGATAATGTTATCCGCATCACTTGTTGTGATTGCCTTGCTGTATCTTGCCATAGGTGACGATGTCTTGTATTCAGACCACGTTTCAAAGCAAAAACAGTTAGAGTATAAACAAATGTTAGAAGAACAGAGCGCATCCCAATCACAGGAAAAGAATCTCTCAGTAAATCTGAATGAAGATATTAGTATGCAGAACAATCCCTAGATTTCTAGTATCCATTTGCATAGTCTTCCCACATGTTAAGCTTTGATGTCATCTTGTTCATTTGGTATAGTGCACCCCCAATTATTCCAGCATGATAAAACGTATACAAATACACTTGAGAGTGAGACGGATGTGTGTTGGATAAACTAAGTGCGATCATTGAGAAGAAGAAGAAGGTTCCAACAAACGTAGATATGCTGTTTACTATTCCATCAAGTCCAATTATTCTTCTTGTTGCTACTGCCATGAGGGATATGCCAGATAATATCAAAAACGTAAGCCCGCCGTTTTGTGTCACAAACTGTGTAACCCACTGAGTCAATCCCATCTCTAGTACTGACTTTGCTGGAATCAATATGCCGCCTCCAAGGGCAAAACTGACTGCGCTGAACAGCCCTCCGATTATAAAGAAGAACAGCAGTATCTTGACAATTCCTCGCTTAATCGGACTACGTATTTCAGAGGGCTTTATTGCACGTTCTGTGACTTTCATTCCAAAAATAAATCCGACAATAAAAGTTGGAAAATACGCTATTTCTATCAAAAGTGGAAATTCTGCAATTATCTTCTGAATTTGCGGTGCAAAAATCAGAAAAAGCAAAAGAGAAAGAGAGGCAGCACTTGCAAAAAGTATCACATTAAGGTATGGCAGGCGACGTGGCTCATCCAAGTCAGCATTCCAATTATACATTTTTAACATTTTAAGAAATTAGATTAAAGAAAAGAGCGGAAAATCATTTGGTCAATTAATCAATTTTCACTATACCTACAAGGCCAGAAAGCAACACCGTTTATCTGCATTTGATGTCTAGTTTGGGATGAATTGAGCCTAAAAATTTTAGAAAAAACATCCGAGCAACCTGGCTGTTCTGTGGCTCTAAATTTAAGTCATGGAGGGAAATCATTTATAACATATTTTCAAATTTTAATGTACAATGGGTTTGCTCAAAAAAAGATCCGATACAAATGAGACAAAATGCAAAAACTGTGGACTAGAATTGCA
>JAENJF010000135.1 GCA_016844685.1 Candidatus Nitrosotenuis sp. | reverse complement strand
GCAAAGAACCAAGAAATTCCTGCATAAAATCTCAAAACAAATAGTTGACAAGGCAAGGCAAAACAAATCCGCGATAGTCTTTGAGAATCTCAAAGGGATTAGAAAACTATACAGGAAAGGAAACGGCCAAGGCAATAACTACCGACGAAGGCTCAATGGCTGGCCTCATTACGAGTTGCAGCGCCAAGTAGAATACAAAGCTGCATGGGAGGGAGTGCCAGTTTTGTTTGAAGATCCAAAATGCACCAGCAAGCTCTGTCCAGTATGCGGAAAGAGAATCCAAGAGGACAGGCAGAACAGACGTAAACTATGGTGCGATAATTGTATGAAGTCGATGGTTACCCATCCTCGAGGCAACACAAATGAAGCGTGTGGTGTAGATAACATCAAAGCTCGTATGCAGGAACCCAAGATATCAAATTATGATAGTTTGGCAATCCTGATAGTCGATGTGTCGAAGGGAGAGAGTTGGAAATAAAAACCCCGACTTTTGAACAGAACTCAGGTAATTGAAAGCAGTAATTTTAGCAGGTGGAAAAGGAACCCGTGCAAGGCCCTTTACAGATTACTTTCCAAAGGCAATGATTCCAGTTGCTGGAAGTCCTCTGATAAGCCATGTTGTACGATACTTGGCCTCATCCAAACTGGTTTCTGAAATAATCATAGTTGCAGACATTGCAGGCCTTGGCGGTCAGATAAAGAACTATTTTGAAAATGACCAAAAAATAAGATTTGTTCAGGATTCTGGTAACGGTACTGCTGGGGATTTGTTACATTTAGGCAAAACACTAGGAAAGGAGCCATTTTTCTTGTGGTTTGCAGATAATCTTGGTGCAGTCAATTTGGAAAAAATGTACAAGCACTTTACTGAAAAGAACAGTATTGCGTGTGTTGCAGCAAGGCAGTATAGAAAAGAAGAAACCGGTTTTGCAAAAGTTGACGACGGTATTGTTACCGAATTTATTGAAAAACCGCTAGTCAAGATGCAGAATTTTGAGTGCACTGGGATCTATGTTATTCACGGAAAAATAATTGATTTGATAAAAGCCAAGTTCAAGACAAAAAAGAACATCAACTTGTCATTTGATATTTTGCAAGGATTGTCAAAAAAGGGATTGGTCAGTGCGTTTGATATTGGAAATACATTATGGCTTGATGTAGAATCCCCGACAATACTAGAACGTAATGATAAGGTCGTCAAGAAAATAATAAAACAGATGAGTCACAGAGTGTGACTTTTTTCATACAAAGTAATTTTGTCTTGATGCTGTAGAGTGACTGCAATATCATCCAGTCCTTCGAGTAGTGTCTTTTTTCTACCCTTATCTATTGTAAAGGGGATTATTTTGTTGTCATACTTGATGGTTTGATATTCCAGATCAACTTCGATGGTAGACTTTGTTTGCATCAATTCGTCTACCATAGTTCTTGGAATGGAGATGGGTAAAATTCCATTTTTAAAACAATTATTGTAGAATATATCAGCAAAGGATGATGCTATGATTACATCAATCCCATAGTCCTTTAGTGCCCATGCGGCGTGTTCTCTGCTTGAACCAGACCCAAAGTTTTCACCAGTTATGAGGATGTGTGAATTAGAGTATTTTTGGTCATTTAGTACAAAGTCTGGTTTTTGCTCTCCGCCTTGATCAAATCTCCAATCATAGAATAGAAATTTGCCAAAGCCGGTTCTTTGGACAAGTTTGAGGAATTGTTTTGGCACTATTTGATCGGTATCTACGTTTGCCCTATCTAGAGGAATAGCAATGCTGGATATTTTGCGGAATTTTTCCAAATTATATCCACTCGCGTACGTCAACAAAATGCCCTGCAATTGCTGCAGCGGCAGCCATAACAGGGCTAACTAGGTGAGTTCGTCCACCAGTTCCCTGTCTTCCTTCAAAGTTTCTATTGGATGTGCTGGCACATCTTTCTCCTCTTGATAAAATATCAGGATTCATTCCAAGGCACATGCTGCACCCAGATTCTCGCCACTCAAAATTTGCATCTATGAATATTTTATCAAGACCCAGATCTTCGGCTTGTTTTTTTACCTGTTGTGATCCCGGAACAACCATCACCCTGACATTTGGCGATGCCTTTCTTCCACGAATAATATCTGCTGCCTCTATCAAATCTTGGAGTCTTGCATTTGTACAAGAACCGATGAATACTCGGTCTATTTTGATGTCAGTGATTGGGGTTCCCGGTTTTAGGTCCATGTATTCTAGTGCTTTTTTTGCTGCACTTTCTTCACTTTTATTGCCTTTTGCATATTCAGTTGGATATGGTACCGTATCTGTAACATCACTTGTCATTGCCGGATTTGTGCCCCAGCTTACTTGTGGTATGATATCACTTGCATTGATAGTAAAGGTCTTGTCAAATTTAGAGCCATCGTCTGTTCTCAAATTGGTTTTCCAAAAATCTACTAGTTCGTCATAATTTTTAGGAACATATCGCCTTCCTTTCAAATAATCAAATGTTTTTCCATCAGGCGCAATCAAGCCTGCTCTTGCCCCTGCCTCAATTGACATGTTACAGATGGTCATTCTTTCATCCATTGAAAGATCAGAAATTGCTTCACCGCGATATTCAATCACGGTACCGGTTCCACCTGCTGTTCCTATGCGTTTTATTATAGAAAGAATGATGTCTTTTGCAGTAATTGCGTGTCTGTGTTTTCTTTTTCCATCCACCCTAATTTCAAATGTTTTTGGCTTGTCCATTACAAGACACTGTGTTGCCAAAACATGCTCTACATCGCTTGTTCCAATTCCTAGTGCAAACGCGCCAAAGGCACCATGGGTTGATGTATGGCTGTCTCCGCATACAATTGTAGTTCCAGGTAAGGTTATCCCAAGTTCTGGTCCTATCACATGTACTATTCCCTGATATGGGCTGTGCAAATCAAACAACTCTATGTCAAATTCTTTGCAGTTTGTTTCCAGTGCTTTGATTTGGATTGCGGAGATTTGGTCAATGATTGGAAGGGAGCGGTTGTTTGTTGGAACGTTGTGATCCATGGTTGCAAATGTCAAGTCTGGTCTTCGTACCTTTCTTTTGTTTATTCTCAAACCGTCAAACGCCTGAGGGGATGTTACCTCATGGAC
>JAENJF010000134.1 GCA_016844685.1 Candidatus Nitrosotenuis sp. | reverse complement strand
AATAGTTTTATAGATTTTTTAGACGTTTCCAAGTCTTTAATTGATGATATTTGATAGTGCCTGACCAATTGAGAATTTACAGATCATACATCACAAGCAGACCTTGCACCATATTTTCAATCATTATTCTCAAGCCATTCATAATAAAAAATTATAAGAATTTAGGAAAAATTACATGATTTTTGTAATCAAAAGTTAAATATTTACATTTTTTTTAAAAGCTGGAACAATGTAAAATGATTAATGTGAGTGATTATGACGCATTGTAATTGGTTACAAGTTCGTTGTCTGTTTATGCAGGGGTAAAGTCCTACGGTCTAAAGGGCAAGCTACTGACAAGAAAAGACCTACAAATGCTATCAGAATCAAGAGATTTGGATGAGCTTGTCACAAGGATAAAAGGAACATCGTATGAAGATACAATTTCCAAAGTAACAAAACCGTATTCAGCTGCAAAAATTGAGCTTGCATTAAGGGAAAGACAGGCAGAAATGCACTATAAGATGGTGAAGGCATCAGGCAGCTCCAATGTATTATTTGCGTATTATCTGAGATTTATTTTGCAAAACCTCAAAATTATTCTAAAGGGCAAAATACTTGGAAGGGGCCAGACAGAAATAGAATCCTCTGTCAATTTACATGCCTCTGAATTGATCAAAGAGCGTGACATTGTCGTAAAGGCCATGATTGCAAGAGACGTTGATGAGGCAATAACAACGCTAAAAGGAATCGGTATTGGGGCCAAAGTCGAAAAGGCACTTTCGTTATACCATGAGAAAAAACAAATTCAGGTACTTGATTTGTATTTTGACAAATTTTTCTATGAGAATCTAAACCATGTTATAAAGACTTCAACTGAAATTAAATTGCACACATTGTGTGGAATGGAAATCGATTATTACAACATGTTGTGTGTTCTGAGAGGCAAGTTCTGGAATCTTGATGAAAACCAAATTCAGGATCTTGTTATTTCAGGCGCATCGGGCGCCTCAAAGGAAATTCTCACAAGAATGATTTCTTCGGATTCCATAAAAAGCGCGCTAAACGAACTGACTAGCACCAAGTACAAAAATTTGGTACCACAGGAAGAAAACGCAATAGATGCGATTAGCCAGTTTGAGCGAGCCTTTGATATGCACATTTACAATATAATGCAAAGCCAGTTTGGCAAAATTTTTGGTTTTTCAACTGTTGTTGCAATAGTTAGACTAATCGAATATGAGGTAAGAAATCTCTCGGCAATTACGTTTGCAGTTGAGCAGAAAATTCCTTCAGATATTACAATGTCAAAACTATTAGTTAAAGAAAATTCCGAGTAAATATTTGCGCCTCAGATAAATTCGGGCACAATACATAATTTTAATATGTTCAAGCTTGCCCTTTGATAAAATTACTTGCAACACATGCAAATTTGATTAGAACTAGTTTTTCAAGTGGTATTTGAGCTTCTCTACTGTGTTTTTGATGTTTGCAGCTATTCTTTGATACATCTCTAGTGTTTCCTTGTCAATAAACAAGTCCTTTTGCGACTTCCATTCCGATGTGATGAGGATTTTTGCGTATGACTCCTTCTTTGGTTTGTATTTGTACCAGTAAGAGTCATCCTTTACTATTTTCAGATATTCGTAGCTGACCTTCGCCTTTGGCGTATAGACAGAAGCTGTGATTATTCTTTCTTTAAGCAATGATTTCATCATTAGTTCATGTAATCTTGAATCTGCGTTTAGTATTGCAATTACATCATCTTGTATCAGACCAGGCGGTAGGGTGGTAAGCTTGCCATATCCATCCCAGATAAAATCTTCAACCTTTGAATTGAGTCTACCTTTAAGGATTTTTGTCAGTGTTCCGATGTTTAATGGCCCAATTTTGATTTCAGGTGGAAATGAAATGAAATATCTCATCTTCCATGTTGTGCCTTCTGCTATTCCCATTCCATACATTCCACCGGGGGCAAAATCACTTTTTGTTACAGTTTTTCTTTTTAGGATGTCAATATAGTCAATGCTGCTGTCATTTACCTTCATTACTCCCCTGCTTGCTATTCCCGGATTTGGGCCATCGAGGGATAATCTTGGATAATCATACTCAAAATCCATCGTTCCATCAGGTATAAGCTTACAGCCAAGTCCAATCGACGTCAGGTGTTTGTGAATCTTCTTTGCAATCTTGTCTTCTACTGCCGATGCTAAAATTGAATCAGGATATTGTAACGTGGCTTTGTTTATGCAGGTAATATTATTAAGAATATCTGTTTTTAGGGAACGATTTTACTGAATTTTGAAAACATTGTAAAATTTATAATAAATATTGTGAAAAATTAAAAATTGTAGCCGATTTTGCATTATTCAATTGAGATCAGCCTTGAGATTGGGATTATTTCATTTGGTTCTGTGAACTGCTAGACTTGGAAAATTGACGCATGTGCAAATACGAAAGCAAGTCAAGTTTTGTATAAAGCATGAAAGTCTTTTTAGCGTGAAATAGTTATTTTTGATTCTCGTAGTTGACCATATGACAGATCTACATCAGATGATCATATCTTGTCAAGGGTTGACAAATCTTTGAACTTATTTAGCACAGGACAGATAGTTTTTCTGTGAGATATCACAAGATACTAATTCAAAAATCAAACCAATTTGATATGATATCAATGGAGGAAACATGACACTTGGAGTTGTAATTGGGGAATCAAAACCCACAGCAATCACCGCACAGACATCAAGGCCACTTTCCGTTGGGGAATACATTGTAATTGATTCTCAGGACGGCAAGCTTCTTGGGTT
>JAENJF010000133.1 GCA_016844685.1 Candidatus Nitrosotenuis sp. | reverse complement strand
AAAAAAACACACGTCACCTTCAAGTGCAATCTTGATTCAAGAGCAGTCACAAAATACCTGAAAATTATGCTCTCTGTGGGCCTAGTGGAGGTCTCAAAAAAGGACATCTCCTTCTATACCATTACTGAAAAGGGTCTAAAATACAGAAACCAATTCCAGTCATTTGTTTCTGTGCTGGAAAAGGACATGGAAGCCATAACTATCAAGCATGGTGACGCTAGAAAACTGATTGCGGATCTAAAGATGCGAAGGGCTTGATATGGAAGTCTTCAATGAAAATAAGGTTTCTAAATGGAAAGGCATTCTCAACAAATTAAACCACAAAGACCAAGATTCTGAAAAATTAGAGACAATCAAAACCCAAATTGATGAAAACCAATCCAAATTCAATAGCACAATTACTGCACAAAAAGAAAACCCAAAACAAGAACAACAGATCCAAACCATTCCACCAAAAAGTAATGAAAAAAAATCAGACTATGATCATGAGATTCATCTAATTTCCCAATTACATGAAAAAAAAATTGGCGATTTTTCAAGACTAGAATCAATTAAAAATTATCTAATGGTAGGACAGTCACTCTTAAACGAAGATAGAGTTTATCTTGAACAACAGTACGAGCAGCTACAAAAGGTGTTAAAGGTAAACCAACAGTTTAGCTCCACTAGTGTACAAAAGACAAGATCAGCACCACTACAAGCACAGGCAATCTTAATTGATGATGTAGTAAAACTATCTCCAATCTAATTCGAAACTCTACTCAACACTTTACAATTGGCATTTACGGCGAGTGGGGAACAGGAAAGACCACTCTAATGAAGTCAATAGAGTCAAATCTAAAAAGCACAGAATCCTATACTAGTGAGAAAAAAATCCTTCCAATGTGGTTTAATGCATGGAAATATGAAAGAGAGGATAGTCTTACAACAGTTTCCCTCCTAAAGACTGTAGGATATGCAATGGCTAGTCATCCAAGATTTGATACTCTCTCAAAAACAATTTTCAGAGGTCTTACTATAGTCAGCAAGGACATGATGCAGCATATTGCAATGGATGTAGTTTCAAAACAAAATTCAGGAGATGATGAAGCAATTGAGCAAAAGATGGATTATCTAAACAAGATGTATAGAGATTCTGTATACTATGAAGGCCTTGATAAAATAAAACAAGAAATGTATGCAATCAGACAAGAAGACCCTGAATGCAGAGTTGTAATCTTTATTGATGATCTAGATAGATGCTCACCTGCAAAGGCACTAGAGATTCTAGAATCAATCAAATTGTTCCTAGATATTGAAGGATTTGTCTTTGTAATTGGTCTTAGCCACAAAACAGTAACTCAGCTAATCTCTCATGAATACAAGGCTACAGGAGTCAGGGGAGAAGATTATATTAAAAAAATAATCCAGATCCCAATTCGAATCCCAAGCTGGTCAAAGGATAGCATTATTGATTTGATTACCAGCTCTATTGCACCAAAACTCAACTCTGATTATACAAAGTTTCTATGTCAAAACTCTGTAATGGTTGCACGAGTAGTTGACTATAACCCAAGACAGCTAAAGCGTTTTATCAATAATGTAATAATTGCATTTGAAACCTTTGCAAGCAAAAAGGACTCGCCAGAGATTCAGTTCAATGAAATCTTTTTGTTTAAGATTCTAAAATCTGAATGGCCAGAGTTTTATTCAGAATTTATTCACAACAAAGACTTTAGGGAAATTGTAAAATGGATGATAGCAAAACCAAAAGACTTGCGCAAATACTTCAAGTATCTCAAGACACTTACAGAAGAGCACCCAACAGAACAAAAAAACAGGCGTATCTCTCTTTTACATGCACTATCAACAAGAACAAACGGACGAATTGCTGATGCACAAATTGACATACTATCAGACTTTGATAATGATACCTGGATATTTCTTGATAATGTAAAGGATGTCTTGTATGGAATACAGAACTGGAAGATTGTAGATAATGTCATGGATGTAGTTGAAGAGTTTACATATGAGTTACCAATTGGCGCTAACAAATCAAAAGCAGAGCCAAAAATAACTCAAACTAGTTCTTGATTTTGTTTTTATAGACTGCAAGAATTACTCCAACTAACCAAAAGGCTACTCCCAGAACTATTCCATTACTGCTGGATGATGCAAGAATAATCAAAATAGAGCCAGAAAATCCAAGTACAGCTATTAAAACTCCATACAATCTGTTCTCATATACTTCTCTAAAGAATTTAGCAAGACTGAAAACAAAATAAATTGCTAGTGCTGCAGATACAATCATTATCACATTCTGCAAGCCAGGATCAAAATTTTGTGAAATCAAATTCAAAATAGCAAAACTTGTTCCTATCTGCGATGGCTCACCACTTGTTACATATGCAAATGCAAAGGAAATTCCAGTCATTGCAGCAAATACAAGCATCTTTAGTAATCCCAACAGCTCTCTAAATCAATTATACTAGAATAATAATTTGCTAAATTTTGAGTATGATCCAAAACGGACTAGCTAATGACTTCTTGTGCCATTTAGGAATGAATTTAGCCATAAAATCTCCAGCCTCCTCATTAGCAATCCATACTTTACTAAATCAATGGCATATTCATCAAGAAGGGACACGCTGGAAATACTATCTGATTTACTAGAAAATATGCAAGAGCCAAGGCGTCTCACACAGCTGCTTTATCGCTCAAACTTAAGCTACAGCCAGCTAAGAAAATATCTGACCATGGTTATAGATATGGGACTTACAAAACAGGAAAAAAAACCACATGCAAGTTATTTGGTAACAGATGAGGGAAAGCTCTTCATAGAGATGATAAAAAAGCGAACCGTAATCAAGCCGCTAGTCTCCTAAATTAACTCAAAAAGATTTAGTGCTTTTGTAAATGATACGTCCTTTAGCGCAGGACAGATTTCCTGCAGCTTTTTGTATGGATTATTTTCGTATGCAAGCTCCATTGTCGATATTTCTTGTGAGCAGTATGTTTTCACAAGCTGTAAATTATTTATTTTCTGGTCAAGTCTGGCTGCCAGATCATTTCCATCTGGAGTATCACCTATAGTACGTAAAACCATAAACTCATCAACTGCTGTCCTGATTTGTTCAAACTCTCCTGCATATGCAACTGTAGTTACAGAGTTTTGTACCCTTTGAATTACACCATTCATGTCTGCCTGTGGTGCTAGGTTTGTAAAAATAATAACAAGTGTAACTGCTACAAGCAACAAAAGTATAATTTTCAATGCATTAATGATAAATACAATTCATAATTATACCAGTTCTGGACTGTACAATCTAGACTAGTAAATCCAGTTTAAGTCTAATTAACTAACAAAATAATAATTTTTTATTCCGATCAAAAAATTACAAAATGTAGACTAGCTAATACGTATACGTTAAATATTATTTTATAAGATATTTTTTGGGGAATCCTGCACGCCCAAAATGAAGTGATTCGTCATTTCGTCTCTCAGTGTCTGGATCCCCCACTGATTGATTCTTTGATTGATCATTGTAATGCCATC
>JAENJF010000132.1 GCA_016844685.1 Candidatus Nitrosotenuis sp. | reverse complement strand
AGCTGCAAAGGTGCTTTATCAAATGAATGACCAGTTGCCTGATGACTTGCAATTATACTTGGAGGATCTTGAAAATGAAGGTATTGTGAGGCTCTTTATCTCAGAGTATAAACCAAAGATAAAATCTGCAATTGTTGAATATAGGCAAAGGCTGATGAATTTCTAAATTCTACTTTTTAACTCCGAGGTTTCTGTTCTTTATTCGCAAGTATGGATTTCTGCATTTTCTGCATCTGGTTGCATTGATGTCGTTTCTACATCCACAATTAAAGCAAATTCTCATAACCAGACGTGCGGCTTGTGCAATACGTTTTTTCTCTGGGTCTGTTATCGGCATTTAATTTTCTCCTTTATTTCTCTCTTTTATTCTAATCGGATTTTTGCATTTTTCCTGCTAACAATACTGGTACTTGGGATGGCCTTTTTGCTACAGGTATGTTTGCCCTGTTAAACATGCTGACTTTGGATTCTGCAGAACCATATGTTCCCATGACTATGGCTCCTGCATGACCCATTCTCTTTTCTTTTGGTGCAGCCCTTCCTGCAATGTATGCGACCGTTGGTTTTTTGAATCCAATATCTATTATTCGCTGAGCCAAAACCTCCTCTGAATCCCCACCAATCTCGCCAATTATTACCAGCCCTTCAAGGTCTGGAATGTCTTTTACCATCTCAAACGCATCGATCATTCGAGTTCCATTAATTGGGTCTCCACCAACTCCTATTGTGATTGATTGACCAAATCCTGCACTTGTCAGTGCATCACAAATTTCATACAATAAAGTACCACTTTTTGACAACACTGCAATCCTTCCTGCTTTAAACGGAGTAGGTGGCATTATCCCAATTTTTATCAATTCTGGAATCATTATTCCTGGCGTGTTTGGTCCGATAATTACTGCGCCATTTTGGGTTGCTAACTCTAATGCTTCCATTGTGTCCCTTACTGGAATGTGTTCTGGGATTGCCACTAGTAATTTTATTCCTGCCTCTAGTGCATCCTTTGCAGCATCCAAAAAGAATTTTGCTGGCACAAAGACAATAGAAATTTTTGCATCCGTTGCATCCACTGCCTCCTTCACTGTATTGTAAATTGGAACTTTACCTTCAAATTTCTGACCACCTTTTCCAGGAGTAACACCTGCAACAATATTTGTTCCATATGACATCATGTTTTTTGCATGCAATGAACCATATGCACCTGTGATTCCCTGAACTATTACTCCTTTTTTCTTGTAATCTGAATCCTCCGGATTTCCTCTTAACAGCCTAAAGATATCTGTCATTTCTTTATCCCCATCACTGCTGCATTAATTGCATCTTCTATTGAATCATAAATTTTAGTTCTGGAATTTTTCAGCATCTCTCTTGCTTTTTCAGATTCAGTTCCTTTTAGTCTTGAAAATACTGGGAGACTAATTAACAGATTTACCAAAATTCCTTTTACTCTGTTCATCTTGCTAATCAAAGTCAGTGCTTCATAAACAGATTCAGTTGTCGCACCACCACCAACATCCAAAAAACATGCTGGTTTGCCGCCGTTATCTGACAACATGTCAAGTGTAGACATTACCAGTCCTGCACCATTTCCCACAACTGCAATATCGCCATCTAATTCAACTAGTGAAAATCCACTCTTTTCTGCTCTCTCCTCGATTTCTGTTTTCTCTTGATATTTTTGCAACTCATCATGTCTAAAGTTGCTATTGTCATCTGTTACAAATTTTCCATCTAATGCCATCAAAGAACCATCTTGCATAATTGCAAGTGGATTTATCTCTGCCAATTCAGCTTCTTTCTCCACTGTGAGTTTTGCCAGTTTTTGTAAAATATCTGCAAAATCATCTGCTAATTTTCCATCTAATTTCATCTCCTTTGCAACTTCTCTTGCAATCTCGTCAGAAACATTGCCTAGTCCTACTTCTTTTATGATTTGATTTTTGACTGATTCGATTTCCACTCCTCCTTCAGGTGACGCGATAATTGTGTAGCACCTTTTTGAGCGATTCAAAAATATCGATAAGTACAGCTCTTTTTTGATATCTGCCATCTTTTCAAGTAAAATCGCGCGGGCTTTTTCGCCTTTAATTGTCAATCCTAAAACCTGGGGGTATTTTAGCTCAAGTTCATCATCATTTTGGCATTTTTGAATTCCTCCTGCTTTTCCCCTACCTCCTACTGGAACCTGGATTTTAATTACAAATGGATATCCCAACTCTTTTGCATGTATTTTTCCTTCCTCAATTGTTTTTGATGCTTTACTTGGAAGAAGGTTGATTCCGTATTCTCTGAATAATTCTTTAGCTTGAAACTCTAAAAGGCGCATGCAAAAACCATCCAATTTACGGTCTTTATTAATTATGTTAACTTAGTTGCTCTTCAAGAAAATCAATTACCTGAAAAAAGCGATCACGGCTTTTTCTTGACAACTCTTGTGGAAATTCTTCAATTGTAAAAACAAATTGTTGGTGAAAGCTCGGCACTAGCACTCCGCCAGATGTAACTAGCTGCTCAATTACATAATCTTTGACAAGTGTACATACTATTTCTTCATAGGACTCGTCTTCTTCTTCCAATGTTTGTCTGTATAGCACAATTGGTTTGTTGGTCTTTGCAACAATTTCAGAGCCCCTCCGTAGTAGATCCGTCAGATGTTGAATTTGCCATGCATCTAGACTGATCTGTTTTACCATGTTAACACTACGCGTTTTTTCTATTTATTATGCCAGATTAGCTAAAAGCTAGCTAGATGGTTTACTTTTAACGAAAATAAAAGAATGTGATTTGGCTTTTATGCCATATCTAGCGCTCTTGAATGTTTTCTTGTATGTGGTCTTTCTCCGGAATACTTTCTTCTCATGTGTCCTGACGGTCTTCCATAAATTAATTCTAGGAACCATGACTCGTGCTCTATTTCCTCTGCCAAGATATCTTTTGCAATGTCATATGTTGCAGGATCTTTTCCAAAGGTCATCTGGCAAATTTTATTCCAGTTGACAATCGCACCTTGTTCAGCTTTGAGGCATTTTTCTAGTATTGCCTTGTGATCTGTCGGATTTGATGGAAGTTGTAAGAATTCACATCCTGACATTTTGATGAATGCTACTGCATCGTTTGGAAGAGAGCCTCCTAATTGATAAATTCTCTCAAGACATGATTCAAAATGACTAAGATCTTCTAGTCTTGCATCCTCAATAATTCCTTTGAGTCCCTCTCCTTCCATGCCAGTACAATGTGCTCTCAAATTGGTGAAATAATAGTAGGCAGTAAATTCAACTGCAGCATTTTTGATTAGTTCCTTTACTAATTCGTCCACGTTGACACCGTTTTGTTTGAGAATATTGATTCCTACCACATTTGGGGCTTTTGATTCAGACATATTCTGATTGATGAATTATTTGTTCTAATAAAAATATTTCATTTTCTAATATTTTGCAAATAAAATTTTCCAAAAGTTTTGGGAAAATAATCACTTGACAGCAAACTATTTCTTCTTTGGAGACACATCTAGTTTTTTAACTGTATTAATTCCGGAATAAAATAAAACTGGAATGCAATTATTTAAAAAATACCACATTTCTACTCTACTGATATTCTTATCTTTTGACCATCAATGTCGTCGTCTCTGTATTCCTTACATGATTTTGAAAAAGTTACTTGCTTTACTCGGACCAAAAATGCCAAGTCTTCTGATTTTTCTTTAATCATTTCTAATGATTCATCATCTAGATCAAGTATTGATGCAACATCCAGTATGTCTGTTGGATTGTACCCTCTTTCCTTTCTTAATGTTTGCAGTCTTCTTGCAATATCTTTTATGAGACCTCTTGCCATCATTTCCTTGTTTCTGGATGTAGAAATAAAAACAATATAATTATCACGTTTTGATACTGCAAATCCCTGACTTGCATCAAAATCTACTAGAAAATCTTCCTTGTCTAGTGTTATGGTTTCCTCGTCTACTTTAAAATCACAACGTCCTTGTTTTTGTAGGGCTGAAATAATTTCTTCAGGATTTGTTTCTGCAAACATGTTGACTAATTTTCCCATGTGTGCTTTTGCCTTTGGACCGATTCGTTTTCTTTCCAACTCTACAATTGATGTGACAGGTAGGCCAAGCTGTTTTAATTCAAGTATTTGTTCCAATCCTCCATCACTTTGTGTTTCAAAGATTGTGAATTTTTCTACATTGAGCTGCGACATTAACAATGGTGATAGGGACTCTAGTTTTTGTTTTTG
>JAENJF010000048.1 GCA_016844685.1 Candidatus Nitrosotenuis sp. | reverse complement strand
TTCCTATTAATTCCGAAGTTTTACTCATTCTATGCATGATTTGAGTCTAAAAACACTCAGAAAAACCCTGATAGGGGAATTTATCGATAGGATTAGGAAAAGTCATTCTATTGGTTCTAAAATCTTAGCAAAATCCGGACACGATAAATTAGTGTGTGATTTTGATGAGTCGGTCTGGGCGTCAGCAGTAATCATCTAATCAATTTGATTAGCTCTGTTGATACATTGTCAAAAACATCTTGGCGTAATTGACCAAAAATCCTTACAATTAGCTTTTGTTCTAGACTGAAAACTTTATCCACCTTGGCAACGCTGTCCATTGGAAGGCTTCCTGCTATCATTTCTTTATTGGTTATAACTACAGTATGTTTTCTTGTGTTGGGATTCGAGGTTAATGGAATGGCAATAAAATCATGGAACTTTTTGTTATAGTTGTTATTAGGCATAACAATTGCTGGTCTAAATTTAGCTTGGCTAAGGTCTGAAAACGGAAAAGGAATTAGAACGACATCTTTTTGTGATACTAAATATCTTTTAGACATTACTTTGGCATCTTTTTAGCATACTTGTTCCATTTTTCATCATGTTTGTTAAGCCAGATCTTTTTCAGCGTTTTTTCTGTAAACGCTTTGACATCTCTGAACTCCCCATCCAATAACAATGCAATGTTCTCTGACTTTTCCAAGACGATTTTGCGGCCCTTTACAATCATAACTAGATTGTCTCCTTTCTTGATCTTCATTGTCTTGCGTATGTCTGTAGGTATAGAGACTTGGCCTTTCTGAGATACTTTGATGGTTCTAATTTCAAGGGGACTGGCAGATGCCATACCATTAGTAAGAAAATTCTTACTAATAAAGGTAGTTTCGTTAGGCCTACTCAAAATTTGGTTGACATGACGTCCTTTCATGTTTGCACATTTTCTTTTAGCCGCGTCTTTGTATATAGAATAACCAAGTCCATTCCATGCGATTTTAAATGTCGGTGAAATTCTTTTTGATAGTCTTTTGATTTTTTAATACAAAGACCACAATCATCAAATACGCAGCGAAAGGCCAAAGGGTGCCGATTGTTGATGATTTGCTTAAATGAGAAATAAGCACAAACTTGTCCTAAACAACCCCAGGCGGAATCATCAAAATGTTCCATAAAAGATGAAACATTAGAAAACCCCATAACACAAAACTCACATCGATAAAAAAATTCGTTCGATTCAGATTCTAATGAATTATTGATTATTCCCTTGAATTCTTTGATTATCTCTGATGATTCAGTCGATTTATGAGGTGGTGTCATGTTAATTCTGATTTCAATAGTGGACCTCATACTTGTAAAATACTGGTTATTATGACATAACCACGTCTCGTAAATTACCGGCATCAGCCAAGTAACGGACGTAAAATCCGCAAACTCTCATAGGTACCGGGTTGGCCGTTTTCCAAATGTGAAACTTTAGCCATAGCTCAGGTCGTGAAACAGTGAATCATCTTTCCATCATGCTCTATTCTCTTCATTGCTTGGCAATTCATGGGATCTTGCGAATATAGAAAAACGTTATCCTGACGGGAAGAATCAGTGCACATGGCGCTAATTATCTAAAGTGCAGCCATCCGCCAGATTCAATTCTCATGTTCTTGTCTGCAAGAAATACGCCGTGTCCTTTTTCGACTCGGCCGATCTCAATTAGGGAAATTTTGCGTGCTTTTGCAATCTGTTTTATCTTTTTTAGATTTTTTTGAGGCACAGTTCCAACAATTTCATATTCTTCACCGCCGTTGAAAACAAGATCCACTGCATCCAGCCCGTTTTGCGTGGCAAATCTTTCAAGTTCTGGGTCCTTTGGCAGATTGGCGATTACAAATTTCTTCTTGCTCTTGGCTGCCATTTCAACCAGCGTAGTTGAAAGCCCGTCACTTGAATCCATTGCAGATGAAAGGTATCTGCCTGCCGAAACCCCAAAGTCAAGTCTTGGAATTGGATGAAAGACTGCCCTCTTTATTTTCTTGGCAAATTTCTTTTCTGCCTTTTTTCTCTCCAAGAGGTGTCTTAGCCCTGCAGTTACATTCCCAAATGAACCTGTAACTATGATAGAGTCGCCAATTTTTGCTCCGCCTCTGTGTACTATTTTATCAGAAATCCCAAAAAACGACACTGACAGGACTAGTTCTTTTCCTTCGTTTGTGTCTCCTCCAAGAATTCTAAATCCAAATTCCCTTGATGCGTCTCTAAACCCGTCTGCGATTTCCTTGACTTTTGCTCTAGAGTATTTTCTTGGTATGGAAACTGAAATTATACAATACAGGGGTCGTACACCCTTTGCCGCAAAATCAGAAACGCACGCAACTACGCTCTTTCTTGCAGCCTCGGATAGTTTCATCTCTGGAGGAATATCTGTGCTTTCAATCAAAGTATCGGTCTTGATTACACCCAAGTTTTTGCCAAGCTTGAATGTTTCAACATCTTCTGCGACAAACTTTTTGTTGCCGAAACTTTGCTGAAATATTTTAATTATCTCTTTTTCATCTAACTTGGTCATGACTTTCTTTTACTAGAGCCGTTATATCTTTTTGAATCCTTTTTGCTTTTTGTAAATCATTTGATTCAACAGAAATTCGGATAATGTCTTCTGTGTTTGACTTTCTCACCAAGGCCCAAGTATTTTCATCAACTATTGCCTTTACTCCATCAATTGTTATTATATCCCCGAATTTTCCTTTTAGCATTTTTTGGAATTTTTCAAGTGTTTTGTCGTGTAGATGCGACTCTATTCCAATTTTGGTCCTAAGCTGGGAATAGATAGCCACAAGTTGTATTATTTCGTCAACTTTTGCTCCATTCATTGCAGCAACCAAACCACTTGTGAGTATTCCGTCACGACACATGTTAAATTCGGGAAGTATGAATCCGCCACTGCTTCCCTCTCCCCCTGCCTGACATTTTTTCTTTAACATCATATCTATGACGTTTGCCTCGCCAACCTTTGAGCGAATCACCACTCCGCCATTGTTCAAAATGTATTTTTCAACTGCAACACTCGTGTCTATGCTAAGACAAAATCGCTTGTACCCAAGGTCTAGTGCCTTTGATACGCCGAGTGCAAGTGTGGCATCTGGTGATTGCTTTTTACCATCCTTTACCACTACCAACCTGTCGCCGTCCAAGTCAAACGCAAACCCAATGTCTACTTTTTTACTAATTCCAACCAGTCTAGTCAAAGGGTCTGCTGTGGGGTCTGGCCCCCTTTTTGAATTTATTACCTGAACCTGGCAGCCAATTGCCTTTAGCAGCCTTGGTGCTATGTCTAGTGCCGCACCGCCGCCTGCATCTATTGCAATTTTTGGCCTTTGCCTTGCTTTTCCAATTATTTTTGCTGCCTCTTGCACATATTTTGAGGAAATTTTACTCTCAGTACCGATTTTTCCCCCCGAATGTTTTTTTTCCTGCAGGATTTTTTCAAATTCTTTTTCATTTGGTCCCCTGCCATCTATGATAAACTTGAGACCATTCCACTCCAATGGGTTGTGTGATGATGTTATGATTAATCCGGCGCCATACCTGCGGGCCTCTCTGAATACGACTGGCGTTGGTACCATCCCGAGATTGTACACATCTATGCCGCGCTCCAATAATGCCGCAATCGCAGTTTCCCGAACCATATCTCCTGATGGTCTTGTATCGTTTCCGATGACACATTTTTTTGATTTTATGAGCGGCGCAAAATTACTGCAAAATTGTAGTATGTCTTTTAGTGTTAGGTCCTTTCCAAAAATCCCCCGTATCCCAGAAATAGATTTTTTCAACGGTACCAAAATCGGAAAGGCTTTTTATAAACTCTGATAACTCTGCGAACCATGCCTCGATAGCTCAGCCTGGTAGAGCGAACGCCTCGTAAGCGTTAGGTCGCGGGATCAAATCCCGCTCGAGGCTAAAACAATATTTAAATTTTAAAAATGGCGTTCTTATTCTTCTGGGGCTTCAATATCTAATTCAAGTTCTTTTGCAAGTCCTTGCCACCACTTGCTTGTCTGTTCCATCATTCTCCCCGTTAGTATCGTAAAATCCTCCTTTATAGATCTGTCGGTCGATAATCCAGATCATCTGGATTTGTAGAAATTCTATTTTGATCTAAAAAACAAATTTAGATCTCAAGATTATCTTTTAATCTTTTTTGATCTTCTATACAAAATGACTGCAAGTGCACCACCGGCACAGCCCCAAAAGACTGGCCCTTGGAGTGGATTGCCCATCATGCCAAGAAAAGAATAGATCGTACCGCCAATCAATCCAAAGCCAATCAATTCTAGGGTCTTGCTCATGTATTTGCTCAAATGTTGAAAAGATATATTGTTTTTTTATCTAGCCTTTGTGTGGACAAGTATCTTTTTGTGATTTTGATCATGCTTGCTGTAGGAATGGGATTAGCAATAATGAAAAACCCCCCAAGCCTGGAGCTATTCTATGGCCAGCTTGCAGGAACATTCATCATAATAGCGTATTCTACAATCAAAAACAGGAAAAATCAGAATAAATCAAAGAAAAGACAATAATTACATGTCTAGACCAAACGATTCTGCAAGATCATGGAATCGTCTGTATGACTCTAGATACTGTTTTCCCTTTGTTGTTATGACATAGGTGTTTTTTCCATCAAAGTCAATTTTGTTTATCAGGCCTGCACCAGTCAAGTTTTCAACGAATTTTGAAAGTCTTGAATGTGAAAGATTTGCCTTTGTTAAAAGGGATGTTACCTTGATGCCCTCTTGACCACACTGATCAGTAGCTACTAGCAAGTCTGCTACAATTTGCATACTAGTCCTATATATGGCCATAATAATCAGTCCTTTTTACTGAAATATAAGGGTATTAATGTTTCTCATGATCACACTATCCACGATCTGGACATCCAATTCTGATGTGATCGCTACCAAATATCTCACGATCATATTAATAATGAATCCTGCTTTTTTCCGGTAAGCTTGTCAAGCCGTTCCGTTCCATGGTATGATGATTTTCTTGGGGTAGCATACAGGTATTTCGATCTAAGGATGAATGTAGTTCCGTTATTTTCTGAGAGAAAACCGGCAAACGAGTTGTGGAATCAGATAGTTCGCTGGTGGAACGATCATGACATCAAGATACGATTTGTGGAAAACGAGGACCATTATTGGTTCATCATGGGGTCTGATTCCAAGAGGCCTGATCACAACAGGGGATTCTTCAAAGTTTTACAAAAGTCGGAAAACTATCAGCGCTTCAAAAAAGGGCACATGGGTGAGGCATATATTAGATTTGGAGTATATACTGAAAAAAACGAAAACAATGCAAAGGATGAGGCCATATGCAACTGTAGTCACAGAAAAGATGATCATGACGGCTCCTGCCTCGTAGAAGGGTGCAACTGTCAAAAGTTTGAAAGCTTTGTTCTAAACCTGCTAAAAAAGAAAAAAACCATAACCAACATCAAGTTTCTGGAAGAAAAGGACGTAAAAGACGACTCCCTTGCGTGGAACTGCCTTTATGTCAACAAGTACAAAAATTCTGAATAATTATTTTTTATCCGTATTTATTCGTACGTGTTTCCCTGGATAATGCTCTCCAATTTTTTTGGAATAACACATACTGCACAAAGATCCGCTGATGTTCCATGATTCCATCGGAATATATTTTGGCACCACTGGGCCTTTGCACAACGCGCATTTTTCGTCAGCTATCAACATGGTCGCATCTTTGATTTCTATATAAAAACCATCTCCGCAAGTCAAAAAATATTCATTAAATAATAGTAGTTTGCAGAAAAATCACGATAGAACGTCTGGCCATTGTAAATCTCCTGCAATTTTTACATGGTTGGGCTTCTATCGTATTTGGTAACTAGAGCAAACTGTTGACAAGCTTTTTGATACTATCTATTTCGTCCTCTTCCTGCCTTATTTTCTTGTCAATTACTCGAAGCATGGCCTCATTCCACACGTGGTGGGAAAAGAAATTGTGTTTTGTATTTGCGATTTCCATCTCATCATCCACTACTGTATCTTCTAGGAACTTGGTCACAACAACGTCTGTCAATTTGAGAATTCGCTCGTTTAGCTTGTAGCTCTTGAATATCGGTTCAAGCTTCATGACGTCTTCCTTAAAGTCGACCTTGGTCCCAAGAATGCTCTTGTGCAATATTCTAAAGTACGTGCCGACAAAAAACAACGTGGCATATCTTTTGGTTTTATGGCCGCCGCGCTTTCCATACCCGAGCGTTTTTTTTGCATATTCTTTTATAAGATAAGGATAAAGCAGCAGTCTGTAATCGTCTTTGAGGTTTTCATTAAATACATCATCGTATTTGCTTCCGCGCGGCAAAAATTGCGCAGGGGAGCTGTATGATTCTGTTGGCCTTTGCTCTATTCCGGCAACTAGTACTTGAATTGCATCCTTTGCAACAATTACCTTTTTGTGATTGTCTGGAAGATACTTGTTGTAGATTGTGTCACCATTGAACTCTGTCTGCTGCGATTTTGTCCTGCTATCAAATGAGCCTGCTTGAATTTCATAAAAGTAACCATAGTTTTCAAGCTGCGATTTGATGGACTTGTGAAAATCCATTAATGACACTAGATCTTTTCCCCTAACAGAATTTTGAGAATTTCTATATTTCGTTATGTTGTTTTGGTCTAGCTCGTCATCTGCCTTGATGATTGTAACTGTAATGCTGCCATCCAGATTGTTAGTTCTTTTTGCATGATCTAAAATAGAGTTTGATGTCTGGGCACCGTTGACTATCTGTGGCGCATGTAGCATCATGTTGTTGTCTTCCAACTCTACAAAATCGTTTACAACAATTGTAATTCCGTTGTTATAATAAAAAAACTTGTCAGGTGAGCTCTGCAGCGTTTCCCGGATTCCCTTGTTTACATTAGTCTTAAACTGCATCCACTGTCTGATGTTTGACTCAAACACATAATCACGATTTTTTACCACGAAATCTGTTAGCTCTCTTAACTTTAGAACGCCAAGAATCGTGTTCTTGTAATGAATCATTTTTTCTAGTTTTATGCGTGATTTTTTGCCGGCGGCTGGCTTTTTGATACGATCCCAAAGGTTTTGCACAATTTTCTCAATGTCCATTATTTCAACGGATTCATCGCTATAGTCGACCTTTTGGTTTGTAACATAGCAGCATTCTACTTTGAGATTTTTTTCCTGAATCTTTGTCACCAAATTTGCAAGCTCTGGCCTCATCTTTGAGACGTCCCTGTTTAGGAGTCTTTTGACATCTTCTTTGAATTTGACTATTGCCTCAATGGAATGAGACGTTCCGTATTTTGATTGAAACAGGCGAATCTTGTTATCTGAAAAATCAACTGGAAGATATGCGTCTATTCCAAGATCATTTGCGCCGTCTATTATGGC
>JAENJF010000131.1 GCA_016844685.1 Candidatus Nitrosotenuis sp. | reverse complement strand
AATGCAAGTTATTTACTTTAAAATGTGCATGGTGTTGACCCTGATAAAAAAAGTCAAGTTTCTACATTCAGACTTCCAGCATCATTAATCACAGAACTCAAAAAAGAAGCAAGTTATGAAAAAGTAAATTTCAACTCTCTTGTGACAAAGATATTATCAAATCATGTATTGTGGGGAAGATATGAAAGAAAGGTAGGATTATTGCCAATGACCAAACCATTTGTAAATGCTGCAATACACAGACTTGAAGACAAAGAGATCATTACATTAGCAAAGGTAATAGAAAAAGAAACATTCTCAAATATTTTACGTTTTATGAAAAGTGAGTATACAGTTAATGATTTTATAGAGATTGTTCGTGCATGGCTAAATGTGGCATGGATGCAACATAATGTAGAACTAAATCGAGATTCATATATTTTTACCATCCAACATGAGCTTGGGGAAAAATGGTCACTTTATGTAGAGACGCTGATCAAGGAATTATTTTACGACATCATTAACAAAAAATTAGAGGTAAAATCAACTAGAGGAAATATTACATTGATTTTTCCCATTGAATAAATGTAATACAGTGTAATGCTACTAGTATAAGTGCAATAAATTAGATTAATATTTTGTGAAAGAGATATCAACTCTACAAATCATATTCTCGCATCAATATTCTATATTTTGTTCTCTCAGTTTTTTTTCAAATTTTATTCTGGAACCTAATGAACATGGCGAACTCTAACAAATTTTGTACATCTATTAGCTGTATGGATGGAAGAATTCAACTTCCAATAATACATTTGTTGAAGGAAAAATTCAATGTAGATTATGTAGATACAATAACAGAACCTGGTGTTGACAAGTTATTTTCAAATACAAACAAGATGCAGGAAATCAAATCTAAAGTCTTGATTTCGGTAAACGTGCACGGATCAAAATTAATTATGATTTCGGGACATCATGACTGTGCAGGGAATCCAGTTTCAAAAAAAGAACACATAACACAGATCAAAAATGCAATATCAGTTATTCAATCTTGGAAAATGCCAGTAAAAGTAAATGGAGCATGGATTAATGAGGATTTTGAATTGGAAATCATGGAGATCTAAGCGTGTAAGTACAAACTAAGTCTAATTTTATGACTTCATGATTATTTTACCAAAGAAATTACCTTTGAGCATTTTGGTGTGTGCTTCTGCTGCTTGCTCAAATGAATAGGTTGAGTCGATCTCAGATTTTATCTTGCCTTTGCCCATCCAATACAACCCAGCCTCCATCTCGGCTTTGGTTCCTTGAGTTGAGCCAAATACATTGATTCCCTTAAAGAAGATGTGCCTAAGATCAATTTTTGCATCGTATCCTGTTGTTGCACCACATGAGACCAGCGTACCACCATAGTTTAACAAAGCAAGTTGTTTGTTAAAGTGGGTCTCACCTATGTGATCAAATGCCACGTCTATGCCGAGTCTTCTTCCTTCCTTTGTTGCAATATCCTTAGTTATTTTATAGACCTCTTTTGACCAGTCTTCCTTTCTGTGATCCACCGCATAGTCTGCGCCAAGATGCATGCATTTCTCAAGCTTGTCACTGCTTGCAGTTGCAATCACTGTACATCCATATAGTTTGGCAATCTGAATTCCAAAACTTCCAACACCAGACCCTCCACCCATAATCAATACAATTTGTCCTGGTGTTATCTTGGCTCTACCGACAAGCATGTGCCAAGAAGTCAAGATGGTCATAGATGCGGCAGCAGCTGCATCATAGCTTACCCCATCTGGAATTTTAGAGACGTTTGTTTCAGGCAAATGAACAAATTCGCAATATGCTCCCCACAAAGGCCCAGTCTGAAATCCCCAAACTTGCCTTTTTGTACAGTCATATTCTCTGCCTGATGTACACAATTCACATGTTCTACATGCAAGATTTGAGTGAGAGACAACTCTGTCACCTACCTTGAAACTTGTCACGTCTTCTCCCACGGCAATTACTTCTCCTGCAGCATCAGAGCCTGAAATATGCTGCAACGGAATTGCAATTGGCTGTCCACGCATTCCCCAAAGATCATTATAGTTTAGAGCCGCTGCCTTTAGCTCAAATACCACTTCGTTTGATTTTGGTTTTGGATCAGTCACTTCTTTTACTTTGAGAATTCTTGCATAATTATCATCTGGCGCATATTCGTCATAGACTACAGCCTTCATACAGTTGATGGGCATGGACTAGTATTTAGAAACAAAGAATACATTGTAGTTTGTTGTAGTATTTGAATTTAAAGAACAGATAGATATGTAATTTATGAAGATCAAAGTTTTGACATGTACTAAATACAAATCAAGTTACTATTAACACCTGAATTTTTAATTGTATAATTTTATCGGTATTTTTTCATATAATGTTTTATCTAGATTTGGGTTATCTGCTGAATTCCCTTAGAATAGACTTGTTCAAACCTTTAATTCTATTTCTTACTGTCACCTCAGTCACTCCAGCTGCTAATGACATTTGTTTTTGTGATTTGACTTCACCATGTCTTACACCAACAACATACAATACAGCTGCTGCCAATCCATTTGGATCTCTTCCTTCAAACCCACCTATCTCTTTTTCTTTTTCTAGAAACTCTATTGCCTTTCGCTTTGTTTTTTCACTTAAACCCACAATGTTTGCAATTTTAGATACCGAGTTTATCGGGTTTGGAGGAGGTACTGTAATCCCAAATTCTCTCAATAAAGATCTGTAACTTTTTGTTAAATCTTTTTTTGGTATATTGATTGTTTTGGCGACATCATTAAGATTTCTTGCAATTTCTGCATCTCTGCACGCAAAGTAAACACATGCTCCTACCATTCCTTTAATTGATCTTC
>JAENJF010000047.1 GCA_016844685.1 Candidatus Nitrosotenuis sp. | reverse complement strand
AGCAAAATTTTGTGTTAGAATCAGTTATCTTGTTTACATTTCCATACATGCTTATGTTTCGGACAGCGCCTGTCGGTTCGTATTTATCATCATCGATTATGCTTACCGGTGCAAAGTCTTTTTCCTCAACATATGCCATGATTCTTGGAACAGTATTGTCCTTGTTCTTTGGATCAGGAATGATATCTGCAAGCCAAAAGGAATACCTCATAAGTGTAAGTTCGGGTGTGGAAAAGGCAAGTGTATGAGCAGACATGTAGTCTTCTGCTGCTGCCTTTCCGTTGAAAACTTTCATGAGAATGCTGAGCCATGTTAGCTCTATAATGTTTACTGGAGTCTTGACTTATTGAGCTAGTTTGAACCTTTGATTCTGGTTATCGCGATAACCAATCCTACAACAGATGTCATTGCAATCAAAGCACCAAATGGAAATTCTGGGACAATTTTTGCAACATCGTTCATCTTGAGGAGTATTTTATCTATCTGTGCATTTACTTCTGAGACTGATGAACCATTTTTGATCATATCACGAAGTTCAACACGCATCATCTGCTCCATTTCGTGGTTTAGCTCTGGGTTTTGTTTATCTACTGAAGACTCCAAGTATTCAAAATTATCCAAGTATGCCTTTGTAGCAAGACTTAGTGCGTCATCGGTATTTCCAGCAGCATACTGCTCTTTTGTTTCTTGTAATAATGATCTTACATTTTCAACATAATCTAGCAAGTCTACTTCTTTGCTTTCAACACCCATGACTTCGTCAAGCTCGTGGATTATTGCATTTGCCTTAGTTGAAATGTCTTCTGGATCTGCTCTTGCCTTGTAGCCGGCCCACAAATCAACATAAAATTCGTCTAGTTCTTTGGCAGCATTTTGTGGAATATTAGATTTTATTTCATTATAGATTTGTTCAGAGCGCCAAACAAATGCAGAACCATCTTGGAATTCTGCCATCATGCTTATCTCACCATTTGATATTGCCTCTTCATATTCGCCTTTCGAGGTTTCTAGCAGTCCTTGCATTAGTTTCATCTTGAAATTTGTATCCTGACTAAGATCATCTCCAACTATTGCAGTTCTTGCAATTTCTACTACATCTTTTGCCTCATCTATTGCCTTTTGTGCATCTTGACGAGTCACATCCTGGCCAGTTTTTTTGCCAAGATCTAAGAGAATCTGTTTTACTTGTGTATCCAAATCTGGACTGCTTTCTTCGAGCTCGGGTTTCATCGCGTCATATAATTCAGCAATTGGATGAGTTGCATGTACTAGTGCAAGTTCCGCATTGTTATCATCAAGGTTCTGTTCAATTGCCCACAAATGACCAAGTGTTTCCTCAAGTGATCCTGCGAATGCAAGTTTTTCATCATAATCAGTATCGGCAAATGCAATCGAAATAGAAGATGCAATTGCGACAAGTGTAAGAACGGCAAAAAGCGATTTCAACAAAGTGATTAAATTTTAGCAGATACTTTAAACTGATGCATGATTCCATAATCTTGAAATGAAATCCTGTAACGAGATTTGTTTTGTGGAATATATTTTCACATTCTAATTTTCTTTGGATAAACCATACAATTGTAAATTTACTAAATTAAGGTCAAAACTAGAGTATAATTAAGATCAAAGATTCACTAGTAGAATGATTGCGGTACATACGCCGATTAAAGCTAACATGAATTTTTGACGTCTTGGGCTATTAGATTTCATACGATAACATTAGAATCGAGAGATTTACGATTAGAAGAGATTGTATAATCTTGCAAGAGATACTTTGTCAGCTGGATCGACAGTTGCAATCTTTCCGTCCACTCTGACTTCATATGTTTCTGGATTGATCTCTATTTTTGGTGTGAGATCATTGTAAATCATATCTTTCTTGCCGATCTTTCTACAATTTTTTACTGGAACTAACCTCTTACTTGTTTTGACTTTAGAGGGCAGTCCCAGGTCAAGAGCAATTTGCGACGTAAATGTCACTGATGTGGAATATTTTGCCCCACCCATGGATCCAAACATAGGTCTGTAGTAAATTGGCTCTGTGGTTGGTATCGACGCATTAGGATCTCCCATCAAAGAATATGCGATCATTCCTCCTTTGATTATCAATTTTGGTTTAATACCAAAAAATTGTGGCGTCCAGACTACAATGTCGGCAATCTTGCCAGGCTCCAATGAACCCACATACTGTGATATTCCATGCGTAATTGCTGGATTTATTGTAATTTTGGCAAGATAGCGCTTTACTCTCAGATTATCATTTGCTCCTGATTCTTGTGCTAGTCTGCCTGTCATCTTTTTCATTTTATCGGCAGTTTGCCAATTTCTTGTTGTAACCTCACCTATTCGACCCATTGCCTGGCTATCAGATGACATCATACTTAGGGCTCCAATGTCATGCAGGACATCCTCAGCTGCGATTGTCTCACCTCGAATTCTTGATTCGGCAAAAGAGACATCCTCAGGAACAGACGGGTTGAGATGATGACATACCATCATCATATCCAGATGTTCAGATAGTGTATTGACTGTAAACGGTCTTGTTGGGTTGGTTGATGACGGCAGGATGTTTTTTTCACCAGCAATCTTCATTATGTCGGGAGCATGTCCTCCGCCAGCACCCTCAGTGTGATATGTGTGAATGGTTCTGCCGGCTATTGCATTTATTGTATCATCCACATATCCGCATTCATTCAATGTATCAGTATGAATTGCCACTTGGGTGTCAGTTTTGTCTGCCACCCTCAGAGCAGAATCAATTGTAGCAGGTGTTGTACCCCAATCCTCATGCAACTTTAAGCCACATGCACCACCCTCTATTTGCTCCATTAATGCTGTCTCTTGAGAATCATTTCCTTTCCCCAAGAAACCAAAATTCAAAGGCAACTCATCAACTGCTTCTATCATTCTTTGAATGTTCCAAGAGCCAGGAGTACAGGTGGTGGCATTGGTACCATCTGCAGGGCCAGTTCCTCCACCAATCATTGTGGTGGTTCCATTACAAATTGCATGTATGGCTTGTTGTGGTGAAATAAAATGAATGTGAGTGTCAATAGCGCCGGGAGTACAAATGGTATGCTCACCTGAGATGACTTCGGTGTTTGATGAAATGACCATATCGATTCCATCCATTATGTTAGGGTTTCCTGCATTGCCAATTCCTACTATAACCCCATCTTTGATTCCAATGTCACCCTTGATAATGCCCATGATTGGATCCATAATGATTGCATTTGTGATTACAAGGTCAAGTGAGTTTTCTCTTTTCACGCCGCTTGCCTGACCTAGTCCATCTCTAGCACTTTTTCCTCCTCCAAAAACCACCTCATCTCCATATACAAGAAGATTTTTTTCAATCTCAATTATCAAATCGGTATCAGCAAGTCTTACTTTGTCGCCCACAGTCGGACCAAAAAGGTCGACGTATGTCTTTCGTGGAATTTTCAAAGTCATGATTTGAAACCTCTTTCCTTGGATTTACTCAAGGCCTCTTCTCTTTTTTCATCCAAATTCCCGTTGACCAATCCAGAAAACCCAAAGACAATCCTTTTTCCAGCATATTCTACAAGTTCTACTTCTCTAGAGTCACCAGGTTCAAATCTAACGGTTGTACCTGCTGGAATGTTCAGATGAAATCCATAGGAATCCTTTCTGGCAAAAGATAGTGCCTTGTTTACCTCGAAAAAATGAGTATGTGATCCCACCTGTATTGGCCTATCGCCAGTATTTGTTACGAGAATTTTTACAGTCTTTCTATTTTCATTTGCTATGATTGGTTGATCCGAAATGAAATATTCTCCAGGTATCATATCATTACACTATTGGATTATGCACGGTTACGAGTTTTGTTCCGTCCTCAAATGTGGCCTCGACTTGAATTGTATGAATCAGATCAGATACGCCAGGCAACACATCGTCTTTTTTTAGCACTTTGTTTCCAGAGACCATTAGCTCTGAAACTGTTTTTCCATCCCGTGCACCTTCAAGTATATGATCCGTGATCAAGGCGACTGCCTCTGGATGATTTAGCTTCAAACCTCTTTCCTTTCTTCTCTGCGCCAACTGCGCTGCAACAAAAATACTGAGTTTATCAAGATCTTTAGGAGTAAACATCATTGCTATAGGTATGAAGGCATTCTATTTATTACTTAAAACCTAAAATACGAAAAGATAACTTGAGGCAGACAAATAGATTTGACGTGTTAAGCTCAACATCAATTGTAGGAAATATTTTTACTGAAAATGGATCACAAGTTCTAAAGGGAAAAACATTCGAAAAACTACAGGTATTACGTCACGATTTAGAGAAAAACAGGCTGCGCAGGACAACTGAGAAAGGTACGGATATTGCCATAATACTGGAACGCGGCTCCAAGTTGCAACATGGTGATATTCTCAAACATGATGCAAGTTTTGTTGTGATTGAGCAAATTCCAGAAAAAGTCATCACAGTTAAAACAAAGGAAAAAGAAGATGCCTTTGAATTGCTTGTATTATTGGGTCACATAATTGGAAATAGGCACCGCCCGATTTCATTAGAAGGTAGATCAGTAACATTTCCTATACAGGCAGAATCTGAACTAGAGGTCTTTGAAAGACTGTTTGCGCCCATAATAGAAAAAATTGAAATGAATGTTGAAGAAAAAATCTACAGGCCAGATGAGAGGATGAATGTTCATGAACATTGATGACATGAGGCAAGACTTGGGAATGATGCAGATGTCAGACTCTTTCTTTCCTACTGGGCTTTACGCCAATTCAAATGGTCTTGAAAGTATTTTTCAAAATAATAAAAAAATTACACATCTTGAAGTTGGAAGAATTATTGAAACTCAACTAAAACAGCAGATTGGCCCTACAGATTTGATAGTAATGGAAAATGCATTGAGATTTGCAAGTGCAAGAGAATTTGACAAAATATTAGAACTTGATATGAAAATTAACTCAATAAAAAATATCAGGGAAGTCAGAGAAGCTTCCAAAAGGTCTGGAATTCAGTTAGTAAGATGCGTCAGAGAATTTATCAAAGATGAAATTATTGAGGAATATCTGAAATTTCATCAAATAGGAATGATAAGTGGAGCGTATCCAGTTAGTTTTGGTCTGTGTGCCAATGCTTTGGGAATTGGTCCCCAAAAGGCAGGTTTGATGTTCCTCTACGGTTTCACAGTAAGTGTCGTAGGTGCAGCATCAAGAATGGGAATAACTCAACATTATCAGGCTCAAAAAATAATTCATGAATTAAAGCCGTTAATTGCCCAAATTGTAAGTGAAAGTCTTGATAAATCTACAAAAGAGATTTGGCAATTTGCGCCTCATTTAGAGATTTTACAAATGCATCATGAGAGAATTGATTATAAAATGTTTATTACATAAACAAAATGGGTTGGCAGATGACTGACAGAATACCAAGATTGGGGATTGGAGGACCAGTAGGTTCTGGCAAAAGCATGTTAATTGAGAGAGTTGTTCCAGTATTGGCATCCAAAGGATACAGCATCAGCATAATTTCAAATGATGTCATTTCAAAAGAAGACGCGGACAGAATGAGAAAAAATTTGGCAACGGATCGAGGCTTATTGCCAGAAAATCTTGTTATTGGTATTGCTACTGGGGGATGCCCACACACTGCAATTAGAGAAGATCCGTCAATTAACATCTCAGTAATAGAAGAACTTGAAGAAAAACATCCCGAGCTAGATCTCATCATAATAGAGAGCGGCGGAGACAACATTACAACCACCTTTAGTCCAAGCCTTGCAGACTATTCCATTTACATAATTGATGTTGCTGGAGGAGACAAATATCCAAGAAAAAGCGGCCTTGGGATAGAAAGTTGCGACCTCCTTGTGATAAATAAAATTGATCTTGCGCCCCATGTGGGTGCAGACCTTAATGTAATGGAACAAGATGCAGTACGTATTCGCAAAGATAAACCGCATGTTTTTGTCAATTGTAAAAATAACACTGGAATAGACAAGGTATCAGAACACATAGTCAGGGATCTCCTTTTTGACAGTCCGCCGAAAGTAACACTGTCAAATAGGCAGAGGTAAGGAACAGATTGGATTTTTCAAATACAGAAGAAACATCAGCTGAAATGCTACAGCATAATGAAGAGGTCAAGCAGCTTGGGGTAGGTAAGTCTGGAAAAAACGGCAAACTGAAGATAGTTTTAGATATAGAGCCTTCCTCTGGAAGAACTAGAATAAAGGAAAAAGAATCTACATTTCCACTTAGTGTTCAAAAGGAGATTTACTATGATCAGTTTCAGCCCAAGATGACTCATGTCTATATGGTATCTAGCTCTGGCGGAATTTTACAGGGAGACAGATACATCATTGATATAATTTTGGAAAAAAACGCATTAGCACACATAACAACACAGGGAGCTACAAGAATATACGGCATGAATGTCAGTAACGCAATTCAAGTGGTGAATGTATCACTTGATGATGGTGCTTATCTTGAGTTCATTCCAGACCAGATAATCCCCTACAAAAATTCCAGATTCTATCAAGAGATCAACTTTAAAGTGCATGATAATGCCACAATGATTTACTCTGAGATCACAAGTCCGGGAAGAATTGGCATGGGGGAGCTTTTTGATTATGACATATGTTATCTCAGGTCAACGGGGAAAAATCACAAGGATGAGTTAAGATTTACAGATTTTACTAAAATCGAACCAAAAAAAATGAATTTGCAGGATTTTGGATTATTGGAGCAAAAACAAATTGTGGCAACTATATACATTCTGGCAAAAACAAAAGACATTGAAAAGATAATTCAAACTTTAGAAAATGAGATTAAAAATTCTGCAGAACTTGAGAGCGGATGGTCTACCATGGTAAAAGAAAATGGAATCCTGCTACGAATTCTCGGGAATACGACAAGGGATGTTTTTCGACTAGTTTATGATATAACAAAAATAGTCAGAAAAATAATACTCAATTCAGATTTTCATGAAATACGGAAAACCTAAGGAAGAGTCAGACAAAATGGAAGAAGGCGTGTCAAAGATATGACTACCAGTCATCACGTAAAGCCGAAACTGGACTGAATTCAGACAGAATATTGCAGGAATTCACACCTACATAGATCAGAAGCTCGGTTGTTGAAACAGGAAGAGGCTACCAGACTTGTCCAGAAGTTCATTGATTGAATTTGGAACCTTTTCAGATATACAGAGATCATAAAAATATCTGAAGGACTAGATTCGTAATGACCTAAGCTTTGGTTCCGCATTTTGTGCAGAATTTTGCGCCTGCTCTAAGATCTGCACCACAAGACTTGCACCCATTTTGTGATCTTGGCATCATTGCTGGGTCCGGTGAAGGTAGTGTTCCTGGTGAAGAAAATGCTTCACCTGCTGACCTGGCATCATGCCAGATCCCATACCAGGCATCAATCCAGGCGATTGGGTTGTACCAAGTTTTCCTGCTCCTACTCTGTCTAGTGCCTTTTTCATTTCAAAGATTACTTTAACTGCCAAAAATTCCAATGCTGAATATGCAACTACATAGTCTCCAAGGCTTTGAAAAAACTCCTTTTCTGAAATCTTGCCTTTCTTGTACAAAGTGTTTGTATCCAAAAATGACTCGTAGTATCCTTGTGAGTCCTTGAATAAATTATCTAATTTTTCTGCTAAAAGATTTAGTGTGTCTACTTCACCAAGCGACATGTCACAAATTCATTGGACGCTTATTAATTACTTTAGGATTAAAAAAGAAGATTTAGGTTTTAGAGAGGGCTCTGTCAATCATGCCTTTGTAGGATTCCTTTGATGCTGCACCAACTTGTTGAGCCAAGACTTGACCCTTGTGGATAAGCATTAGAGTTGGAATGCTAAAGATGTTGTATTTTGCGGCTAGTTCGTTTGCCTCATCAACGTTTACTTTGACAAAGTTTACTTTGCCTTCATAATCTTTGGCAAGTTCTTCTACTACGGGACCTACCATTCTGCATGGTCCGCACCATTCTGCCCAGAAATCTACGAATACTGGGTTTGGTGAATCTACAACTTGAGATTGCCAGTCCTTTGCGTTTGCTATATGTGCTAAAGCCATCTTTATCAAAATCGTTCTAGTCAAACGTATCTAAATATGTTAAGATGAAATTTGGGCAAATCTCCATATACTTAAATGTCCTCTGGCTATGTTTCAAAATATGAGCTCAGAGCTGCGTTTGAAAAAGCTTAGAGGTTCAGGCGGATTTGTCATGGCCCAGGTTTCAGACGATCAGCAAAGAAAGGGCAATTTGGGCGGGCCTGACTTGTTTTTAGCTCCAATTGGAAGGCTGGATCAGGAAAAAATTTCAAAATATTACTGTAATACATGTGAGAAGGATTACGAGGGAAGTCCAAAAATAGAATATGAATCTCCAAATGAAGAAGTCGCACAAAATTTGATTCTCCTAGAGCGAGGACAGTACGTGTGCACCACTTGTGGTTCTACAATAGCAGAATATAGGGAATTCCAAAAACAAAACCAGCAGGCAGATGTAGGTCTTGCAAAACCGATTTCGCCATCATTTGATCAGCCGACCATTCCTATTGAATCAACTAAACCAGCTGCACAATCAGAAATCCAAACATTTTCTTCACCATCAGAACCACAGAATTCGTTTAGCTCCATAGTTGGAATGTCAGTATATGATTCCAATGCAAAAAAAGTTGGGATAGCAAAACAAGTTGGAGTAAATTCCTCACATCAAGTGGTCTTGATTGTGACAAAAAACAATGGCTCTGATGAAACCATCGAATGGGGTAAGATCAAAAAAATTGGTGAGATAATCCTATTAGGCGATGGAACCCCGTCTGGAACATCATTGAAATGTTCAGAATGTAGTTTTGAGAACAAGTCCGGCTCCAAGTTTTGTGAGAGTTGTGGAAGCAAGCTGTAGAGATGAAATCAAAGTCAACGACAAAGACCATCCTAAAGGACATTGCCATAGTTGCAATAGGTGTTGCTGCAATCTGGTTTGGACTCCAATTAGTGTTTGGAACACAGAATCCATTCTATGTTGTGTCTAGCGGAAGCATGATTCCAGTTTTAGAAGTATATGACGTACTAGTTGTCCAAGGGCATGTATCTTTTGATGATATCAAAGTAGGTGACATCATTGTGTTTAACAGACCAAGTGGACATGACAGAGTAATTGTCCATCGTGTTGTAGAGATTTTGGATGACAGTCCAAAGACAATTAGAACAAAGGGGGATGCAAATCCTGGCTCGATTCCTGGAACTGACTATCCACTTACAAAAGACGAATACATCGGCAAAGTTGCCTATATCGTACCACAGGTAGGATACATAACAAGGGTTCTGACGCCTCCAATTAACTATATCATAATTGCAGTAATTGTTGGTGTGATGATTGTAAAGCAGTATTATGGAAAAGACAAAAAAGAGTCACCCAAGTTTGAGACGACTCAAGTAGAATCTGCTATAAAAGAGGAATTTTCAAAAACTCCGGACACAGAATATAACGATTCCATTTTGGATTCAAACCGAGATAAGAAAAATCAAAACGATGAGAACAAGACTTGATTATTCGATTTTTGTTTATTATTAATTGTGTTTGCTTCTTTTATACTCTGAACGACAAAACTGCGTAACAATTCGTCTTTGTTCAAAATAAAATGGTAAAACATTAAAGCATGCAGAAGACTGCTTAACATTTACGATTATGAATACATCTAAAAAAGCAATGGCACTCCATAGAAAACTCAAAGGTAAGATAACCGTTGAGAGTAAAATTCGCAACCTAAGGCAAGACGATATCAAGCTGATTTACACGCCAGGTGTTGCTTTTGTTTGTGAGGCAATTTACAAAAAACCTTCTGAAAAATACAATCTCACTTCAAAAGGCAATAATGTCGCAATAGTAACTGATGGAACAAGAATTCTCGGCTTGGGAAATATTGGTCCTTATGCTGCACTTCCAGTCATGGAAGGAAAAACAGTACTGTACAAAAGATTCGGCAATGTAAACGCATTTCCCATTTGTCTTAACACGGTAGATAAAGATCAAATCATAAATACGATTAAAGCAATTGAGCCAGTTTTTGGTGCAATAAATCTTGAAGATATTGAATCTCCAAAAGTGCTAGAGATTTCTGCAGAGCTTGAAAAAACTCTTTCAATTCCGGTATTTCATGACGACCGACATGGGACTGCAGTTGTAGCACTGGCAGCCCTGTTTAATTCACTCAAGCTTGTCAAAAAACCGCTTTCTTCAAAGATCATACTAGCTGGTGCGGGTTCAGCAGGTTATGGAATCTGCAAGCTTCTAAGATTTGCAGGATGTCGTAACTTGATTGTAGTAGATTCAGAAGGCGCAATTTACAAAGGACGAACAAGAAACATGAACAAATACAAAAAGGAAATTGCTGAAATCACAAATCCAAAAAGGCAAAAAGGAACACTAGACAGCATTATAAAAAATACTGATGTTTTCATTGGAGTTTCTGGAATCAAAGGACTTCTTTCTGCCAAAATGATACAAAGTATGAACAAAGACCCAATAATTTTTGCGCTTACAAATCCTGACCCAGAAATAGACCCAAAGATTGCAAAGAAGGCTGGCGCAAAAATCATTGCCACTGGAAGCTACATGTATGAAAATAAGATAAACAATGCGCTTGTGTTTCCGTATTTGATGAGAGTGATTCTGGATAAAAAGATAAGAAAAATTACTCTTGATTTGCTACACACTACTGCAAAAGCAATAGCAAGCACTGTTCCCAGTACGCAACTTACTTACAATCACATAATGCCTGAAATTGGCAATAAGCAAATACAACATAACATTAGTCAGGCACTAAAGAAATTCAAATAATCCAAACTAATTTCTGATTTCTTCCATATTTTCTTCCATATTTTCTTCCATAGCAAGAACCTCAAATTGAGGAATTAACAGTACAGAAATGCTCAGTACAAGTAAGATTATTTTTAAGGAATTTTGAATACTCGATTAAAGTAATCAGAGTTCTCATGTATTTCCTCTGCGTTTTCTTTGACGTTTGCAAGATTCTTTGCTAGTTTTTTCTTGTATCCAAGCTGCATTTGTCGTGCAATCTGAATTCTTTGGGCCTGAGGAGAACCTGCACCGTGCATTGATTCGGTGAGATATCCTACTGCATTTCGTCCAAGTGTCATGTTTTCAATTAATCGTAAAACCCGTACCCTGTTTTCAACATCTACGCCTTTTCTTCCAACGAGATATTTTTTGAGGAGTGGGCCAACTACCGGATGCTTAAAGTCTTGTTCGGAAGGCATTGTAACTACAAGTCCGCCAGCAATATCCTGTGCAAGTCTAGAGATTTCGTATGGGAACCTAGTCACGTTGTGTTTGCATACGTTTGCAAGCATATCGTCGTTTTGCCATACGCCTGATTTCATTTCTTGCGCCTGATATGAAGAGGCAATTCCTGCTGCATAGATGGACTCGTTTAGGTGTGTCATCTCGACAAGCTTGTCTCGAATATGAGTGACATCTGGAATGCCATTGTAATCGGAAATTGTAGCTGATGCGCCAATTAGTACATCGCCAAGTCCTGTCTTGCAGACATAGCTTCTTCGATGATAACAGGTGAATCGCTCAATTAGCATTGCTGCAAACTCGTACTCACCATCCATGAAAATTTTATCATTTGGAATGAAAACATCGTCAAGAATCATCAATGCCTCCTGCCCTGCAAATTTTGAGTTTCCTGCATCAATGTCTCCTTCTTCCATGCTTCTTGTGTCGCATGATTGACGTCCATAAACGTAGGTGATTCCTGGTGCATCCACTGGAATTGCGCCAACAATAGCATAGTCCTTGTCTTTTTCTGTTAGTCTCATAGTAGGCATTACAATTATCCAGTGTGAGTTGATACAGCCTGTCTGGTGTGCCTTTGCGCCCTTGACGTAAACGCCATCCTTGGTTCTTTTTGTTATTCTAAGAAATAGATCAGGATCTGCTTGTTCATATGGGGCCTTGCCTCTGTCTCCTTTGACATCAGTCATTGCTCCACCTATGACAAAATTTTCTTCCTGCATTTGTTTGATAAATTCAAGTAATTTTTTGTGATAATTGGTATGATGTTTTTCGTCTATTTCAAATGTGGTTGAGTGAAGTGAGTTTAGCGCATCCATTCCCACACATCTCTGGAAACATGTTCCGGTAAGCTGTCCTAGTTTTCTTTGCATCTTGTTTTGCAAAACCAAGTCTTGTGCAGATTCTGCAATATGCAAAAATCGGTTTACGTGTTTTCCTGAAATCTTTGACATTGGTGATGCTAGTTGTTCTTCCCTTACTGCCAAGTCGTATGTTTCAGCAACTGCATTAATTGAAGGGCGAATCATCGGATGATCCACTGGTTCCTTTACTAGTTCTCCAAAAAGGTACACTGTGAGTTTTTTGCCCCTTAGGCTTTGGATATATTCCTGCCCAGTTCTGATTGGCATATCCATCCTCCCTCGAACTGCTATAAATATTCAATATCGATCGGCC
>JAENJF010000046.1 GCA_016844685.1 Candidatus Nitrosotenuis sp. | reverse complement strand
ATTCTAGAAAACAAGTCCTTAATGATTCCGGACTGGATTAAAAGCAGTGCACATTCCTGGTCACAAGGTAAAATTTCAGATTCTGATTTTACAAAGGGACTTGAATACCTGATAGAGCAGAAGATTCTGCAAATCCCAACACAAACTGACAATGAGCAAAAGATCCCATCTTGGATTAAAACCAATGCCAGTTGGTGGGCAGAAGGCAAAATAGGAAATGCTGATTTTGTCAAAGGAATCCAGTATCTAATAGAAAACGGAATAATCCGAGTCTAGCTTGGAAACGACGATCCAGGTCCTACCGTGTCTTCTGGCTTTACATCCTGATCCCATTTGCCTTTTAGTCCCTTAATTAGGAAAAATATTCCCAAACCAATCAAACCAATAATCAGGCCAAAAAATATCATTTTGTCTTGTGCTGCTACATTGCAGTCTATTTTGATTTGCTTTCCGTCGTCAGAAAAATCATAACAGTCACCGAATTCCTCTGCTTGAATTGTTAGATTGTAGTATTTTTGGCCAAAAATCCCAAATATTAAAAATCCTGCAAAAATAAACGCAATTCCAATCAATGTAAGGCGTGTATCGCTCAACAAAAAATCAATATGTGAACTCAGTTATGTTGTTTTTCTATTTGTGCCTTGAGGTTTTGGAGAGAATTTGCGTAGAATGTCTCCATGAATGACAAAAATTCTTCAAACTGGTTTCTATCCGTTTTCTCACTGATAAGAAATGAATTCCACATGACATATGATGCATTTTTCCTTGGAGTGATAGATAATGTTGCATAATAGCCTCGCAATGGAAGCCCGCTTGTAGCGATATATGACAAATATTGTTCGTCTTTCCAACCCGTTACATATTCGTCAACTATGCTGCCGTCGGCAAACCATAACCTCCTTGCCCCGCCAACCCCATACTTGGTCTTTGAAAGAAACTCTACCTTTTTGATATCGACAACCCAGTTTGGAAGACCTACTATGTTACTGATTTCTTTCCAGACATTCTTTTTTGAAGCGCAGATTGTTACTGCCTGCAATACTGTTCCGCAATACTGCCCGTTCCCATCATCTGCAAGTATTGCCGTGCTCATGCATTAAAGTGAGACATGTGGTTTAAATTTGTAAACTTTTAAAATAATCATTCGACACGTATACATTTAATCGGAATGAAATATTGGTATGGTTTTTGGATGGAATAAAAAGAAAACAGGAAAAGAAGAGCAATTATCAGCTGCATCAAAGGAAATCACGCTAAATCAGATAGGTCAGATACTATCTGATATAAAAAACTCAAAGCAAAAACAGACCATCAATAATGCCAAGCCGTTATTTTCAAATATACAAAATGAATTGAATTCCATCCTAAAAATCATAGACCATCTATCAAATGATAGCCTAAAGATAGACGACATTGATAATCAGCTAAAGATAATTGTAACAAGAAGCAAAACTGAGGTCATCAGTATCATATCAAAAGAGGCAAGAATCCAAATTCCGCAATTAAACACATTTGACGACGTAAAAAAAGCAACAGAACTTGCATCCCAAGCCTTAAAAAAAATAGGTGACGTACTTGGAAGGAACAGCAGAGTAATTCACATATTTGCAAAAAAATATGCGCAGAACCTAAAAGATCATCTTGCAGCAATCAATACAAGCAATATGTCCATATCACGACTGATCAACAATTGTACAAAACTAGAGTCTGATGAATCACTGATTAAGGAAAAGATAAACAAAATTATCGCTATGAATCAAACAATAAGTGACAAAACTATACAAATTCCAAAACTAAAAGCAACCCATGATCGACTTGCTGACTCTGTGATTACTATCAAAAACCAAATCGACTCGCTAAAATCAAGTCCTCAACACGCTGAATATCTGGAGATAAAAAATCAAATTGAACAAAACAAAAAAGAAGAAAACAATCTAGGCAAGGAAATAGATGAGGAATTCTCCAAGATATCAAGACCCCTTGGCAAGTATGTTTACGTGACATCGCTTGAAAAGCCACTCAAAATTCTTATGGAGGAGTTGATTGAGAATCCTGCAAAGACAATTACAACTCAAAATAAGGACTCTGTACTTGTCATTCTGGAGTCCTGCATGAAAGGAACCCTGTCTGGCGCAGTCTCAGTGAAGGAAGCAGACAAATCAGTAGAGCAAATCAGTAATCTGATTCGAAAGCTTGATGATTTTATATCACGAAAGAACAAACTAGTAAAAAAATCCCAAGAGCTTCAAAGTAAACTTGGGGTTTTTGATATTAATGCATTTGATGAACTTGAGCATAAATTGCAAAAAACAATAACTGATAAAAACGACACGGAATCAAAAATTAAAAAACTTGAATCAGAACTTGTTCAAGAAACAAACCAGCATATGCAGGCAATCTCAGAATTAAGTCGTGCCCTACAAAGTATTTCAAACATCGAATATGTCATTTTGGCGTGACGGGATTTTTTGGTGAAATAAATGGATAATGAAACACGCCGAAAAGTGGTCCTAAAAAAAGATCCCAGAGACGGCATTTTGTCGTATTGCAAGATGAAACACCCAAACGAGGGAATATTGATACTCAAAGGCAAGTCAAAAAAAGGAGTCATAACAATAGATAGCCTTGTAATTCCGCCGTTTTCATATGGTGGCCAAACCTTTGCTGGCTTTCCTCACTCGTTTTTGCCGTTTGACTTGTCGTATATAGGAATAGTTCATTCGCATCCAACTGGACCTGCAGACCCTTCTGTAACTGACATGCACAATTTTTTTGGCCTAGTTTCACTAATAGTCAAATCGCCATACGAGAATAATGAGGACATTTTTGCCTGGGACGGTAACGGAAACCAGCTTCAAATAATTTTTGAAAACTAGGAATATGATAAAAAGAAGAAAAAATTAGAGTCTGATTTGGTGAGGCACAAAAAGTTTTTTATAAAATATAGATAAAGCTTTATAAGGTTTTTTCGAGGATTGGATGTGTTGTACAGCTATAGGAACTATCTGATCTTTCTGTTTGTATCACTTGCAGTAAGCATTGGACTACAAATGGTATTGCCATTCCCATATGGATTGGCAGCTGCACTTGCAATTTTCATAATTTTGCCGCTTTTCATAAGGCGCCGATATATGAGCAGAGTGAAAGGCTATGGCGGAGATTCTGGCGGCGGCGGATTTTTTGGAATCAATCGGGAAGGAGGAACCGGAGTAAAATATGTCTGTCTCACATGCAGTCACCGATTCAAGGGTGCAATGTGCCCTCGATGCGGCTCAAAAATGAAGCGCGCTGACTTTTAATCATATCATGGCACTTGAGGATCTTAGGAAAAAGGCAATCTATCAAAATTCAATTGATACCTGGATTGTAACATGTGAAGAAAAAAACATAGATTGGTACGAAACTGAAAATTACAAAAAATTTGTTGCGTATCTGCTAAAAAGCGGCCTTAGTATGAAAAAATTCCCACTTTGCATAAAGGAGACTGGAGGAATTTATGAACGCGGAAAGGACAAGACAAAATTTGCTGAAATTCTGGCACAGCACAACGAGCCAAGTTCTGCCGCATACACGTTAAAGCTCAACGATCAAACCATAAACATAATTAGAAATTTTCAGTTAGAATCCTAGCGTTTTATCCTGGATAATCTGTCAAGTGAATTTCCAACAAAAACAAAGGCAAGTCCAGTTAGGCTAATCATTATTCCTGGGGGGATTACCCACCACCACAGTCCCCGGGTCACAGCCCCATGTGTACTTGCATCATGAAGTATTTGCCCCCATGTTGGGAAGCTTGGGTCTCCAAGACCTAAAAAGCTTAGCCCAGCTTCAGTTGTAATTGCAGCAGGTACTGATATTGCAATACTTGCAAGTGCATATGGCATAATCTGTGGTATGATGTGCTTGAAGATTATCTTTGAGCTCTTCTGGCCCATTGTTCTTGATGCTTCAACAAATTGCCTGTTTTTAATTTGTAGCGCCATACTTCTTGAAACTTTGGCAATTCCAACCCAACCAAAAATCATCAAAAAACCAATCATCAAAAATATGCTATTGCTTATTGTGACTGATAAAATGATCAGAAATGGCAATGCAGGTAATGCATAGATAATATCATTGAATCGCATCATTGATTCATCTGTTTTTCCTCCTTTGTACCCTGCAAAAACTCCGTAAATCAAGCCTGATACTACAGATGCGACAGAAACTGTTATTCCAATAAACAATGCAAGCGGAGTTCCCCACAGCAACCCTATTGCTAAATCCCGTCTTTGATCATCTGTTCCAATCAAGCCAAAAACCTTGCCTCCTACGATTAGTTTTGAATCATGTATGGCACTACGTGTATCTGTTGTTGATATTTTTGTTACAAAGGTGTATTTTCCCTTCAGCACTTCATGTGCATTGAATTTTGAAAAAATCACTTCCTCACTAGGCATATTGTCAATTGAAAATGCAAATCGATCAGATTCAAGTAAAATGTTTTTTCGTATGGACTCATTTGTTGAAAAAACCTTGTCTGAATATACCTTGTCTGAATACGCTGTATTTGATTTCAAGTCTGGTAATGAATATGACAATAAATGCAGGGTTGCCCCGTCAGGCCTTATAACATCAAATTCCAAAACCGGGGTTCCTAGATATTCAACAGTATACTGATAGATGAAATCGTTTGGAAAATAATCATAGGTATAATCCATCTCAAAATTTTGTATTATTTTTCTTGTATTATCGTCAGTCTGTATCGTAGTCTGAGTGTTCTCAAGCAATTGGTGTTCTGGGATTTTTTTCACAAGGAAGGTGTTTACCCATGACGGAAGCGCAGATTTTGGAAACGATGTCCAACTACTTGGATTGTTCCATTGTTTGTATGTGTCAAGCGGGACAAAAACCATAGTAAAAATAGACACTAAAATCAGGCACAATAAAATGCCAACCCCGCTCATTCCTGTCTTACTTTTTAGAATACTTGTGCTAAGATCATTTCTGAACAATCCCATGTTACATCGTCTTTATCCTTGGATCCAAATACCCATACAACAAATCTGATACAAATATGCTGATTAGGAAAAATGCAGTCAAAACATACGTTGCACCTATGATTACCGGCAAGTCCATGACATTGATTGCCTCAAAGTACAGTCTGCCCATGCCTGGCCAATCAAACACTGCCTCTGTAATGATTGCCCCACCAAGTGAGCCTGAAAGACTCAATGCAAGTATTGTGATTATGGGGGGTGCAACATTTTTCAATGCACTTTGAAAGACAATCTTGCTTTGCGAAATGCCTATTGTCTTTTTGACTGTGATAAAGTCCTCATGCATTATGTTTATCATGAAATTACGAACCAAGTATGCCCATGTTCCAAATCCAATTAGGACTATGGTGATTAATGGAAGTGTCATATGGTACAGTAGTGCTGGCATGTATCCTGGGTCGTTTGGGGAAACAAGCGGTGTTGCTCTTGCAGGAAATAAATGAAACGTAAACGCAAAGACAAAAATCATCAGCATTCCAATCCACCACACGGGAAAACTTCCGCTAATGACTGCAAATGATGATGTCATCTTGTCGATTTTTGATCCCGTTTTACTTCCTGCCAGTGCGCCAAGAAATATTCCAATCAGAGATATAATTATGGTGGCAGTAGTAAACAACAAAACAGTCCTTGGCAGTTTCTCCAAAATGATATCTGATACCAATGAGGATCCAGAATCACTTGACAAAAACGTTGCATGGCCAAAATCAAGGGTGATTATTTTATACATGGAAAGCGCAATTCTGTTTGGCGAATACCATGGAGAGTCAAGACCCAGGATTTTGATCCTATCATTAATCCTGTTTTGTATGAATTGGTCCAATTCCCTCGTGTCTTTGAAGCTGTTTACAAGTGACTTGTTTTCTGTAAGTTCTGTTCTGATCTGGATTGATACGCCTTTTTTTAGTATGATATCCATGTTGGAGCCAACAAGCATTATTGTCAGCAAAAGGGTCATCATTAAAACGCAAAATAGAATGATTCCACGAGTGGCTAAATAACGCCTAAGTCCCATTGGCATCTTTTACAAAATTAGCTTAAAATGTCTTATTGCGAAATAATTGGCGTGTTTATCTCCAAGTATGAAAGGAGGCTGATCATTGCAAATGGTTTGTCAATTAGGTCCATTGTTTCACTAATGTTGTCAAATTCAGAACTTCTTGGAGTTATGTATGGGCAAAGAAAGAATATCTTTTGTTGCGGATTAATTGACAAAATTTTATCTTCTAGGTTGATGTGTTCGTCAAATCTGGCTGATTTTTCAAGAATCACAAAGTTATAGCTTTTGTCAGGATTCAAAAATTTATCAATACATGAAAACATATCCGATGCAAAATCAACGTTAGAACCCTTTGATGAAAAAATCGTGCTGTAAAGATCCATTATTTGGGGATTATCTTCTAATACTAGCGCATTCATCGTAGACATTGTTTAACCCCATCTGATGTAGTTTCTTGGTAAGAATGCCTGAACCCCTTCCATTTTTGCAGTCTGTAGGAGATCCCTATCAAAACTAACCAAAGTGGAGCCGGTTAATTTGGCAGTTGCTAAAATAACATTGTCTGGAATGTGACACTCGTAATATTTCTCTGATAATTTGCTAGACTCTGTCATTATTTCATCTGTCTTGTCGATCATTATGGGGTGTTTGCAATATTGGTATACGTGCGTCATTGTCGCAATTGGATTTGAGCCTGTAATTTTAGTGACCTCTCCTAGAACTGTTTCTGGGATAACTAGTTTTGAAGAACTTCTTTTCATTTTCTTTGCAATCGGTCTTAAAACTCGACCCTCTTGAATTTCTTTGATAAAAACATTAGAGTCTAAAAGTACAGTTTGGACTTTTCCAATTTCCATAGTGTAGATTAACCGTGGACATAAAAGCAATTTTGCAACAAATGTATCATGTTACAAATTGTAACAATTGATTAAATATTTACGTAAAAAGCTATCTGTGTGTCTGAAAACGACAAGCTGTCACTAGCAGAAAGCCTAGACAGTGCAATTGAAAACCTCGGCGTTTGGCATCGTGTTACACTAGTAATGGTAATAATTGGCTTGTTGTCTTTATCTGTAATTATTTCAATGTCCGAGCATTACTTTCAACAGGAAATCAACAAACATGGTCGTATTACCGAAATTCATGATGAAAAAACGGGCGAAATAGAACTTGCATTTATTCCAAACGGCGAACAAATTTTCTCAAGCGAAAGCATAGTTGCACTTTACACCACACAAATCTGGCTGATGGCAAGTAACGGACTTGTCATAGGATTACTGTCGTTTTTGTTTTTGTGGATTACGTATCGGGGGCAGACATACAAAAAAGAATTAAAAACAATTGAAAACCAACTAATCAGGCAATCATATCTTGTAAACTTTGAAACATCAATACCAGAAGGCACAACGAAAATAGAAAAAATTCTAA
>JAENJF010000045.1 GCA_016844685.1 Candidatus Nitrosotenuis sp. | reverse complement strand
ACATTGAGGCAAAGGACGCCATAACAGAATGCATATCTGATCTTTACAAAAAAATTACAAGGAAAAATTCTACCGATAGCGATTTTCGAGTAATCACTCTAGTCCAGGATGTAGGCTCTGGAAAGACTCACCTTGCGTTACACGTCAAGACACTAAAAACAAGACAGGACATCATAACAACATATGTTGATCTCTCCACCATATCTCCAAAGACAAATGAAAGCATCTACAATGCACTGATACACGGCTTTAACAAGGATCTCTTTTCAGAGCTAAAGCAAAAATTCCTAATGCAAATATGCGAAAAGGCGCAAAAGGGAGATATTCTTGCCAAAAAGGCTCTAGGATACGGCTTTTTTGATAAGCTAAAGGGAATAACACTAAAGCAAAAAACAGAGGACATCACATATGACAAGCAGCTGGCACCAAAAGAATCACTTGAGAGGTATCTTGCTGTAAACTATGATTCACACGAAGCAATACTTGTCAAAAACATAATTTTCAATTCGTTTGATAAAATAACTAATCTTGATGATCTGCTTGGAAGAATAACCGCAATATCGAAATTTTCCCACAACCTGCTTGGCAAAGTAATACTCTTTGAGCTAGACGAGCTTGATTCCCAGGAAGGATCACTGGAATTTGTCAAATCCTTGATAAACGCGCATATTCCAGCATCAGTTCTTTTGTTGATTACCACACCATCCGTATATCATGACATACAAAAGGCAAACCCGTCAGTATTTGACAGGCTGGAGAAGGCAAACTACAAAATCGATCTTGCCGGGGCAAACTCTATTGACGAGCTAATCGAAATTGCAATCGAGTACATAAAAGATGCAGACAAGACAGAAAGATTCAACAAAAAATAACAGCAGGACCTTGCTGCAAAAATACGCGTTCTGTGCGATGAGTTTCCAGAATTTAGAAATGTCCGCTCTATAATCAACATACTAAACCATGCAGTAGAGATAGCAAATTCGATCTCCGCTCCAGAAATTACAGAAAACGTAATTGACGAAACTGTCAAGCAGACGTATCCGGGACTCAAAATCAGGGGCAGCATAATGGAGGTGCCAATATCAGAGTTTATCAGAATAAAGCGAAGTACTGGCGCAACTGAGGATCAGATAAAGCAAGCACTCTCCAATCTGGTAAACTACGCTCACGAAATTGGAAACATCTCAAAGGCAAGCAAGGCAAACCCGTCATTTGATGTTGTGTTCAGCGATCCTTTTGGCACAAAAATAGGAATCACTGTAGTCATGGACAATAATCACGCGAAAAACTTTGAGACAATATCAAACGTACTCAAATCCTCTGCATTTGTTGACAAGCTGGTGATTCTGACAAATACAAGTGTACCTCAATCGAGCCAGGCAACAATTGTGACTATGGACAAGTCAAAACTCATAGACTTGCTATACTTTAGCAGCAAGTACACTGAGAACAAGATAGATGGGCCAGAAACTGAAAAAATCAAGATGCTTGCAAAGACAATCTGTGTAATCTAATGGACCCAAAATAATTTTAATAAACCAATTTACCACTTTATGATGCAAAATTATCTTTTACAAATCACGAATAACCCTGCATCAAGCTCCATCGGCAACGGAGTACAAAACATGCTGGACAAGATTACTCCTGAAATTCCACACTCTTCATTTATCACGGATTTGGCAATAATCATGATTTTAGCATCCATAGTCACACTTGCGTTTTTCAAGATGAAGCAGCCGCTAATTATTGGGTATCTGTTTGCCGGCATGCTTCTTGGTCCTTTGTCTCCACTCTGGGCGTCCCTCATACCCGAAGGCGGTGAATTCATGGGTCTTGGGAAATCCGGCATATTATCCGACATTTCGGTGCTTAACATCTTTGCAGAGCTTGGTGTAATTCTGCTTTTGTTTGTGATTGGAATAGAATTTCCTTATTCCAAGATTCGCTCAATTGGCAAAGTCGCAATAGGTGCTGGAGCAATAGGATTGTTTTTGACTCTTGGCATCGTGTTTTACGTTTCAAGTCTATTTGGCCTTGGCTTTATGGACTCTCTGTTTTTGGGTGCCGCACTCTCAATTAGCAGCACGGCAATTCTTGTAAAAATTCTGGAAGATACTGGGAGAATAAGAAAAGAGTCATCAATTCTGGTCTTAGGCATGTTGATTGTGGAAGACATCATTGCAGTCATACTAATTGCAACTTTGGAATCAGTAGCACTTGCGGGAAGCGTTTCCTATACTAGCATATTGACAATTGCTCTTGTTGCCGCAGGCCTAATTGGCGGAACACTCACTGTTGGTACCAAAATAATTCCAAGATTAATTGACAGGGTTGCTGCAACAGAGCACAAGGAAATTCTGTTGTTATCCGTTCTTGGAGTCTGTTTTGGATATGCACTACTTGCAAACGTTGTTGGTCTGTCAGTTGCAATCGGAGCATTTTTGGCTGGAGTTTTAGTAGCTGAATCAAAATCTGCAGAGGTCTCCAAAATATTATCGAGTCCAATTAAGGACATGTTTGTTGCGATATTTTTTGTTTCAGTTGGCGCCTTGATGAATGTTGCAGAACTTGAGCACTATCTTGTTTTTGCTATTGGGCTTGTTGTGATATCTATACTAATCAAATTTGGCGGTGTAATGCTTGGCACTTTGCTGTTTAGACAAGGTAGGGCAAAATCACTGCGCTCGGCATTTGCCTTGGCAGGTCCAAGGGGAGAATTCTCTATAGTAATAGTAAAAACAGGTGTGGATATTGGAGCTGTTAGCAGTTTTCTCTTTCCACTTATTGGCATAATATCGATAATCAGCGCATTTATTTCACCGCTTTTAATTAAGGCAAGTGATAAGGTTATTCCAAAATTAGAGGATTAGAAATGTCAGACGATGAAACAAAAAAACTATTGGACAAAGTGCATCTTGGAGTTACATCATTCAATTACAATGGAACACAGGTTCCATGTGTGATCCTGGCTGAAAAAAAATTCGATGAAATCATGGCAAAAATCGCAGGAAAACCAGTTTCTGTTGATACCAATCTTAACATACTGCAAAATGGACTCGGGAATGTCTTTGTTGAAGTAGTACTGACGTTTTCACATGGAGGAATTGAGGAAAAATTACTGTTATATGCAAACGAATCACTTGATTTTTTTGAGTCATTAGAAAGCACCGCAATGCTTGCGCTGTCCTCACCGCACTCTCAAGTAGGCAAAGAGAACGTTTTCATGATTCAGCTTCCAAGACCGGAAAAAATCACTAATGCGCTGGAAATAATAAAAAAAGGACTAGCAGAAAAATAACAGGTCGTAATTGTTTCAAATGCAGATAATGTCTTGTTTGCTCTACTAATACACACAATGATTTTTTATCAAATTGTTGGGGATTTTGTTTATGGTTTTTAAAAATACAACATGCGTGACTGTGTTTTTTGCAAGAATACCATGTCTAGTTATGGACTTGGTGAATTAACCACTAATTTACATGGCAATAAACAAAAAGAGTTCGACTAAATACAAAGTGAAATCAACAATGAAACTTGGACTATACCACATTCAATTAATGCGGTACTATGAGGAGGTATTAGCACAGGCTGCAAGAAATTATGCTTTTACTGGCGATAAAAGATGGGAAATACGGTACAGGGCAATTGAACCAATGTCTGATGCTCTACTCAAAGATGCAATAGCCAACACGGATGAAACAATTACGCCGTTTTTCATTGTAATGGATAACGCAAATGTGAATCTAGTCAAAATGGAGTGCGGATCAATTGATCTTGTAAATGAAGGGAAAAAAGAGCAAGCAATTGAGCTTTTAGAAAGCAAAGAATATGCAAATCAAAGAAAAATTCTGGCCGGCGGCCTGGAGGATTTCATTATAAAAATTGAAGGTAATACTCATGAACCTGATGACCTTTTCGATATAATGGTTCCATCAGTCCAACAAATAATAGAATTAGAAAGAAAATTGGCAGTAATGGAAGACAATTTAAAAAAGGAAAAACTGTCTACAATAGGCGAGCTTTCAGCTAGATTGGCGCACGACATACGTAATCCACTTTCAATAATCAAGAACTCAATTAACATTCTAGCATCAAAAGATGCTGATGCTAAAACAATGGAAACATATGAAAGAATGGAGCGAGCAGTAGAACGAATCGCACATCAAATAGACGACGTGCTAAATTTTGTAAAACCACAAGCGTTTTCTCTAAAAAACACATCACTCCATGAGATACTAACGTCAGTCCTAGCAAGAATAGAAATTCCTGAAACTGTCGTCATAACAATCCCACCTAACAATATTGAATTTGTTGGAGACAACATACGTCTGGAAATTGTCTTTGTAAATCTAATTACAAATGCGCTACAGGCAATTAATAATTCTGGAGAAATTACCATTGGTACAAGCATAACAAATGGAAAAATCATAATCAAAATTCATGATGACGGACCAGGCATGCCAAGTGATATTATTTCAAAAATATTTGATCCGTTATTTACCACGAAACAAACCGGAACAGGACTTGGTCTTACAAGCTGCAAAACCATAATTGAGCAGCACGGTGGTCATATTGACGTTGAAAGCGCTGTTGGCAAAGGAACTACATTTATCATTACAATCCCTTATCGAGAAATCCTGTAAAAGACATCAACTGTTTTTGCATTCCGATAATTCTTTGAAATTGAGTTAGAAAATAACAAATGCGGCTGCCGGGATTTGAACCCGGGTCACAGAATTGGCAATCCCGCGTACTACCAGGCTATACTACAGCCGCATGATCGTTTAGACGAAATTTAGTCTAATTAAATTAATTGTTGTCATTTAGGAATGCTTGATACATAAAAAAATCCGAAATACTCCCATTGTTTTTAATCTAAGATTCACATATCAGTATAATGGACAAAAAACTGGAAGAAAAGATTAATGAAAAAATCGAAGAAGCACTTGCAAACATACAGGAGGTTTACCAAATCACGAAATCTCTTGATAAATTGGCCGCAGGCTCAAACCCATTCAAATATGGAATAATTGTAGGAAGGCTTTACAATTCGTTTCACTATCAATGCAGAAGAATACTGAAACGAGACCCAACCCAGGAAGAATTTGTCGAATTTGTACAAATGTTACACAAAAGACAAGATGAAATTCTAAAAAAACTCTAGTTTTTCTTTAATGGAATTACATTGATCATTGGAGTTATTGGCAATTTCACACATGCGCCAACTAGGGCTTTTTTTGCCATCTCTACATGTTCTTTTTTGACATGCATTTCCATTATACACTGGCCATGTTTTACTCGTGCTGCCAAGCTCACTGCCTTTCCAAACGCACGCCTCATTCCCTCTTGAAGTCTGTCCGCACCTGCAGTTGCAATCATTTTGTTTTCTCGAAGCAAAATGTGCGGGTAAATCCTCAAAAGTGAGTAGTATCCCGTCTCGCCGGTGGTTTGCTCTAGTGTCTTGTTTGCAGAAAGCCTTGCTGATTCTATTGCCATGTGTCTTATCTGCATTTTTTCATTAGAGCACAGCTGGACACAAAAATCGTACTCGCCTCTTTTTCCACCTTGGAACTTGGCAATCTTTATTTGCGGTTTTCCTTTGATGAAATCTTTTCTTGCATAAGGCTGTCCGTTTCCTATTCTGTAACATCCACCGTGCATAATATCACCGATGAACCCCTGACTAAAATACCTATATTTTAACGGTTAACCACCAAATATCATCGCTCACGCTTATATGGAAAACAGGACAATTTTTACCATTGAGTTCTGAGTCTGAGCCAAATGTAGATGGAATACTAGTTGATGATCATACGCTAATTGCAAACAAGGAAATGCAAAACAATCTTGAGCAAAGAGGATACGGAGAAATAAGAAAAGACAAATTTTTTCTAAAACCATTTGAATCTCTGTATTTTTTGTTCTACAACAAACTCTCACTTGTAAGGGGAAAAAAGAAAATAGCCTTTGATGACATGGTGCAAATTTGCAATGAATTTGACAAGAATGCCCTTACCAAGTTCTTGATATATCGCGATTTGCGTGTACGTGGTTATACGGTAAAAGACGGCTTTGGCTTTGGTTCTGACTTTCGTGTGTATGAGCGAGGACAATTCGGAGAAAAGGGCGCAAAATATCTTGTATTTGGCCTAACTGAGGGAAAGCAGGAAAAAATCGGGCAGCTGCAAAAAAATATTGGGGAAATCACAAAAATGGGGAAGGAGCCAATACTTGCAGTAGTTGAGAGGCGTGGAGAAGTGATATACTACAAACTTTCAATGGTAAGATTTGTAGAAAATACAAAAAACATTGATGCATCAGGCTTTGTTTCTAGCTGATTGTCTCAATTGCCCACTGGGAATCATACTTTAGCAGATTGTTTTCATTTGCATACACAAAGTCGTACACCTGAACATACTTGGTCTCATTGTTCCAGAGGTTTTCAAAATCATTAATCTTTATGTCGACTCGAGACCTGTCATTCCAAGACGTAAACACATCCACTGACTCAAAATTCCTGTCCTCCGTGTTGAATGTCTCATTTGATGTTCCAGTATATGCAATCATGTCATTTTTTTCATCGCGAAATATTCCTATTTTTTCGGAAAATGCGCCATCGACCTGCTCAGAGTTGGGGATTGCTATTTTGATTAGTATTTTGTTTTTTTGAATTAACTTTTGTAAGAGTTCAAGCTTGTTGTTTTTAATTCCATTTCCATTTGCAACTTTGTTTTTGTTAAAGACCCGGCTCAGTATGTTTAGGTCTGCAGATCTGTATCTGTGTCCAGTGATTAGTCTGATTTTTCCGTCATTTTGAACAAAATTTTGCAATCCCAATGACAAAGTGGAGATGCTCTTTAGAGTAACATATTCTACTGCCCTGTCATATTCGATAGAATTACTTAGACATGGAATGAAAAAATCTGTAACCAAATTGTCTCTGTCTGTTCTATACTGTTGCTTTAGTGTAATGTCTTTTAGCCCCAATGATACATTGTGGGCTTTATCTTATTTAAAGGAAAACTAATTGATTTGTATCAAAAATGCTGCATGATTAGGGGTTGAGATTTTACACTTTGAGATTTACAAATACAAGGCAAGCAAGTCTAACCCATTGGTTGGGGGTACGTCAGTTTTCTACAAACGAGTCTGATTGGTTCTGATATTAGAACAAAATTAGCAATCTAAAATTATTTCATTCGAGACTAATTTGGATGTAATATGGAAAAATGATTAAATGCTAAAAATCAACTTGATATTCAATGAAAAATTTCAGACTCGCAACATTGATCGTAGTTGCATCGATTGCTTTTATGCTGGCCTCAAATGTTGAGGTAAAAGCAATGGAGATGAACGACTCAAGTTCTGACATGACTACTGACAAGAAGGCAATGGCTGACAAGAAGGCAATGGCTGACAAGAAGGCAATGGCTGACAAGAAGGCAATGGCTGACAAGAAGGCAATGG
>JAENJF010000130.1 GCA_016844685.1 Candidatus Nitrosotenuis sp. | reverse complement strand
AACAAGATACAGTTGGTTTCCACGCGTTCCAAATGGGTCTATGCCAACTAGATTAAATCCTGATTCTGGGGTGAGCCGCGCTTTTTCTTCAGCATCTATGTCATATATCATGTATGTTTACGATTAGGAATAGTTTTAAAATTTAATACTTTATGTACAATCATTGGACAAAATACCTTCAAGAGACAAAATAAGAATAGGAACAAATGTACTGATAGTGCAAAAACAAGACCAACGTACCGGTGTTCTGACTGCAGGAATAGTCAAGAGAATTCTCACATCAAGTAATTTTCACCCTCATGGAATTAAAGTGGAACTAGAAAGCGGCAAAATAGGCAGAGTTCAAAAATTATCTTAAAAACTAATCTTATTTTTAGGAAGAATTTTTCTAATTTTGTTGCTTTCTGTGATTTAAATATTCAACTCCAAAATGCTCAAATCTGGCGCAAAAATCTCTCATTTTATCATGAAATCCAATGTAAAAAAGGCAAATCTATTTTCCAATTCAAAAATACGGAAAATAAACCCAAATTGGTTTACAAACAAAGTCCACATGGCTGAGATTTCTAACATCATAAACCAGAACATCTATCATGTTTATTTTGAGAATGGCGCAAAAACCAAGGTGCATATCCACAATGGAAACCAAATATTGATTGTCACAAAAGGAAAAGGAGTCTTGGAAACATTTTCAAAAAAAGGAAATAAAAAAGATCATTTTGGCATTAAAAGAATTCAAAGAATTGGCCTCAATCTAGGTGATGTTATCTACATCCAAAAAGGAACGCTTCACACTCATGGCTCTGTGAATAAAAAGCGCCTCTTTTCCCACATCGCAATTAACATCCTGCCTGCAAAAAATAAAGAATACAAGACCACATGGTATGAATCCGATTTTAAAACACTCGCAAGTGGTATCATAAGATAATCAAAAACTGTTGGATTTTGATCCTATATGATATCTTACAAAAAAATGTTCTAAACCAATACTTTCAAGAGCTTATAACTAGAGTGAAATCAAACAAAATTATTGGAATCATCAACTGAAATAAGGAGAGCATTTGGCTTTCTTTTCATCTGTGTTTCAATTGCTGTTGTAGCTGGTGCAATTCTAAGCGAAATTATTTTTCTAAACAAACTTCCATTCTATTATCACGGAGTAGCTTGGGTTGGAAGTTTTGGCGTAATAATTGCTTCAAATTTCAAAAGATTTGCCAAAATACTCCCAATGATTCGCCAAAGAATGAAAAACAGCGTAAAGTGGCCTCCACATATCAGTGCAATAAACGGAATCTGCTGGGCAGGACCGTTTGTTGCAATTGGAGTATTTCCATCATTTCTACAATATCTAATACTTCTTGGCATAGGACTTGGGAATCTCTCAACTTATCTTATAATGAAGAAATTTAGTAATCAGGACAACAAAGAACAGATGATTGTTGGATGCATCGCACTTGCATCCATACCTGTTGCAATTTTCATAGACACAAGACTAGTAACATTACAGGATGTTGCCGTTGTATTCTCTAGAATTTTAATTGCAATATCTTATGCTGCCGGTGGAATTTATGCTAGAAGATAGATTAATCACAAAATACGTACTTGCGTTCACCCCTGCTTTCAGGTGTGTTTTCAATACTGACTAGGACGAATTCTTTTTTAGCGTCCAAAAGACTTTGATTTGGAGCGCGCTTGTTTTCATGAATTTCCTCATATTCTTCTAGTGAAAGTTTTTTGCGCTGGCCAATTTCTACCTCAAGATTCATGTTCTTTACAACTTCTTTGTAATCTGGCTGCACTGTTCCGCTAAACACCATCGCACTACTTCCGCTACCATATGAGCCAAATCCGATGCGCTTTTCTGCCAGGTCGACTCCCTTTTGGAATTCAAATTCTAAACAGCTTCTAAATCCAAGGTACAAAGATGCAGTATACAAGTTTCCAATCATTGTGGATGCAATAAGTGAGCTTGCTAACTTGTCTTCGTAGAATTGTCGATACTCCTTTGTTTTTGTGAAAAGCTTGGTGAATTCATGGTCTTTTGCCATGTATTCCTCATCTGCCAGAATTGATTCTATTGTACCGCGGGGGTCTTTTGGAGTTGGTTCTTCCATTCCCGTCTGCTCAACTGTTCTTTTCCATCTTGGCAGGCCTCTCCATTCCCTTCTAAGCAAGTATGCTAGGGCCTTTTTTCCCATGTTGGCATATGGCAAATGCATGCAAAGATAATCAATATGATCCAAAATTGTCTCGCCCTCGTTTATTTTGATTATTCCTGTGTTTAGTGCCTTTTTCTTGTATGCCTCAAATGCCTTTTTGACCTGAATCAAATACAGCAAATTAGAATACTGCCCATGAACGATTGGAGTTTCCTTTCCAAAAGGCCTGTAAAAATCATATTCGTTTTTAATCGAAGTGGACGTGACCTTTGCATCAAACTGGAGCAGTCTTGGCTTGTCGTTGAGAAGCATTGCGACTGCTCCTGCCCCCTGGGTATATTCGCCAGATGAACCCAAGTCGTATTTGGCAATGTCTGATACTACAACCATTGCGGATTTTCCTTCTGCCTCTCCTGCCCTGATCCAATTAGAATTATCATATAATGCATAAGAACCGCTGACACACGCAAATTTGCACTCTATTCCGCCGCAATGCTCAAAGGAATCAGGACCGTAAACCTGCTCTAGCATCCCAATAACATAGGAGTTTAGTGCCTTTGACTCATCTAGGGACGATTCGGTCGCGACATAAAGCCTACCTACATCCTTTGGTGAGACGTTGGTTTTTTGCATTAGTTTGAGACATGCATTTGCAGCCAAGCACGCAGGGTCTTGATTTGCGTCGACTATTGCCATCTGGGATATTCCCAAACCCTGCTTTAGCTTTGCAGGGTCAACTCCCCTAGCTACGGCAAAGTCTGCCGAGTCAACAAAAAGCCTTGGAATGTAGATGGCTATGTCATCTATGCCTGCCGCCATGAGCTTCCCATCTTGAGTTTGAATATAAGGTTTGTCAGCCAAGCCTGTTCTACTAACATGTAATAATGTTCGAATTTACGATATTTTCAATTTTTAGAACTTGTTTGATAAATTTTTTACAATTATTATTTATTGTGGCGTAATTCTTAGTTATTTTGACTAAATTAGGACATCAAGATTCTATGATCCAGCCTTTTTGTATGACTGATTTGTCATCTGTTTCTCCAATTCCAGTTGCATATCGCCAGATGACTGGCGCATCAGTAGACATTTTGATCTTTATTTTTATTAGGGATTCGGTTTCATTTGCAAGATTACTGCTTGCGTTTCCGTGGTTTTGGCAGAACTTGCATTTTGAATCAAGTTTGATTGGCTCTGTATTTGATAGTGGATAGGCCCTACATGCAAGCGGCCTTTGATCATAAATCATACAAGGAAATCCCCCATGTGGTGACTTTTTGCTAGATTTGGTATCCA
>JAENJF010000129.1 GCA_016844685.1 Candidatus Nitrosotenuis sp. | reverse complement strand
ACTCTTGCCGTAACAAACAGATTCTGTGGGTCCTTGAGGGGGTCCACATCAATTTCATAGTCTTGTCTGATAATAATTCCTTTGGAAAATGATAGTGCGATTACTGCTCCAACTATGACAATCCCGGCAATTACAAGAAATTTGTATTTCAATGAAATCAAATGTAGTTTCTGATTATTAAAAATAGCTTGGATTGGATTTAGAATTGGTCGGCTTTGAGGATTTTAGTTTGAGACTTTGTCAGGGAAATGGTGTGATTTAAGTCATTTTTCAAAATCTTGCATGTTCGAAATTAGTCGTATTTGAAATGGATAGTTGAAATTTTCCATAACTGATTCCGCACCTGTTGCAAAGCATGTCGCACAAATACAAGCCACATAAAAAACGATTACTTGCCCTGTTCTGGAATTATAGACAGGGTGGTAGTTGAAATGACATTATTTATTTTTCGTAGTTTTTTTGTTATAACATCAGACACGTCTTTGTGGGTTGGCCCTTGGACTTTGATAAAAATATCATACATCCCGTATGTCCCATGAGCCTCCTTGACCCCGTCTATTTTTAGGATGTCTCGCATTACCTCCATTTCGTGAGCCACTTGACATTTTACCAAGACAAATGCTATTTCCAATTTATTCGCCCTTCATTTCCTCTCTTGTTTTGAATACAGGCTTTATTCCTAGCGTAGAATAATCTCCACTCGTACAGGTAAAACACATTGACTCGTGTGGTATGCCGACTGCATTTGCCAGATTTTCTGCATCGTTGTATCCCAAAAAGTCAGCCCCTATATCGTGGCGTATTTTCTCAATTATCTGCTCATTGGTAAGACCGTCTATTATTCCGGTTGCCAACTCATCCTGTGATGGAAAGTCAATTCCAGCATAGCACGGATACTTGATTGGCGGATACGTGATTAGCATGCTGATTTTTCTTGCACCTGCCCGTCTTAGTGCCTTTATGATTGCCTTTGAGCTTGTACCTCTAACAAGGCTATCGTCAATTACAACCACGTGTTTCCCGGTAATAATTTCAGTAATTGGAAAGATCCAGCGGTTGATTTCTACTCGGTCACTTTGGTGAGGCTCGATAAAGCTTCGAAGCGGGCCCTTTTTGCTGTACCTGTCTTTTAGCAATCCCTCATCAAATTGTATACCCAGTTCCTGTGCATATCCAAGTGCTGCAGGCCTTGCAGAATCTGGAACTGGAATTACCAAATCCGCATCTTTGATTGGAAACTTTCTAGCCAAGAACTGGCCGATTCTTTTTCTTGCAACATAGATGTTTGTTCCCTCCATTTTAGATGTTGGGTGTGCAAAATATGTAAATTCAAAAGAGCAGTGCGCGTGTTTTTTTTCTTCTGAAAACATTTCAGATTCCATTCCAGTGTTGCTAAACTTTAAGAGCTCACCTGGAAGTACGTCGCGAACCAATTTTGCGCCAATTGCAGTAAGCGCGGAGGATTCTGATGCGACAATTGTTACCTGTCCTTCTTCCTTTGAGCCAAGAACCATTGGCCTAAATCCACGGGGATCGCGCGCAGCATATACTGCATTATCGTCAGATACAAATGTAAAGCAATACGAGCCTACCATCTCGTTTTTTAGAATGGACAATGCGCTTCCAAGCTTGCCATTGGTTGACATTAATGAAACCAGTCTTTGTGCAGCAACTAGCGTATCGCTGGCATTTTGTGGCGTAAAAGTGCACCCCCCAACTAAATTGGCAAGCTCTGCAACATTTGATATGGTTCCATTGTGGGCAATGCACAGATCCTTTACCTTTAGGGGTTGTGCATTTTCCAGATTGCTTTTTCCAACAGTTGAATATCTGACATGCCCTATTGCTGCAGGCGATGCGTATTCTTCAGTGATTTTTTGAAATTCGCCTGATGCGCCAGATACCAGTCCAAGTCGTTTGACTGGTGTTTTTTTTGGAATTGCAATTCCCCATGCCTCTTGTCCTCGGTGCTGTAATGCACGCAGTGCGTCAATTACCATCGGGATTACATTTGTTCCGTCCCTGCTAAAAATTCCAACTACGCCGCAGTTTTCTTTAACCATGCAACACCAAATCCTTCAGTGAATTAAACCACTTGTCATGTGCCTTATCAACGCTTAGTTTCGCGATCGCCTTTTTGTTTTTCAAAAACGTGATGTTTTTTCCCTCAAACTTGCCAATTATGCCAAAGTTTACCTTTTTCTTTTTTAGATAATCCACCAAATCATCAAGGTTTGATGGTACCACTAGATATCTAGAGTGGCTTTCAGAAAACAGAATTTTGTCATCTGGAATAGATGACGGTACTTTGTCAATTGATACCATACATCCCATACCACTAGTCATTGCAAGCTCTGATACTGCAATTGCCAGCCCTCCCTTTGAGCAATCATGGACGTTTTTTGCCCAATTGTTTTCAATTATGTGCAGTACGGATTCCATGTTTTGTTTTGATTCCCCAAAGTCAACTTTAGGGCATTTCCCCCCAATAAACCCATGAATGTACTCATAGTATTCAGAGCCGCCAAGCTCGTCTTTTGTAGTTCCAATTAGAATCAGGATATCTCCATGCTCTAATTTTTGTGGGTTTAGCGGTTTTTTCTCAGCTAGCCCCAAGACACCAATTAGTGGCGTTGGTTTGATTGGCCCCTGCGGAGTTTCATTGTAAAAACTGACTTTTCCTCCAACACATGGAATGTCAAATTGTTTTGAAACTGCAGATGATCAACCATTCCAATTGGGGTAGCGCCAGTACACACTACGTTTCTGCAAGCTTCCTCAAAGCACCCCATTGCCCCATTTTTTGGATCAATATAGCACTGTTTTGGATTTCCATCAATTTTTGCAGCCAAGTATTTTCCGTTATCCAGTCTCAATACAGCAGCATCTGTTCCAGGTTTTACTACGGTTCGTATACCAACCTCGTGATCATATTGACTATACACCCAGACTTTGCTTGCTATGTTTGGACTGGACAATAGTTTCATGATTGTTTTTGAAAAATTAGAAACAGGGTTTGGTTCTTTCTTTTTTTCTAGTTCTTTTAGATATGCGGGTTCCTTTGATTTTCTGTCAAGAAGTGGTGCGTT
>JAENJF010000044.1 GCA_016844685.1 Candidatus Nitrosotenuis sp. | reverse complement strand
TACAATGAGAATGAGAGTTAGCTTGACCTACATACAAACAATCATAGAAATTGTGCAGAACCCATAATAAGCAAAAGCGCGTAGCCATACCCGTAATGCCTACATCACAACTCAGATGTCCTTCATGCGCAAAAAATACAATGCAGACAGATGTAACTACTGGTGAGATGTTTTGCCGAAATTGTGGTTACGTAGCAGCAGAAAAGATCGAAGAGTCAGGACCAGAGTGGAGAGCGTTTTCAAATGACGAATCAGATAGAAGCCGAGTCGGTGCAGGAACATCACTTACGATGCACGACATGGGATTATCAACAGTAATAGGAGCAGCTGACAAGGATGCAACTGGAAAACCACTTTCTGCATCAATGAAGAGCTCAATCGACAGACTTCGAACTTGGGACAGTAGAACCCAGACTCATTCCTCCGCGGATAGAAACCTAAGGCAGGCACTAAGTGAGCTTGACAAAATGAAGGACAAGATGGCCCTTGCAGAGTCAGTTGTTGAAAAAGCAGCCTACATTTACAGAAAAGCAATGGAGAAAAAACTCGTAAGAGGCAGATCCATTCACGGACTCATTGCGGCGTGCCTTTATGCGGCATGCAGAAACACCGAAACCCCGCGAACGCTTGATGATGTGGCTGAAAGTATCAACATAAGAAGAAAGGACGTTGCCAGATGCTATAGATTAATCTACAAAGAGCTTGATCTCAAAATGCCTGTAGCAGATCCAACAAAGGGAATCTCAAGAATTGCAAGCACTGCAAACCTAAGTGAAAAAACAAAGCGAATGGCAATGGAAATACTAAACAAGGCAAAGAAAATTGGAATGGTTGCAGGCAAGGATCCGATGGGAATTGCTGCTGCGGCGCTATACTTGGCATGTATCTCAAACGGCGAGATCAGATCACAAAAAGACATTTCGATTGCAGCCGGGGTTACTGAGGTCACAATCAGAAACAGATGTGTCGGGCTCAAAACACTGCTTGACAAGTAACTTTTTCAAATTTTAGTGTAAAAATTTAAGGGGCAGCTATAGAATAAGGACGTGTCAGAAGAGATCAAATGGTCAGACTGGCTTGATTTTAACCAAGAACATACTGAAAAGGTTCCCGTGTCGCCAGGCGTTTACATGATGCATGCAGCGATGAAAATCCTCTACATTGGAAATACAGATAATCTCAAGAAAAGCATCACAGAGTCCTTGTCTGCCAACTGTATCTGCGATGCAAAAAGATTTCGTTATTTTTCAACTATATCACATAATGAAATCAAAGAAAAGATACTTGACGAGTACAGGAAAAAACATGATGGCAAAATGCCAAAGTGCATGTAGCTTATGAAAATATTGAGCGCAGAATAAATCAATATCGATTATCACATGCAGATTTGTACAATGTTTGCGCTATTCACACATACACAAGAATACTAACTATTTTATCAATACAAAAACAGGTCTGTTGGACCAGTGCCATTAATTATCTCCCTTGCCAGACCAATGGTATCCCCAGGTCCTTCAGAACCATTTTACAAATTAGACTTGGTATGATTCTAGATTTACCACATTATTTACAATGTGTCAAATCACAGTATAAAATTTTGTACCAGAAACTGAGTTTTGGCTAACTAACCTCAATTAAAACAATAAAGTAGAAAAGTGGCAATGATTCCAAGGTATCCAGTATGAAGCGCAGACATGAAGAATCAGAACAAAGGCTTGACAAACTAGTGCACATAGGGGAACTGACCTCTAGGATCACGCATGACATGAGAAATCCGCTCACAGTAATCATAAACTATTCGACAATGATCCAAAAAAATTCAAGAAACAAGCTTGACAAAAAATCACTTGATCAAATAGCATTAATTGAAAGCGAGGCAAGGAAAATGTACCACCAAATTGAAGATATTCTAAATTACGTCAAACTGCCGCCGTTAAAATTGCAAAATTATTTACTGCACGATATTCTAAAAAAAGTAATAGAGAATGTCCAAACAACGGACGACGTTGAGATACATTTGCCAAAAAATAATCCTCAAATAATATGCGATATTGACAAGCTTGAAATTGTTTTTGTCAATTTGATCACAAATGCAATTGAGGCGATCAACGGAGCAGGATCAATTAGCATCAACGCAAAGACAACCCCAGACGACGTAATTATTGAAATTGAAGACACTGGTCCAGGCGTTGTAGAAGAAGATTTGGGCAAGATATTTGAGCCATTATTTACAACAAAACAATCTGGAACCGGTCTTGGATTATCAAGCTGTAAAAACATCATAGAAAGACACCGCGGAACGATTTCCGTGAAAAACAACCCGACAACTTTTACGATTACGTTGCCAAAAAAAGAATCAAGTATCTAGTTTTTGCTTGTGTTTGTAAAGATAAACTGCAATTCCTATTGCTGCCAGTATTGGAATGACATACAGATAAGTTGTAGTATCGCCAATATTCTCACTAGAGTATGTCTCTTTCTCTAATTTTGGATTCTCAAATCCCGTTATTAAAACGGCATTTTGTGTAGACGGCTCTACATCAAATGCCACATGCCAGTTTCCTTGTTCATCTAGACTTTGGATGAATTTGTGTGGTTTGTCATTTACCAGTACATCAAACTTTTCGTTCCCAGATGTCTTTGGGAATTCAAAATTCGCATATGTTGGAATCTTAAACGAGTTTATCCCATATAAGGACAATTTCGTTCCTGTCTCATCAAATCCTTTCACGGTAAATGCAGCAGTAGAATCGTATCGAAAATCGAATTTTTCCCCATTTCTGGCAGCATGTAATGGAATGATTGTCTCGTCTCCAATGTTAAAACAGCTGTAATAGTTCACATCTAACGCAATGGAAGGATCAGGGTAAATGGAAAAATCAATTATTTGACCGGGTTTAATTTTTTCTATTTTTTCCACATTGATGCCAGTGTCTATGAATTTGTTATTTGGCCCGTGAATCGCCGCATATACCTTAACATTGTATTCGGTATGATTTCCCTCATTTGTTATTCTGCCAGTCAGATGACCATCATCATGGCGAATCAGGGTTTTATCATATAGTACGTGTATGTTTATTGGTGGCGGTACGACGCTTTTTTTGAACGTGATTATCGGCTTTTCTAAAATTACGTTTTGACTAATTTGTGGCATTCGAATTTTGAACGGCATGTCCTTGTTTTCGGCAACTGACGGCAGATCTTGACTGACTGAAATTGTTTTGCCGTCATTGTTTATGGTTATATCCACATGTGATGTAATGGCATAGTTTTCTGTATTTTTGACTACACCAACAATGGTGTAAATGCCATTAGAATCAAAATAACCACCAAACTCACTGTCAGGTATCAAAACTTCCGCAGATGTCACGGTAAATGAAAAAATTCCAACTATTATAATTGACAGCAATGAAATGACGTGCATGTTACTTTCCATTATGCTTGAAGAGAATTCCACCTTATGAATATTCTTTGATTATTTTCAGCACTGAAAACGGAAATTTCGAAAAATCAAGTTCCTTTTCTGCAGATACAAGTAGAACTTCTCTGCCCATTGGAAAACTCATGATTATTACTTTGTCCCGCAACGACATTGCAAATTTAACTGGTCCGAGTTCCTCATCAAATTCTTGTCGCATTTTTACCCGCAGTGCAAGCTCCAGATACAGCATTTCGTCCTTTTTTTTGTCCTCAAGGGGGGTTTTCCCCTCAACCATTCCGCCTGCATTAAGATGCCCTTTGTCGCTTATCATTCCCACAAAACGTATCTTGGAATCAAGTTTTTGGATTTTTTTGCACATTATTTCTTTGTCCATGGTTAATCTCAGTTACAAATTGTACTCGCTGCGTTATATTAGCAAATCGATCGATTTATTGAGATCTTTTGTATGTAACCAGCATGTCTCAAGACGCCAAATCTCCGCTTGAATACTACAAGCACGTTTCATTGTTCTGGACTGACCTGCTACACCTAATGTCAGGCAAGCCAATTGCCCTTTCCGCGGTCGGCCCAATGAGGAACTATGCAAATGACCTAAAAAAAGTCGTAACAGAGACAATTGACTCGTATGAGCACATGGTAGAATTCAACCAAAGACTGGCGGAATACTATAAGCAATTAAGCGAAGCCTGGACTGATGCGCAAAAAAAAGTTGATTCCAAGGTCCCAAGCATACCACAAGACGCAGAACACCTCGAGGCATACAAAAGGGTCTGGATTGACATTTTTGAAAATGACTTTACTGGACTGTTTGACTCTGAAAAATTTGGACAAAACTATGGTAAAATGGTATCAGCCGAATTAGAATTAACAAAACACTGGGAAAACATTCTAAATGTCATACTCCAATCAATGAAGCTTCCGACAAGAAAAGAAATTGACGAGGTCTATAAGGAGATGCATGAGCTTAGAAAGCGAGTGTCCAAGCTAGAAAAAAAGGAGAATGTGAAAAATGCAGCATGAGTTCATAGACCCAAAACTAGTAGAAGAGTTCTTGAGCTTTACAAAAAATGTCACAGAGGCGCCAAAGTTTGTGCCAGCTCCAGACGAGATAACATTAGAGTCAACCCCATTTGATGTGGCATATGAGGAAGACAAGGTTCGTCTTTTACATTTTAGGCCGCTTGTTGAAAAACAAGTTAAAGTTCCACTAGTCATCAGTTATGCCGTCATAAACCGTTATCACATACTGGACATCCAGTCTAAGAAAAGCTGGGTAAGAAAACTCCTTGAGGAAGGCATCAATGTATACATGATTGATTGGGGCACTCCAACTAATATGGACAAGTATCTGGACTTTGATGACTATGTAAATTCATACTTGGATAGCTGCGTAGACTTTGTAAGAAAAGAATCTGACGTAGACAGCATTTCTTTGCAGGGGTATTGTACTGGCGGCACATTAGCTACCATTTATGCATCACTACACCCACACAAGGTTAGAAATCTAGTTGCGACCGCACCAGTGATTGACGGCTGGAAGGACACCACCGTTGTCAGCAATGTAACAAAGCATATCGATGTTGACAAAATTGTTGACACCATAGGAAACATGCCGCCAGAATTCATGTATTATTGCTTTTCAATCTTAAAGCCGTTTGAGCAAGGACTAGAGAAATACTATAAATTTTTCAAAAATATCAATGACAAAGACTTTGTGGATAATTTCCTCAGGGTGGAAAAATGGCTAAATGATACGCCTCCAATTCCAGGGGAATTGTTCAGACAGTGGATAAAAGACGTCTATCAAGAAAACCTTTTGATTCAAAACAAGATGTTTGTAGGCGGAAAGCAAATAGACCTCAAAAAAATAACAATGCCCCTATTAATCCAGATTGCAGTAGGAGATCATCTGGTTTCGCCAGAATGCAGTATGCCATTATATTACGCAGTTGGTAGCCAAGACAAGACAGTTAGAATTTATCCGACAGGCCATGTAGGCATGATTGCAAGCGCATTTTCACAGAAAAAGGTCGTACCTGAGATGTGTGAATGGCTAAAAGAAAGATCAAAGTGAACTGCCATCGAACGAGTTCGATGTCCTCCCAATTGAGAGTCTAGTCATGTCGCCACAACTGCTGATTCATCAGCTGGAATTATCCTAGGATCTTCTCACCACGACTTTAAAAAAAGAAAGATTAGGATTTAATTTCTTGTTGGTGTGAACGCTGATATCCAGTATCTTATGATATTCTTGTTCATATCAACAAAGGATTTTGCGTTGTCGTTGAATGTCTTGACGTTTTGTTTTGCCGCATCAATTGCTGCCAAGAATACTTGATTCTGAACAGAGTATGACTTGACGGCTTCTTCGTTTGTGTCTCTAATTGCTTTCAGTGCTGCTTCTGGAACAGTTGTGTTGATTCCAGCTTTGTTTGCAAACTCTTGCTGAATTGAGATGACGGATTTGATGTTGTTTTCAAATGCCTGGAGCCATTCTTGTTGAAGGTCAGTAATTGATTGGTGATAGCTTGGGATTGTCTTTTCAACTCCTGTAAAGAATTTGTCGACATTCTGTATGTACAATGCAAAGATATCTTTTGGTTGTTCTGTGCTACTCATATTTCCACCTCCTATTTTTTCTTTTTATCAATTGGGAGAACAATCACTTGGACTAGATCTCCCTCACTGAGCTTCAATGCACCGCGTTCAGCTTCTGGGATTGAAATTCTTCCATTACTCCCAATGGTTGTTTTGAATGCACCCCAGCCCATGAAACCTTGCACCATGTTTCCAATGTTGAACATCTGCTCCATTGCAGTTTTTTGCATTGAGGCCACACTGTTGGCAAAGCTTGTTTGAGTCTCCGATGCCTTTGATGTCATTTCTTTTAGGGTTTGCAATGGATCGAATTTTTGGTTATTTTCCATCTGTGAGGAAAACGCCTTCATGAATTCGACTTGGGCTTTGCCGCCCTTTTGCATCCAATCTTGAAACATCGCTGCATAATTATATTGGTTATCATTACCACTCATAGGTTTTAGATGGTAAAAAGAGGTATTTAAAGTTATTTATTGGTATTTAGAAAATCAAGGACGAGTTTTGCAAAGTTCTTAGGATCATCCACATATGGAGTATGACCGCAGTTTTCCATTTGGTAAAATCTGCAGTCTCGGATTTCTTTGACAAATTTTTCTGCATATTTTACTGGAATGACGGGATCAAGATCTCCCCAAACAACAAGCGTCGGAGCCAAAATTTTCTCTAGCCTTGTTGTGATTTCCGGGGCGTTCTTTAATCCAAGTAGTGTTGACATGAATGCAAATTTAGCATTTGGCAGTCTCATTCTTTGAACAAATCCTTCAATTATGTTTTGATTTACATCCCTATTGCTCCCAGTCATCATGGTAAATGCGTTTTTTGCAGTTGTGATATCAGGATAAAGTGCCGCCATGATATATGCGTCAAGTGCAGGAGTAGATTGCTTCATGGCACCAGAGGGAGACACCAAGACCAATTTATTCACGGATTCTTGATTTGCTGCAGTGTATTCTATTGCGATCTGACCCCCGAGTGATGAGCCCATGATCGCAGTAGTATCAAGTCCCAGCGTTTCTACAAAAGACGCTATAAATCTTGCAAAAAAATCCGCAGTATAATCAGTATTTGGTTTGTCACTGTATCCGAACCCTATCAGGTCTGGAACAATTACATTGTAGTGTTTTCCAAAATACGACATTACTGGCGCCCATCTTTCTGCAGATGCCCCAATACCGTGAATTAGAACTAGATTCTTTTTTGATGAACCTGTCTTTATGTAACGGATCTTACTGCCATCGATATAGACGAATTCTTCTCGCATTGAATTACCGCAATTCCACTATAGATATAGATTAGTTTTAGCATCTTGTTTGATCGAAATACACATGTGAATCAATTATTTGTTAGTATTCGTTTGCATATAAACGAATTTAGGATTTTATTGTACTATTTTTAACTAAATGCGCAATACTACTCATAAATTCATCGTCCAAGGGGAGTCGTTTGCCCACAAGCAAGAATT
>JAENJF010000043.1 GCA_016844685.1 Candidatus Nitrosotenuis sp. | reverse complement strand
TTCCTCCATGCTTTGCATGGCTATTTTTTTCTTATTTTTCCGCTCTATCTCATCATGCATATGTTGCAGTTGTTCCTCTTTTTGCCACAATTCCAATTTTGTTTTTTCCACTTGTAATTCCTGATGAGAAAGTTTTTCCTTTATCTGTTCGCGCTCTGACTCAATGTGTACGATAAGTGATTTTATGTCATTTTCTGTTATGTCTTTGTAGTTGACTTTGTCAAGCTCTGATCTCGGCTTGATGTTATTTCCCTGAAGTGCATCAATTTCTTCTTTGAATTTTTTTTCACGCTCTTTGATTTTATCTAGTTGTATCTTTTTTGCGGCAAGGTGGGCATTGACAAATTTCATGGTTTGTGTTACCCATCTGGTCTTTGAATTGGTCGGTCTTTTCTTTTATGATATTCTCCTTTGTTGATTTGACTGCATCTTTTTCAAAAATAATTGATCTATCTGTTACTGCTAATGGATCGATTGCTTCTATTTTTGAGCCTACGCCTGTAATGTGTGCCCATTCGTCCTCAGCAGAATCTTGCTTATAGTGTTCCACATCATTTGAAATCCTATTTAGGTGCTTTTCAGTCAATGATTCTTTTGTTTTTTCTATGATATGATTTGAGTGTCGTCTAAAAAGAACGAACAAGTTTCATAACCTTTATCATATGCGTGGTATAAGAAGGTGTGAATTTCTTAGGAAATTCCTGCGAGTGAAAAAAACTTGGAGAATCTGACACTCGCAGACATTTTATATCCTTTAGGAACAAGCCAAACTTTAGAGATAATAGATAGAATTTTTCACGTCGTATCGGATATTAAGGGGGGCGAAATAGTGCGAATAATGCTCAGTCACCAAGACAAAACTTGGCTTAAGATGTGGCAACAAAACTCGCCAGAAATAAGAGAAAAAGCCGTAATCTGGAGAAAACAGACTGCCTTTATCCGACTTGAAAAGCCAAGCCGAATCCAAAAGGCAAGAAGCTTAGGTTACAAGGCAAAGCAGGGAATCGTGGTGATTAGGACACGTGTTGGAACCGGAGGAATGAGAAGAAAAAGACCAGTTGCAGGTAGAAGACAAAAGCATTTGGGTGTCACAAGAATAAAAGCTGACGTTAGCATGAAGCAGGTGGCAGAAAACAGGACTGCGGAAAAATACAAGAATCTAAAACCACTTGGCTCGTACTTTTTGTACAAGGATGGATTTCATTATTGGTTTGAAGTAATACTAGCTGATCCCTCACATCCAAGAATATCAAAAGACAAAGAGCTACGAAAAAGACTAATTCCAGCTTAAATTGAAATTTATTCCATTTTTGATTCTATCCTTATTTGTCATTATTCCAGCATTTGCAATTCCATTGTCTGATAGAACTGGACTCAAAAACAAATTTGACATTGATGTGGGAAATAATACATACGTAATTGAAACGGTTGCAAATTTTGACATCCAAAATGTAAAATTTGATAATGATACACTTGTATTTCAAATCTCAAGTGGCCTGCAAAACAATCTTGTAGAATTACAAATCCCACAAAACATAACAAAGGGCGAGGTCCATTTATTCTTGGACAAGCAAAAAATAGCCCCTAAAATACTGACCAATCAAAAAATTTCTTTTGTGACATTAGAGTTTGAAGGAAACGGCACTCACACACTTGAAGTGAAAAGTGACTTTACACTAACTGAAGAACCAAAAATTATTCCAAACGAATCTCCAGATATGCTGACAATACTTGCAATAGCTGCAATCGGTGTAGCTGCTGGCGGAGTTATGCTCTACAAAAGAAAATCAAAAATTATTCCTTGAGCAATTCCTGAATCATTTGCTCAATGTGGCCTGTCTGGCCAAAGGAAACATCACGCAAAATCCCCTTTCTGTCAACTAGTATGGTAGATGGCGTGCCGCGCAGAGAAAACGTATCAAACGTATGCGCGGAATATTCCTTTGATTTGAAGTATTCTTTGACTCGTTGCATGATTTGAGCTTTGTAGTCTTCTGGCTGGGAATCAAAGTCTGGAAGCTGGCTCTTTATGAAATCCATCATCTTTTCGCTGCTTACATTTCCTGTCTCTTTTGTTAAAAGATCCATCCCAAGCGGGAATGGAATTTTGTACGGCATCTTGTTTCCGTCAACAATTCTGCCGTACTTGGAGAGTGCCCCTTTTGTCTCGCCTATTACTTCTCCCGTTTTTATCAAAAGTTCTAGATTCTCCACCGTATTCTTGTCAAAATCCTCAAATGCTGTTGCAAGGCCGAGCACCGTTACGCCCTCTGAGCGATATTTTTGGTAAATGCTGATTGCCTCTGGCAGTCCATACAGAAAACAGCCAGGACAGTTTACTTGAAACACTTCTACTAGTACGATGCGATCTTTTTCCTGATCAAAATTGGTCGGCATCCCCTGGACCCACTTTGAAACACCTAGGTTTGGTGCCTTTTGACCTATCTGCGCTATCAACAATGAAAATCAATCTAAATATTTTAAAAGTATACCGATCGTTATTGATTTTCTGAATTACAATAATATACAACACAAATAGTTTCAAAATCAGATGGAAGCAGTACCAGAAAAAAGACTTGCCCTTTTTGCGCAAATGGAAGACAAGTACGAAAAAAAAGACGTCGATTATTTTGTAAACCTGATTACTCACGAAGATTATGTGATTCGAACCAGAGCAACATGCATTCTAGTTGACTTTGGTGGGGAGGACAAAATCCCATACATCGCAAAGGTGCTAAAGCACGACCCAAACGAGCTTGTGCGACACGAGGCTGCCTTTTCGTTAGGACAAATGGGGTATAGAAGCGCAATTCCTCACCTTGAAGATGCCACAAAAAACGACCCAAGCATGTTTGTGCGACACGAGGCTGCAATAGCACTTGGTGTGGTAGGCGCAAAGGAGGCAAAACACACCCTAGAGGAGGCACTCAACGACCCAAGCGTTCCTGTTGTGGAATCTGCAATTGTCGCGCTGTCTAACATTCAGTTTATGGAAAAACTAAGCAAGAACGAAAAATTTGCCAAGCTTACCGGCGGCTAAAGTAACGCAACTCTAGTTCCGTCCTCACTTGACTCGAATTTGTATATTTTCTCAACACTCGAGTCTTCAAAAATTTCCGCATCATGAGTTATTATGATAAACTGCAATGGCCCCGTTATTCTATTTGATATGTCCGATAGGTGTGACAAGACCCTGACAAGGGCGCGCCTGCGTTCCTCATCAAGATGAGCTGTCGGCTCATCAAGTATTATGAAGTTTAGGTTTGATGCACCAAGCAGGTGTGCCATGCCCAATCTCAATGACAACGCAACACTTACCTGCTCTCCACCACTCAGCGAGTCAATGTCAATTGGATTGTTTTTTGAATAACACGTAATTGTAATGTCTCGTGCCTTTTCTGAAAGTGCAATTCTATGAATTTTTGTGTTAAGCGCATCCAAATATTCTGATGCCTTTGAAGATATTGTCATTAGCGCCCAAGAGCGAAGACTTGTTGCGACTGGACCGTCGCGGCCGTACACGCTGGACTGGATGTCATCAATCTGGAGCAAATATTTCTTGACCAAATTTAGCTCAGATAGGACGGAATTAATTTTCGTGATTCGTTCATCTGCCCTTTTTATTTTTTCTGTAATTGCGCCATATTTTTGATCAATCTGGCTTATCTCTCTGCGTTTTTGTCCCAAATCAATTTTGAGTTTTTCAAATTCATTTTGGTTGAACCCAAAGACCTGCTCTTCAAGGCCTGATATTGTTTCGTACATAACCCTGGCGTGGGAATCTATTGATGCAAATTCTAGTAATCCGCCTTCTGTATTTACTGTAGATGGAATTTTAATCTGGGTCTTTTGTGCCTCCACTTCTGCCCGTATGGCTTCAATTTGTTCCATATTCTGTATGGAATGGGCATCAAGCGTAGATTTTGCCATGATTGCTTTTTGCAGTTTTTCGGAGGCTTCCTTTTTTTCTTTTGTTGATTGTTGTTTTTCTTGCTCCAGTGTCTGAATTTGTGCTTCTGCGTTTTGCCGCTCCTGCCTTAGGTGCTCTATTTGGAAAATTGGCCTTAGGTGTTCTACACTGGAATCGCATACTGGACACTTGCCGTTCTGGAGCTGCAGTTTTTTTGCAAGTGACTCCTGTTCTTTTAGAATTGCTACTTTTTCTACAAGATCCTGAATTTTTTTTGTGGCGTCTTCGATTTTTATTTCGGTTTTCTGCAATTTGAATTCTAGGTTATCCTTTGCATCGGCATACTGGAAGCATCCTTGGCAGGCCTGAATTTTTCGTTCCTTTTCTGCAATGTTTCTTTGAATCAGCAGTATTGCATCTCTTGCGTATTTTGTCAACTCTCCCTTTCGCTGTTCAATTTGGACTAGCATTGCCTCCTTTGGAGATTCAGTTTCTATTTTCTGCCTTATCTTTTCTAGCTCTAATTCCTCCGTTTCTTTTTTTTCTTGTAGCTGCAGTTTTTGGGGCTCTGCTGATTTCATTTCGTCGTTTAGTGTTGTGATTTCTTTGGTTAGTATCTCAATGTGGGTATCATCATATCCTATTTTTTGCTGGATTATTTGGCGAAAGTTTTTTTGAACTATCTTTAACTGCTCTGATGCAACATCAAGCTTGTCTATCCCAATTATGGCGTTGAGCAATTCTTTGAATTCTTTTGGCTTTGCCTTGATTATGGAATTCAGTTCGCCCTGCTGGACAATGGACGCAACTTTGAGCTTGGTAAAATCAAGGCCAATTCTGGACTCGATCTCACCTGTCATGGACTCGCCGAACTGTTTTCGCTCACCTGACGCAAGTGGCATCGCTTGGCCGTTTCTTATCTCAAACAGCTGGGCGCCAAGCGTTCCCTTTGCGTCTATTTTTCTTTCAGCCTGATACTGTTTTCCATTTAATGTGAAATTGACTTTGGCATAGGCTTGGCTTGTGCCTCTGCGAATGAGGCTTTTGTTTGATTTTCTAGTGTGTTCTCCAAACAACGCAAATGTTATTGCGTCAATGATGCTTGATTTTCCAGCACCGTTGTGTCCGACAAATACCGTCACCCCTTCTTCAAAGTCAAGCTTTGTTTGAGAATGTGAAATGAAGTTGCCAAGCTCAACTGACGTTATCATTTTGACCTCTTGAACTGCTCAAATCTTTCAATTACCAGCTGCTCTGCCTCATCTGTCCTGTTTGATGAAAGAAGCGGCAAAAGTTCCATTATCGCAAATGTAGCAAGCTCGTTTTTGCCAAGACAGTTTGATGCAAGTCTGATGAGTTCATCATCTATGCTTGCAGGCCTGTCTAAAAGTACTGATGAATTGCCGTCATTGTTTTGGATTAATCTCCAGACATAATGCAGTGTCTGTGGTGCAAGACGGGCCATCTGGGTTTGCACTATGTCTGATTCTATGTTGTCTCCTGAAATTCTTATCTCCACTATTGGCTTTTTTGCAAGTTTTGAAATTTTTTCTAGAATGTCACTGACTGTTTTCTCTAGTGTGTCAAATTCTGTTTTTTGTGAAATCTGCGGTCGTGTGTCAAGCTTTATCCAGTTTGGCTTTGCTTCTTTTCCTGAAATGTCTACTTCGTAAAACCCCTTTTGTGATTCCTTGATTCCCTCACTTGCTGTCGTTTCAATTGAGCCGGGATATGCTACTGGTCCTGACAAGTGGGAAAATTGTTTTAGGAATTGGTCGTGGAGGTGTCCCATGGCATAATAGGTAAAGTTTCTTGGGAGGTCAGTTGAGCTAAGCTCGCCGGCAAACTTGTTTATCTCAGATATTCCCTGATGCATTACAAGAATTTTATGACCCATGTGTTCCTTTGCCGCTTTGTCGATTTGCTCGAATTTATCGTAATAGTTTTGCATCTCACTTTTTCGTATCTTGTCAAATCCGGCAATCAAGACATTTTTGTAGACAACTGGTTTTCCATTTCCGACATACTTTGAAAAATTCAAATTATGATATACATAGGGAATTGGCGTTGAACGAATTCTACTAATGTCGTGCTCACCTAGCACAAAAAATGATTCTATCTGGCTTTCCTTTAGGCGCTTTAGTGCGTTTGCCATCTGTACTATGGCAGTGCCGCTTGGGTTTGGAACATGAAATATGTCGCCTGCAAAAATGACAAAATCAACATGGTCCTTAATTGAGGTGTCAATTGACTCGTTAAAAGCACTGTAAATGTCATTTTCTCTTTCCTCTAGGCCGTACTGCATCAAACCCAAATGAATGTCGGAAATGTGGGAAAACATCATCTCAATCAAGCAGCAGGTCTTTTTTGATCAGTCCCTGCGTGGATTCGACTGCAACTTTTTCAAACTTTTTTGCATATTTCCATTCAGAGACTGCATTTTTGTCAGAACCAACTATCTTGTCCTTTACCTCTTCGATATGCACGATTGCTGGAAGGTTCACCCACTGTCCTACAAGCACGGCATCGCCAACGTTTAGAGAGGTCAGCTGGGTTATGAGGTCCTTACTGATTGATTCTGCAGCAGATGCAATTTGGTGCTGGTCGTCTTCCTGAACTATTTTCATTATTGCAAGTGAACCCATCTGGCTTAGCACGTTTGGATCAATGTTTCTTGGCCTTTGTGAAACAATGCACAGTCCAAGTCCAAACTTTCTTCCCTCCCTTGCAATTTTTGCTGCCCAATATTTTGTGTGGGTGTCCTCTCCTTTTGGAATGAATACGTGAGCCTCTTCAATTATTACAAAAATTGGCGAGTCAAATCTATAGTGACGGCCCTCTTTGTTTTTAGAGTTTTTTGCCAAGAGTGCTGCCTTTCTGTCGTTTAGCAGTTCCTGAAAATAATACGCCAGCGCAACATTTGCCTGCTTTTCGGACAACTCTGAGACATTTAGCACATTTACCTTTCCTTCCTTGATCAATCCGAGTGGATCCATTATGTCTGGGTCCAGTACGTCTGCAAACCTATGTCGTGCATCATCAATTTTGTCTTGTACTCTGTCTGCCGAGTGCCTGTCATCTTTACGTTCTGGATTTGAGCCAATCATCGCCACGTTGTGATCAAGTGCATCCCAGAAGTTTTTTGCCTCCTTTACGTCGTGCGTAAATGCAAGTCGAAGAATTCTTTGCTGAATGTCCGCATTTTCCCGAATCTCAAGCACGTCGGAAAGTGTGTTTGCATCAAGAAGTCTTGGATTGATTTTTGCATCAACTACATTAATCCCAGGTATGTGCAAGTTAGGATAATCATTATGATAGTCGAAAATTATTAGGGTTCCATCAAGTCTTGAAATCTGTTTTGCCAAAAGGGACACCAAGTTACTTTTTCCCATTCCCGTCATCGCAAGAATCCCAAGATGTCGCGAAACAATTTTGTTCAGATTCACCTTTACCTCGGTTTCAGAATTTCTCAAAAGCGAGCCAATCTTTACCCATTCTTCTTTTTGCGGGCCAAAGATTGTTCCAAGGTCATCTCTTGTAGCATTTAGGATTGCAGTTCCTGGTATTGGCGGAATGGCAGGAAGTACAATTCTGCTTTTTTGAAGATCCGTCAAATATCCAAGAATTGTTATTTTTGCAGTAAAGCTCTTGTCTCTGGAATTTAGGTCTGCCACCTCTTTACTTTCAATCGCCTCATCAAAGTTGTGAACGTCATTTAATGCAGCGCTGGAAACAAACGACCTTTCAACCAACCCGAGAAGCTTGCCATCCTGAGAATCAATTACGATATATTCACCGACAGAAAGCGGCCTTGATGTCTGTGCGGTAATTGTTGTGGGTTTTGATTCCCCAATTACAACTCCAAGTGTCATGTTTCCTCCATTGATATCATATCAAATTGGTTTGATGTTTTAATTAGTATCTTGTGATATGTGACAGAAAAACTATCTG
>JAENJF010000042.1 GCA_016844685.1 Candidatus Nitrosotenuis sp. | reverse complement strand
CATATGAACTAGATATTTTTGAAATTACAAATTACAACATGAAACTATAGGAACTGCGGTAACGCCTGTAAAGTGGTCAGTGAACTACTACCGGACAAGTCCAGTAGCCTCTTCCTGCTTCAACGACCGAGCTTCTGATCTCTGCAGGCGTGCATTCCCGTAGTTCCTACGGTAGTCTGTCCGGCCCAATCCTGTTTCGGCTTTACATGACATCAGGTACAGGCCTGTATCGTGGTCACGACCTTCTTCCATTTTGCCTAGCTCTGACATTGGTAGTAGTAGGGCCTTGTCAAACTCAATAGTTTTGTTCTGCATTCAGCTAAGCTGTAGTTAACGGCTATTCATCCACCGTACAAGTACGGTGGTCTTCTCGCCCAGTTTTTATAATAAAGAAATAATTTCCTTTGTGAATTCTTTTGTAGTCTTGTCCCCCCCAATGTCGCGAGTCTTTGCCCCACTTTTGACAACGTCAAACACTGCACGCTCTATCTTTTGTGCAACATCGAGGCATTTTTTGTCATTGTGTTTTGTTCCAAGCCACTCTAGCATCATCTTTGCAGATAAAATAAATGATGATGGGTTTGCAATTCCCTTTCCTGCAATATCAAATGCTGCGCCGTGTACTGGCTCAAAGAGTGCGAAATTGTCCCCAATGTTAGCTGCAGGTGCCATACCAAGTCCTCCAACTACTTCTGCAGATTCGTCAGACAAAATATCGCCATACAAGTTTGTTGTAACTATGACATCAAATGATTCAGGTTTTCTAATCAAATTCATTGCGCATGCATCAACATACATTTGATCAAACTGTATGTCTGGGTATTCTTTTGCGACACTTGTACACACCTTAGAGAATAATCCGTCAGTTTTGCGCATCACGTTTGATTTGTGAACGCATGTCACCTTTTTCTTTTGGTTTCTTTGTCTTGCCGTCTCAAAGGCATATTTTGCAATCTTTTTTGACGCAGCCTCTGAAATAATTCTAAAGGCAACTGCCACTCCTTCCATTTCAAATTCTTGTCCAGTGTAGAGATCTTCTGTATTTTCTCGCACAATCACCAAGTCGATATTGTCCTTTAGTGCAGGCATGTGTGGATATGACTTTGCAGGTCTGATGTTTGCATATAGATCAAGCATTCTGCGCAATACCACAATTACATCTGCTGCTGATTCCCCTACCGGTGCTTTCATGCATGCGTCTGATTTTTTGATAGAATCTAGTGTCTCATCAGGAAGCGCCTTGCCAAATTTTGCAAGTGCCATGTCGCCTGCATACAATTTTTCAATGTTGAATTTCACCCCAAGCTTATCGTGTATTGTGTCCAGTAGGGCGATTGCAGATTCTGAGAGCTCAGGCCCAATACCGTCACCAGTGATTAATGAGATGTTGTACATTTTAAAAAGCAGTTAGCTGCCAATCTTTTTTTGTTTTAATGTCTTTTTTAACATTATTCGATTAATTCCATCAATCATTGCCTGAACGCTTGTTATAACAATGTCTTCACCAATCGATTTTGCAGAAGACATGTTACCAATGGCATCTTCTACTTTGATTGTTACTTCACATAATGCGGCAGAACCACCAGAAATTGAATCAAGTTTGTACTCTTTTACTCTAACTTTGGAAATTTCTCCTGTGATTTTTTGGATTGCGTTTAATGCGGCATCAACTGGACCTACACCATAATCGGTTCCAATATAGTCAGTACCATCGATGTTTATCTTGACAAATGCATATGGCATTGTACCAATTCCAGTAGATACTGAAAATCCAGTTAGCTGCACAATGCGTTTTATCGCATGTTCTCCAAGAATTTCATTTGCAATTGAAAGTAATTCTACGTCCGTGATTTGTTTTCCTTGATCTCCTATTGCCTTTACTTTGTCCAAGATTAATCTGAGTTGGCCCTCGTTTGGCTTTACGCCATATTCTTCAAGCATTGCAGAAACGCCGTGGATTCCTGCGTGTTTTCCAACCTGCATCCATCTTGTACGGCCGACAAGTTCTGGACTGATCGGCTCGTACGTGAGTGGGTTACTCAAAATTCCATGCGTATGAATTCCAGATTCATGGCCAAAGGCGTTTTCTCCAACAATTGCTTTGTTTGGCTGGACAGCAATTCCAACTAGATTTGAGACATAGCGCGATGTTTCGTATAATAATTTGGTCTTGATTCCAGTTTCCCATTTTTGCTCAAATGGCAAGCATTGCAATGCCATTACAAATTCCTCAAGCGATGCGTTTCCTGCCCGCTCGCCAATTCCATTAATGGTTACGTGCGCACATTGTGCACCTGCCTGAATTCCAGAAATTGCGTTTGCAACTGCCAATCCAAAGTCATTGTGACAGTGAACGCTTATTGGTAATTTTGATGCAGCAATTGCATCCTTTGTTATTTGTGCCATGTATTGTGGGGTGGAATATCCAACGGTATCAGGAATGTCTATTCTGTCAGCTCCCGCCTTTGCCACTTCGGAAAATACGCGCTTTAGAAACTCTCTGTCTGATCTTGTTGCATCTTCTGCTGAAAACTCTACTTGCAATCCGTGTGCCTTTCCATATTCCACTGCTTCAATTGCTTTTGCGAGTACCTCATCCCTAGTCATTTTTAGCTTGTACTGTAAGTGAATGTCAGATGTGGCAATGAAGGTATGGATGTAGTTTAGTCCACAGTCTATTGCCGCGTCTATGTCCTTTTTGCTTGTTCTGGCAAGGCCGCAAATCTCTGCAGAAAGATTTGCCTTTGTAATTAATTTTATTCCTTGTTGTTCTCCTTCGGATACTATAGGAAATCCTGCTTCTATTACATCCACTCCAAGATCATCAAGTCTTTTTGCAATTGAAAGTTTTTTTTCTGGAGTTAGTGCAACGCCTGGAGTTTGTTCTCCGTCCCGTAAGGTGGTATCAAAAATTCTAACTCTCAATCTCCGCCCCTCTGTAGTGCTGCAACTCCAGTTTTTGCAATGTCCAAAATTTCGTATTTAGATAGTAATTCCTGAAGGTTGTCTATTTGATCAGGTGTCGCAGTTAGTTCAAGCATGATAGAGTCTTTTCTTGCATCATGAATTCTTGCCCCAAATGAGTTTGCAATGTTGTTTATTTCCATAGTGTCTGACGCCTTTGATACTTTAACTCTGAATAAGACCAATTCTCTATATACGGTTTTTTTGTCATCTAGACGTTTTACCTCTATTGTGTCAATCATTTTGTCAAGTTGCTTTACAATTTGTTCGATTTGCTTTTCATCACCAATTGTTGTAATCGTCATTTTGGAAAATTCTGGGTTTTGTGTAGTTCCAACTGAGATGCTATCTATGTTAAAGTTCCTTGACCTGAAAAGATGCGTGACCTTGAAGAGGATTCCAGGTTTGTTTTCAACAAGTATTGAAAGTATTGCCCACATTCAAATCACTATGATGGTAATATCATGTCCTTTAGTGAGGTGCCAGGTGCAACAAATGGAAGCACGTCCTCTTCTGGGTCAATTGGAATGTCAATTACTGTTGCAACGTCGCTTTTTAGTCCTGTTTTGATTGCATTTCCCAATTCCTCAAGATTTCCCACTCGGATTCCTTGTGCACCATATGATTCTGCTAGCTTGACATAGTCCGGACATCGTTTTTGATCAACTCCAATCATCCTTCTATCGTAGAAAGTTCTTTGCCACTGTGCAACCATTCCCAAGGTGTTATTGTTTACCAAAAATACGATTACTGGCAAATTATCAAGAACGGATGTTGCCAACGAGTTTTCAGTCATGTTAAAGCTTCCATCTCCTGCAATATCCACCACTGGCAAATCAGGTCTTGCAGCCTTTGCACCAATTGCTGCAGGAAATCCCCAACCCATCGTGCCAAGGCCAGTTGAGCTAAAGAACGTGCCAGGATGTATCACGTCATAGAATAATGATGCCCACATTTGGTGTTGTCCCACTTCGGTTGTAACAATTGATTGATGCGGCAATACCTCACGTAATTTTCTCAAGATTTTTGCGGCGCTAAGCTCACCTGGGTGTAGTTTCAAGTTTTGTTTCCAATATTCCTTTACCTCAGTTACGTGCTCAAACCATACATTATGGTCTGATTTTTTAGTTGCCTTTTGAAGTAGCAATCGAACAAATATTCTCAATGATGCCTTGACATCGCCCACTACGGCAATACTTGTAGTTTGGTTCTTGCCTATTTCTGCAGGGTCTACATCAAGATGGATAATCTTTAGGTTCCTTTCAAATTCTTCAAATTTTCCAACGGATCTGTCAGAAAATCTTGTTCCTATTGCAAGGACACAGTCTGCTTCTGTCATTATTTTATTTGCCTCTGCATGACCGTGCATGCCAATTGGGCCAACAGATAACGGATGAGTTTCTTGGAACGCCCCTTTTCCTTTGAATGTGGTGACAACTGGAATCATTAGCATTTCTGCAAGAGACTGTAGTTCTGCAAACGCTCCTGAAATTATTACTCCCCCACCTGCCAAAATAACAGGTTTACTTGAGGATAACAATAATTCAATTGCTTTTTCTATTGCAGTGACGTCGGGATCAGTCCACGGTCGATACCCGCGTATTTTAACCTCTTCTGGAAATTCCATCGGAGCTTCGTTTTGTTGTACGTCTTTTGGAATGTCAATTAGAACCGCACCCGGACGTCCAGTCTCTGCAATGTAAAATCCTTTTTTGACAACAGTTGGGATCTCAGATGCATGTCTTGGTTGAAATGAATACTTGACTACAGGGTTTGCGATTCCAATAATATCACTTTCTTGAAATGCGTCACGACCAATCATGTTGACTGGCACCTGACCAGTGATTGCAACCATTGGGGATGAGTCTGCCTGTGCGGTTGCAAGCCCTGTTATGATGTTAGTTGCCCCAGGTCCAGAAGTTGCAAAGCACACCCCTGCTTTTCTGCTAACTCTGCCAAATCCATCTGCCATGTGGGCAGCTGATTGTTCGTGTCTTACAAGTATGTGACGGATATTACTTTTGTACAACTCGTCATACATTGGTAGGTTTGCACCTCCCGGTAGGCCGAAGACTTCTTTTACACCTTCTTTTTCCAATGCTTTCATTAATGCGCGAGCGCCAGAGATTGTTTCCATAAATTATTCACCTGAAAAATTCGCTGTAGTATAAATTTACAGCGCCAGCTCGACTAGCAGTAGAACGGTAGGTGCAGTCGAACTGTAAATTGTCATATTCAGTAATTAACACTGATTTTATCGATATAAACATTACTTAATAAATTTGTAAAAACTGCATTTGACTTTTCGGTTTAGAATATCCACACAGGCATAATGCTTAAACTCTGTACGCCACAAGCAAGAGCGATTTTGTCAGACAGGGAGGAAATCATCAAAATAATTGAAACTTTTTTTGAGGTTGGAAAAACAAAAGATTTGATGCGATTAAGAGAAATTCAGCTTGACGACAATAGTTTTTCTAGCTTTAGCGATGTTCCACCATATGATCTTAAAGACTTTAAAACTACGATAGCACTCGAAGAACTGCGATTTATTAGCATATCCGATTATGACCACCAAATAAGAAATCCAAAGATAAACGTCTTCGGAGATGTTGCAATAGTTGCATTTGAATTAACACAGAAAGGAATGCTTGTCGATAACAAGGCATACACTGGAGAATACATCTCAATTGATGGTAGGGCAACATTTGTTCTTGTAAAAAAGCCAACGTGGAAGATAGTTCACATACACCTTTCCAAAATTCCGTAATTAAAAACAGAAAGTAAAATTTGGAAAAATTTATTGTGTTTTTGCTGCAGCTGGTTCTGGTTGTTTTTGTTCCGATTTCTGTTGTTTTGGTTGTGGTTTTTGCTGTGGCTTTGGTTTAGACTGTTGTTTTTGTTGTTGTGTTTTTGATTGTGGCGATGGTTGGTTTTGCGGTGGCATTGGTTGTTGAGGTTGCTGCGGCTTTGATTGTGGCGATGGTTGGTTTTGCTGTTGATTTTGTGGAGGGCGTTGTTGGTTTTGTGGCAGTCTTCCTTGGAAGTTCTGTGAAGGGTTATTTCTTATCGGATATTCCTTGCAGAGTTTCTGGAATAGTTCGTATGCCTGATCGAGATTATAGTTAGAATGAACTATTGCCCTTACCGCACGAATCATTGGGATTGGATACTGGGATTGCCAAATGTTTCTACCCATGTCAACTCCTGCTGCACCTGCCTTGATGCCATTGTATGTTAATGCTAATGCGTCACGCTCTGGGATCTTTGGTCCGCCTGCAATTATCACTGGTACTGGGCAGCTGTTTACAACTTTTTCAAAGTCATCACAATAATACGTCTTGACTATGTGTGCACCAAATTCTGCGGCTATTCTGCACGATAGTGAAAGGTATCTCGCGTCTCTTTTTTCAAGTTCTTTTCCTACTGCAGTTACTGCCAAAACTGGGATTCCATATTCTTCTGCTTCATTTACAAGGTTTCCAAGGCCAACTAGAGAGTTGTGTTCATATTTTGCACCAACAAAGATTGACATTGCAAGTGCGCTTGCGTTAATTCTAATTGCGTCTCTGAGGCTTGTTGTGATTTTTTCATTTGAGAGATCCTCGCCAATTATGCTAGAGCCGCCTGAAACGCGCAGTACTATTGGCACTGGAAAATTCGGATCAACTGATGTTCTGACAATTCCCCTTGTGACCATCAAAGAATCACAATACTTTAGTAAAGGACTAATTGTTCGCCTTGGAACTTCAAGTTTTTCTGTCGGTCCTAAAAAATAACCATGATCTATGGCAAGCATTACACCTCTGTTATTGGTTGGCTTGATTATGCTCGCAATTCTGTTTTTTAAACCCCAATCCATTTCTATTCACTCTCAAAAATTTTGAACCCTTCTTAATCTTTTCTAGTCGTGTATGATTATTTTCATCGCATTTTTGCCTGTATGGGCGTGCTCAAACGCCTTTTGTGATTCAGCCAGTGCGTATCGGTGTGTGATCAGTTTTTTTACATCCACCTTACCAGATGCGATTAGCTCCAACGATTGTTTGGTGTCATGATCAGACGCCGCATAGCTTGGAACGAGCGTTATTTCTTTAGAATAAACCACACTCATGTCAATATCCATTGTTGCGCCCTTGGATGGAACACCAAAGAGGACAATCGTGCCGCCTTTTCTCGTACATAAAATAGCATCAGATACAGCAAGTAGGCTTCCAGTTGCCACAATAGAGACGTCAACTCCTTGGTTTTGTGTATCAGTGAGGAGTTGAGGGATTGAATTTGGGTTTCTTGATACCAAGGTAGTTACATCAAAGGCTTTTGCAAAATTTAATCTAAAGTCATTTACATCAAAACAAAACACCTTGCTAAACTCATTTGCCTTTGCAAGCATCATATGCATTATACCGGTAGGTCCAGTTCCAAAGATTGCTGCAGTGTCACCTTTTTTGTATTGAAATTTGTTCCATGCCCTAACACAACAAGCCAGGGGCTCTATCATGGCAGCCTCATCAAATGACATGGCGTCTGGGATTTTCAAGACTCCTCCATGCTTTACGTTCCATTCA
>JAENJF010000128.1 GCA_016844685.1 Candidatus Nitrosotenuis sp. | reverse complement strand
AAGGATTACCCAGAAATGTAAAACAAAGATCGAATTTAGAGGGATTAGGTACGTAGTTTGGTCTATTTTTGGACCCATTAATAATTGGAATTATTCATCTTTTGAATTTCCATTTTTCCATTAAACTTTCGCCCGAAGGAATCAATGTACCAAATTCCTTTACATCTATTTTGATGATTTGTATGGTAACTGTCATCTTAAATAGAGATAACAAATTATTGATTTTGTTGAGTTCGGGCAACCAAAAAATTTTAGTTTTTTTATCTTTTGCATTGGCATTTCTTTCATCGACTCTCCTAGAGGCTGAGGCACAATCTCAAGAAACAGAGTGTCCTCCTTCTAGGGTGGATTATTCTATTAATTATCATCCATCAGATGAAAGTTGCCGAGCTCAGGCTTTTTGTCCAGATGGAGAACCTTATGATGGTTACAGCTGTCACCAAAGAGCTGAATGCCCAGAAGGATATGACAAGAGAGATAAATTGATAATCGCTATGGAAAATATTGAAGATATTGGAGATGAGGATGCCCCCCATGATAGTCACAGTGGGATTCATTTTCATAAAGACTATTGGTGTGAACCTGAAAAATCTTGCAATGATGGATCTCTAAATATTTTTGGAAATTGTGAGAGGAAACCCGATTGCCCCAAACCAACAAAAATGAACATCTTTGGCAATTGTCAGGCGCCTGTTGAAAAGTCTTGTCCAGAAGATACAAAATTAAACGTGTTTGGCAACTGTGAAGCAAAACCATCATGTGAAAAAGGAACTCTGAATGTTTTCGGAGATTGTGAAATAAAGCCATCTTGTCCTTCTGGTTCAACTGCAGTACTTGGAATGTGCGAGAAAAAAGCTGATTGTGATGAAAAGACTTTGGGAGTTTGTACAGATTATAGTTGCGATAAAGGATGGAAACAAACAGTGGTTCTTTGTTCTAAAGCCCCATCATGTCCAAAAGGAATGTCCATGAAAGGAACTGTTTGTGTTGATAGCCCTGAATGCCCCGACGGAACCTCTTTGAACAAAATTGATGTTTGTATTGGAGAAGTGGAAAATTCATGCCCATTTGGCCTAACTCCAAATGTACTTGGCTTTTGCATTACAGAACCGACTTGTTGGTACGGTTGGAGTTATGACGAATCATCTAACAAATGTATCAAAGCTCCTGATTTCCCAGGAGAGAAAATTCTTGAACCTTGTCCCACTTATCCAATCATGAGTGGTGGAGAAAAAGATTGGAACAATGAGCAGTTTTGGGATGAGGTAGGGAGAAAGTGTATGCCTCAAAATCCTAGTTGTGATAAATACAATGCCAACGGTATTGGGGATTCTTGGTGGTTAACTTATGATGAAGAATGTATCATGCAATTATGTAAAAATTCTAAAGACGATCCTAATAGGATAGAAGAATCCAGGTGCAATCTACAAGGATATTTGCCTACCAATAATAATTTGGTTCAAATACAGGAAGGATCTGAGGATCCCCAGAAAAGAAAAAATTTAGATGATGAAATTGTAGAAAAAACTTTCTCCTTGGAAAGATATTTTTTTGAAAATCCAGAAAAAATAACCTCTGAAGAAATTTATGAAATTTTCCAATATGATGAAGAATTCCGAGATTGGATTTCCGAAAACAGTCCAGGCATTTCCATTGAAACTGTTATTGACCAGATGAATGAATCTTATCTTAAAATTTCTGATATTTCAGATGAACAAGACAAAGAAGTGTTTCCAATTGAAAAATCAGACAAAAAAATTCCAGATTGGGTTAAAGACCAATCAGAGTGGTGGCTAACTGGAGCTACATCTGATTCGGAATTTATTCGATCATTTGAATATCTTATCGAAAACAAGATAATCATTATTCCAAACATGCCTGAATCCGATAAAGAAGCAAGGGCTCCAATTCCCACTTGGTTTAAAAATAACGTCAAGTGGTGGAATCAAGATTTGATTACTGACACTGATTTTGCAAAAGGCCTGGAGTATCTTGTTAACAATGGGATTATAATAATCCAAAGAAATTAAGATCATGTTTTTAAAATTCTCAATTTTGGGTAATCTTACTAGGATTATCAAGAAAATTCACACCAATCGTTCAAAATGTTTAGTTCTTATGTAAAAAGGAATTTTTCCAAATTTCAAGAGAATGCTGCGAAAGATTTTACTCATTTCTCTAGTCGTTATTGGTTTAGCCATACTTGTGTCACCAAGTAGTTTTGACTTTATTGGAAATATTCCAAATGAAGGAAAAAAAATCACTCTTGAATTAACTGATCCAGCGAAAGATACAGCAGATACTTGGCAAAATAATATTCAAAAAGCCTTTGCATTTGTAGGAGAGAAAATCGAGGGGTTGGCATTCTCGGCAGATGTATTCTTATCAAAACAGGAAAACGATAACAAAACCTCCAAACAAGAAGAGGGGGGATTTTTTGGAAAAATAAATGGGCAAAAAACAGCAGAGCCAAAAACACCCCCTACTGGAACTTTAGGTGGCGGAGGATCTCAAGAAAATAACAATAATGAAAACAACAATCCTGCAAGCGTTCCTGCAAGTGTTCCCGTAATTATTCAAAATCCAACTACTCAACCCATCACAAGTAAAATACCGTTTGATACACTTTCACTAATAACTAAAAAACAATCAGATAACAGAGTATCAATGGAATATGATGACACGTCAGGAAAAACCATGAGTGTTACGGTTCAAATTAGAAATGAGGAACAAATTCTCTTTACTGGACAATATTTTTCATCAAGTTCTGAAACTACAATAATGGATTTTTCAGCTACGTCACATTTCATTGATTTAGTTGTAGAGCATGCAGTTTATGGGCAAGTCACTGCAACTGCCTTTATTCCTGCTGGAAACAATGAGAGCGTTATCTACGGTGTATTTTCAAAAAATTAAAAGTTTTATTTTTTCA
>JAENJF010000127.1 GCA_016844685.1 Candidatus Nitrosotenuis sp. | reverse complement strand
TCACAGAAAATAGGAAAAGCCTTGGGAGTAGACGTAGAGTCTCCCTTTTGTAGCAAGGATGTCTTGGAGTTTGCAAAAACCATACCTGTAGATCTCAAAGTGCACGAAGAGAATGGCAAAAAATTTGGCAAGTGGATTCTAAGAAAAACATTCGAGGACAAAATCCCAAAAGCAATCGTTTGGAGACAAAAATCACCAATGCAGGATGGGGCTGGAACACAAGGCCTCACGGAATTCTTTGAGACTGCCATTCCAAATTCCGTTTTTATTGACAAGATTAAAAAAATCAAAGAAAAAGATGACATAACAATTAGGACCAAAGAATCGCTCCAGTATTATGAAATTTACCGCAAATATTACACCATACCTGAAACCAACGAATTTGGCGTTAAATGCCCAGACTGCAGACATGCCATTGAAGAGGATTCAAAATTTTGCAGGATGTGCGGAAGGTTCCCGCTCTAGGTGTTTTTCTTCCACTTTTTTGGTTTCTTTTTAAAGATGCGTCTGCATCCGTTACAGCAGAAAAAGTATTTCTTGTCTTCAAATTCGTATACCACCGCTAGGCTTTCATCCATTTCAATTCCGCAGACAGGATCCACTGGCATAACTAGGCATCACAATTTTTCTATTTATAGATAATGCGAAAGAGACAATCACATATGATCAATATGATGCTTCAATGATTATTGATTTTAGATCATCGACTGTTTTTGCAAGCATGATTTGTGGTCGCAATTTTGTTGCATGCATTATTCCTTTTGTAAAACGCATTGCCTGTTGCCGAATGTTTGAAAATTTAATGTTGTAGTTTATTGCAAAATCAGCATATTTCAAAAACATCTCAATTCTGCGTTTTGCAGAATATTCCTGATAGCTGCCTGTTTTAAGATAATCGTTTATCTGTCTGAACAAAAACGGATTTCCCATTGCGCCCCTACCAATCATCACGTAGTCGCACCCTGTTTCATCAATCATTGTTTTTGCAAGCTCTGGACTTGTAACGTCCCCGTTGCCAACAATTGGAATGTCAACCATTTCCTTTAGCTCTTTGATTAGGGTCCAGTCAGATTTTCCCGAGTAACCCTGATTTACGGTTCTGGCGTGAAGTGTTATCATTTTGATTCCCTCCTTTTGTGCCACTCTGACTATATTCTTGAATAGATGCTGATCATTTACACCTGCACGCATCTTGAGTGTTACTGGTTTTTTTACAGAAGAAACTAGGGTTTTGAAGATCTTTTGTGTCAATTCAAGGTTTTGGAGTAGTGCCCCGCCTGCCATTTGCTGTGTTATGTGTGGCGCAGGGCATCCCATGTTGTAATCAATGATGTCAAAAAACGGCTCTACTATTTTTGCTGCTTTCTCCAATGCCATCAAATCAGAGCCAAAAAGCTGTACCGATAACGGTCGCTCTTTTTCTGAAAATTCTATAAATTCATTTATTTTCTTGTTTTCTTCTAGCAGTTGTTTTTCCTTTGCAATTATGGAGTGAATACTGGTCAGCTCAGTTACAACTAGGCCGGCACCCATTTCCTTGCATAATAATCGAAGTGCAGGATCGCTTACACCTGCCATCGGGGCCAAAAATATGCTGCTTGAGAATTTCGGTAGCTCACTCACATGCTGTAAAAAATTTCAAGAGAATATAAAACAACTATGTCATTTGTTCAGCTCAAACATACTATAAAAGATAGTCAAACCCGCCGCAGAAAAAACATTGAACTATACAAAACACAGCGGCATGGCATTTTGGCATAATGCGGCACTGGCTAGTTTTGCACTAATCACAATATCATTAACATGGACAATTATGAATGCCGGATTTTCATCAAGTGAGGCAGTAAAAGATACCTTGGAAAAATCAGTAACAAAATCAACAACAGCACTAAAAGTTATTGGTAAAATGGTTGGAACTGCCCAAGTTATGGAAAACAAAATCACAGCTACTGCGACTCCGCTTACTATTACGGCAGACAGCGCAGTTAATCTGAATTCAGAATCACTCAAAGTCACATAATCACGTATGACGACATCTATTCCGGAGCTTTGGTTGGAAAATCTTACAATTCTATAAATGAGGCAATGAAGGCAGCAAAAGAAAAAGGCCTCATCAAAATTAACCCCCTAACAGATGCAGAAAAACCAGACACGACTTCTGCTTTTTTTTACTGGATAATCAATCAGAATTCAGATGAATATCTTCAGAATAACGAAATTGCAAACTTGGTATTGGTTTATTCAGATAACGACAGGCCGGCAACTAGTGAATACATGAAGGTGCAGATATTTGACAAACAGGGCGTCATTTTAGAATTGGAAAGAACCATTCCAAATATTTCAAGCTCGATTCTTGACCTGGGTGGAAAAGTAAAGACAAAAACTTAGGACGTCAGTTTTTTCAGCAATGAGTAAAACTCGTCTTGCTTTAGTGGTGGAATTTTCATAATTTCCAGATTTTCCTCAACATGGATAGGTGTTTTCTGCCCAACAAGTGGAGCCAAGACGCCGGGTGTTGAACGGACAAACTGTAGGCATTTGAGGGATGGTTTTAGGTCAATAAAATCAGGCACCGCACCGGGCGAAAGCAATTTGCCTTGCATTAGCGGTACACTCGTAAAAACACTGATGCCATAGATTTGTGATGCTTCAAGAATTGAAACGTCAGTCCCGTTTGCTTGCTGATTTTTTAGCATGAGTGCCTGATCAAGATACAAGTTGTATGGCAGCTGGATGAATCTAAATCCATGATTTTCTCCACCTATCTCTTTAGCAATCTGCAACACATCTAGAATAGAAAGATACTGCGGGTGTTCCTTTGGAACCCTAAAGCACTCCCATGTTGCCATTCCATAGTATCTGATTTTCCCCTCTTTTCGTTTTTGTTCGTATAGCTGAATTACGTCTCTCAGATTTTTGATAAACTGTTCCTTTGAAATATCCTGGATTTGTCCTTCAATGGCATTGTGCAGATATACCAAATCAATACACTCTAGTTCA
>JAENJF010000126.1 GCA_016844685.1 Candidatus Nitrosotenuis sp. | reverse complement strand
CCTTGTAAATTGTAACTATGCGTTTACCGTCGCGTATGACAGTCTTTGTAATTATTTGACGCGACTCTAATTCATCGAGTATGTGTTTGTGTTTTTTTAGGTTCAGGCCACTGTAGCTTACCAGGGTAGTTTGATTCAGCTCGCCATATTGGGCAAGAAGTAAAATTATGTCTTTTATTATGTAGATTTTGTCTCTATACCCCTTGGTAACTGTCACAATTCTTTGAGTAATTTTGAGACTAAATAACTTCTAGGAATGATTATTCTATTTTTCAGCTTGATTAAATTAAATACAATCAGTCCAAAGAACCCACGTTGGTCGGAATAAAAATTGACGGAGTTTTGGTGGCATCTTCAGTCAAAGACAGAGTAAGAAAGGCAATAGTCGAGCTAAAATCACAAGGAATCGAGCCTTGCCTTGCCACCATACTAGTTGGGGACAATCCAGCGTCTGCAACATATGTAAGAAACAAACACAAGGCATGTGCCGAAGTCGGCATTTTGACCAAAGACCACAAGCTGCCACCTACCATTTCACAAGAGGAAATGAATGAATTGCTTGATTCTCTAAATTCAGATAACTTGGTTCATGGAATACTGGTCCAGATTCCACTCCCAGATCAGCTAGGCGAATTTGAGACAACTTCAAGAATTTCGCCGATCAAAGATGTTGACGGGCTAACGCCATATAATGTCGGGCTGTTATCTTTGGGAAGAGCAATTCTAAAGCCCTGTACACCGTCTGGAATAATTGAGCTCTTTGATTATTACAATATAGACTTGGAAGGAAAGAATATAGTCATAATTAACAGGAGCAACCTGCTTGGAAAGCCACTATATCATCTGTTGCTCCAACGAAATGCCACAGTTACCACGTGTCATTCCAAAACAAAAAATCTTGAAAAAATTTGTCAGAATTCAGACATTATAATAACTGGTGTCGGGGATAGAACGAGGTTTACTTTGATTCCAGAAATGATACGAGACAACGCTATAGTGATAGATGTTGCAATAACACATCTGGATGGGAAACTAGTTGGGGATTGTGATTTTGATAAAATAATACAAAAGGCATCATATGCATCTCCAGTCCCAGGGGGAGTTGGGCCAATGACAATAGCGATGCTTTTAAAAAATACAGTTACTGCTGCTTCGCTGAGTGGAAATGTCAGACGATAAACCAAGGCTGCGCAATCATTTGCTTGAAAAGCGTGATGGGTTATCGCATGATTTTATGACAATAGCAAGTAAACAAATCCAAAGAAATCTCAAAAAAATTGAGACATTCAGAAATGCAGAAAAAGTCGCCTGTTATTACTCAGTTGGGAGCGAGGTTAGAACGCTTGACATAATACAACAGATGATTAGCGAGGGAAGAACAGTAGCACTTCCAAGAGTTATCGATGAGGATCTAGTTTTTTGCGCTGTCAAAAACTTTGAAGAATTGCAAAAAGGAGAATTTGGAATAATGGAGCCAAGAAAGAACTGCCCCATAGTTGAGGATTTTGATGTTATTTTGGTTCCGGCAGTAGCAATGATGAGAACAGGTCAAAGATTAGGCTACGGCAGAGGATATTATGATAGATTTTTGTCAAAACACAAAACGCCTACAATAGCTTTGGAATATTCAAGACTGGTTGTCAGAAACATACCAAAATCAGAAGGAGACATTCCAATACATTGGGTTGTTACAGAAGACGAAGTGGTAAAAACTTCAAAGGTTTAGTAAGCCTTTTTTTCCAATATCCATCCTACAATACTTGTTTTTCCAAGATATCTTGTCTGCCGCAAAGTATGCATTTGATATTGCGTTTTGTAGCGAGTCCCCAAGTGCAGTTACGCCCAAAACACGCCCGCCGTTTGTGACGATTTTGTTGTTTTCAAGCTTTGTTCCTGCATGAAACACGACAACATTGTCTTGATCAATGGAGTCAAGCCCCGTAATTTCATCATTTTTTGGATATGATTCAGGATATCCTTTTGATGCCAAAACTATACAGACGGCACTTTGTTTTTTCCAAGAAACGGCAGGCAGTTTTGCAAGTTCTTCATTAGTACTTGCTTCAAGATATTCGAACAAATCAGAATCCATGCGAATTAGTATTGGCTGACATTCAGGATCGCCCATTCTTGCATTGTATTCCAGGACGTATGGGTTTTCATCTTTTATCATGATTCCTGCGTAAAGAAATCCTTTGAAGATTATTCCTTCAGACTTTAGTGATTCGATTGTTTTATTAATAATATTTTTTTGTATTTTTTCAGCCAGTTCATCATTAATTACGCCGGTTGGCGAATACGCCCCCATTCCCCCAGTGTTTGGACCTTTGTCATCATCTAGTATTCTTTTATGGTCCTGACTTGTTGCCATCGGAATTGCGATATTTCCATCAGAAAGCGCAATGTATGATGCTTCAATCCCATCTATTCTCTCTTCTACGATTATTCTTTTTCCTGCATTTCCAAATGATCGCTTTACTAGAATTAGATCAATCGCGTCAAATGCCTCCTGCTTGTTGCTACATACTATGACTCCCTTTCCCGCAGCAAGGCCATCTGCTTTTATTACGACATTGTGGTCTTTTGATTTTACATATTCTTTTGCCAAGAGTGGATCCTCAAAGACCTCAAAAGATGCAGTTGGAATATGATTTCGTTTCATAAAGTTTTTTGCCCAAATTTTGCTTGATTCGAGTTGTGCGGCGTTTTTTGTCGGGCCAAAAATCTTGAGATTTCTTTCATTAAATTTGTCTACTATCCCCGTGGCAAGTGGAACTTCTGGCCCCACCACGGTAAAACAGTTGTTTTTTGCAGCAAAATCTGCCAATTTGTCTATTTCATCTACTTGTATTGGAATGTTATTTTTGGTTCCGCCGTTTCCTGGCGCAAAAAAGATCTTGCCTATTTTTGGCGATTTGGACAATTTCCATCCAATCGCATGCTCACGTCCGCCGGAGCCAACAACTAAAACGTCAACCACATGTGGACTCTTGGAGTCTTGTATATAATCCAAATTTAGA
>JAENJF010000125.1 GCA_016844685.1 Candidatus Nitrosotenuis sp. | reverse complement strand
TGTTTGTGTTGGTATAAATTTTAGCGGTACTGTCTGGTAGAACTACAACATGTATCAATGAATTAAGTGGGAAAAATCCGCCAGCAAAATAATTCGATTTTTTTATTTCGTCAACTTTGAAAAATTTTAGCGGGTCTATCTCCTTTATCTCTTTTGCAATATGTGGATATTTTTCAGATACCTTGAGCTGCATAATTGAATCTTGGCCTCTGGGCAAAATAGTAAAACTCATTTTTGAGTTATCGTCTTTTGATAATTCTTTGGCAACATCATAAAATCCTCCAAAACCGCGAATTTGTGTTGGTATCAAAATGGAAGAAATTTTGTTGAACATGTAATCCGTGCTTTGCATTTGTGCTGTGTATACTGCAGAAACTGTGCCTGCCCCTGATACCTGGCCTGATGTTTCAAGTGCTTTGTTTGCAGAGTCCTCATAGTGGATAAACACCGAGTGAAATTTTGTATCCAGTTTAAATGCATTATTAATGTCATTGATAAACGAATCCCCGATTTTTCTTGCTTTTTCTTGTGCTATATTGATTCCTCCTTCGCCCTCCATTCTTTTAATGTTCACCATGACACACACTTGGTCATTGACTCCAAGCACACATTGGTTTTCATTTGTAATTATGATTCCAACCAAATCCGTACTGTTTCTTATTTTTGCGTCAAGCTCAGGCGGTATCTGAAACTCTTGGATACTTGATGTTTGAAGAGAAATTGATGCTGTAACATTGTTTGATATTTTTTGATCCACAAACACTTGGGCAATCTCATGGTATGTTGCAAGACGCGCTTGCTCGGCAAATACACTACCTGCAGAACATGCTATGGCAAAAATTAACAAAAATGACAAAACTGACTTGTACATAGCCACACCCGCCCCGACTTTCGGTATTAAGTTTACTCTGAATTTATCGTTTTAAATTTGTAAAAAATCAAAGGTTTAAATTCTTTAGAATAAGCCAGGGATTAAGACATCGAATTCAAACCGAAGGGGGACAAGCCAGCAGCCCGTGCGTAAAGGCTGCTGGCCCCATTTTCAATTAATTATAAGGAAATCAGTTCTTTTACATGGGTCTTTACATAATCAAAGCCGTCTTGCCAGAACCTTGCTGAGGAAATGTCAATTCCGTATTCACTTAGTAGTACTTCTGGCTTTTTTGATCCGCCCGCTGCTAGGATCTCAATGTATGTTTTTTCAAAATCCTGTCCTTCCTTTTTGTATCTTTGGAACAATGACAACGACAAGAGATTTCCAAATGAATATGCATAGCAGTAAAAAGGCGTGTGGAAAAAGTGCGGGATGCAGTTCCACTCTACTCCAAAATCATCAGACAAGTCTATCGAGTTTCCAAACTGGGCTCTGAGATTGGCAGAATATGTCTTTGATAACTCATCTACCGTGGTCCCGTCTGCAATTTGTCTGTGTGCGGATATTTCGAATATTGTAAAGAATGCCTGTCTCATTATTGTGGCATAAAGGTCATCTATTTTCTCAGAAAGTACGATGATTTTTTCACTATCATTCATTTGGCCTGATATGTTATCATATAGTAACAACTCTGAAAACGTGGACGCTGTTTCTGCAAGTGGCAATGGTGGCTCTGATACCAATATTGACTGTATGGATGCTGCCTGACTGTGAACCGCATGTCCCAATTCATGTGCAAGCGTAAAGACATCGTGCGCCCTTCCAGTGTAATTCACAAGAACATACGGTGTAATTTTTGGGGTAATCGTACTACAAAATGCCCCGTCTCTTTTTCCAAGCCTGATTTCCGAATCAATGTGATTTTCTTTGAATACTCTGTCTGCATACTGGGACAGTCTTGGGCTGAACTTTTCTAATGATCCTAAGACTAGTTTTGTTGCATTTTCATAGGAATATCTCTTCTCTTTGATGTTCTTTGTACTTGGCGCATACAAGTCATACCTTCTTAGTTTTTTTAACCCAAGCATCTTTGCCTTGTATGCAAAAAACTTGTAAAACACACTGGAATTTTTCTTGCACACATCAAGCAAACTGTTTACTGTTTTATCGTCTACATCATTTCCGATGTTTCTAATCGAAATTGGTGATGAATACCCTCTGATTTCAATTCCCTCGTCCTTCCAGTTTAGTGTAAGATTTTGGTAAATCTCACCAAGGACGCCCTTGTTTTTTGTGTATTTTGTAAGCAGGGTCTTGTATGCAAGCTCTCTTGTTTTTGAATTGTTACTTCTAACAAGAACCGTTAGCTCCTCACGTGTCAGCCTTTTCTTTTTGCCGTTTACTGTAATGACATACTCAAAAGCATTTGTTATCTTGTCATACAATTTTACAAGTGCAGTAGAACCGGTAACGTCAAGTGTGTTGATTATTTTTTCCTCAGGCTCTGACAGTGAGTATTTTGCCAAAAGTCTTTTGTGCCTCAGGTATTCTTTGAGATTCCCACTATCCTTCATTAGGCGCACTGCGTTTTTTTCATCAACTTTTCTTTTCCACCACAAATCAAAAAACAGAGTTTTATTGTCTATTTCTGAGCCAAGCTTTGCCATTTTTGTGACAAGTGATGTTGCCTCATCTGATTGGGTATCCGCTGCATACAACAGTGAGGAATAACCGCCAATAATACTTGCGTTCTCTGATATGCCCTCAATGTCTTTTATTATTCCAAGAAAGTTTTTTGATGACATGTTTGGGTTTAGTGAATTTTTTAATTTCTCAAATTTTTTTACCTTGCCTTCCAGAACCGAAATCTGTCTTGCAAATTTTGGGCTCTTGTGATCAGTTGCTAGCTCAGATAGTTTCCATTTTTCCTGCTTGTACATGCGGTTTTTGTCTATTTTCCTCTATATCACTAATTCTAACGCCTAAATAGCGCAATTATTTTTCCCAGATTGGACCGATTGTCTAGTGGTTAGGATGACGCACTCACACTGCGTATGGATGAAAATCCCGCAAAGGTCATGGGTTCAAATCCCATTCGGTCCACTTCCACTGTGTAACCCGACCGCCTTTTCCAGGATGACTTTTCCG
>JAENJF010000013.1 GCA_016844685.1 Candidatus Nitrosotenuis sp. | reverse complement strand
CAATTTTGAAACAACAGTAAACTTTGTCTATCCGTTTCTTGATGCATTGGTGTTTATTCCTGCATTTATTTCTGTAATTCTGTTTTTTAGAGGGCAGGTCAATTTTCTGTGGACAACAGTAACACTAAGTTTGATTTGCATGGCTGCGGCAGATACCATCTTCTTGATTGAGAGATATTATGAAGTATTTTCAGCAAGTAGTACTGCAAATTTGTTTTTTGCTTGGCGATGGATACTTTTGATTTTTGGCTCTTACAGCCACATCAAAATTTTTAGCACCACAAAGAACAGTATTACTAGTTAGACAGCAATTGTTTCTTCTATTGTAAACTCGTTCTCTGTAAAGTATTCAACCCGTGTCTTTTTGAATTCGCGTGAGCTGAATAAAATCCGGTAATCATCTACGTTGATTTGCTGCTGGATTGCTTTTGCCATATCCTCTGCCTCTGGGATTGACTTGCAGTGCACCATAGAGAATACATTGTATTGCCAGTCCTGGTATGACGGCCTTTGATAGCAATGGCTCACTTGCGGAAATGCGCCAAGAATTTCCCCAACTTCTTCAATTCTTTGTTCCGGGACATTCCAGACAATCATGCCATTTGCGGTAAATCCAACGTCTCTGTGTCTTAAAATGGCAGCATATCTTCGCATGACTCCGATTTCCTCATAGTGTTTTAGTTTTTCAAATACTTGGTCTTCTGTCATTCCGAGGTTTTTGGCTGCCTGCAAAAATGGCCTGTCCACTACTTTGAGGTCTTTTTGCAGTTGCCTTATGAATTCCTTGTCATTTTCAGTCGGAACAAACTTGGTTTCTATAATTTGCTTTTTTTCCTCAGATGGCTTTACTTCCTGTTTTTTGTCATCAACCATCTCAAGCTTTACGCCAATTTTGAACAGCTTGATGGTAGGAAGTAGTCTGACCTTTTTGATTCCGCCAAGTTTTGAAAATTTGTCAACCTCTGTTTTAAGATCAGTTCCAGGAGGGGTTGCCAGTGTAAACCAGAGATTGTACTCGTGGTTTCGCTCATAATTATGGGAGACACCTGGATGACGGTTAATTTGATTTGCAATATAGTCTAGCTTGTCTTGTTCTATTGACATTGCGACGAGCGAGCTCTTGTATCCCAGTTTTCTGGTATCAAAAATTGCTGAAAGCTGTCGTAAAACTCCAATTGATTTTAGATTAGAGATTCTTTTTTTCATCTCATCTGTAGTAAGGTGAAATCTGTTTGCAAGCTCTTTGTATGGCTCAGATACTAGAGGAAACGACCACTGGATCTCATTTAGTATTTCTTTATCAAGGGAATCCAATGAGGCCATACTGGCTTGGATTAGTTTTCAATTAAAAACGTAACGAGAATCTGGGAATCCTATAAATACAAAACCAGATGTGCCAGATCGTGATTGTTGACCTCAATTTGAGAGGAAAATTGGTCATCGTAGTAGGTGCAGGTCAGGAAGGCCTGAAAAAAGTAAATTCGCTTCTGACCCAGGACTGCCAAATTCTAGTGATTAGCGATTCGGCAAACACGCAAATAACAAATTATGTAAAAAAGGGCAAAATCGAATTTAGGAAAACAAGACTCGATAATGCAGATTTTCTAGATGATTATGATCCTCTTTTGGTTATGGCGGCAACAGACGACAAGGAGTTAAACAGAAAAATTGTCCAAAAGGCAAAGAAAAAAAGATGCTATGCATATGCTGCAGATGATCCTGACTTTAGCGATTTTGCACACCCCTCTGTGATTAATATCGAAGACACGGTTCAAATCGCCATATCAACGGGCGGCCGAAGTCCCGCGATGGCACGAAAGATAAAGCTAAAGGCAGAAAAAATATTCAAGGAGATAATTGATAAAGAAGACATTTACCAAATCAAGCTGCAAAAAATAGCAAGAGACATGGCAAAGGAAAAGATCCCAACGACTCTTGAGCGAAAAAAGTTCCTTTATTCCGTGTTAAATAGCAACAAGATAAAACAGTTATTAAAAGAAGGGGATTTGCAAACTGCACAAAAGGAAATGATCAGAATTCTAGGCGGTTGGAAATGAGTAACATAATAAATGCACGAGTCACGTTTCATAATTCGCCAATTCATGTTCTGGAGAAATTTACATTCAAAAACATAGATTCGGCATACGAATATTTCAGAGAGTATTCCGGACTAAAAGAATGCGTTATACTGCAGACGTGTAACCGAGTTGAAATTTTTGGCCTGTCAAATGATTTCAATATTCAAAAAATCAAAAAAACATGGGCGTCCCTTGCAGGGCTAGAGGAAATAGCATTCAAGGAAAATTTTGAAATATCAGAAAACATGGATGTCTATTTGCATTTACTAAAGCTCACATCTGGGCTTGATTCCATGGTGGTTGGAGAAGAACAGATCCTAGGCCAAATTAAAGAGGCCATAACAAACGCAAGGGAAATCAGAGCGTCTGGAGAATACCTAAACACATTGTTCGATAAGGCAATCAGAATAGGTACACGAGTTAGAAACTCTACTGGAATAAGCAAGGGAAGCATCTCAGTTGGCTCAATGGCAGTAAAATTGGCAGAAGAAAACATTGATGATCTAAAAGCAAAAAAGATTCTCCTGATTGGAACAGGCGAGGCAGCTACAATGGTTGCAAAATCGCTAAAGAAACGCGGCTACGAGTTTTTTGTGACAAGCAGAACACGGGTCAGATCAAAGGCATTTGCAGAAACAGTTGGCGGAAACCCAATTGATTTTGAGGACGTATTGTCTGGTTTTTCAAATTATGATGTACTGTTTGTTGCTACAATTGCGCCGTACTTTCTGGTTACATTTGAGAGAATCAAGAAGGCAATGAATGACAAAAAAACAGGAATGATGATCCTTGATTTGTCAAATCCAAGAACCGTTGATGAAAAAGTCACCACAATTAGCGGAATAAAGATGATGAATCTTGATCAAATCGCAGAAATTGTCGATAAAAACATGCGAAACCGCGTAAATGAGAAGACAAATGCAGAAAAAATAATTAGTGAAGAAGTGTCAGTACTAGAAGCCCAAATGAAAAGACTAGAAGTAGAACCGGTGGTCAAGGAGATATTCAAGGACATTGATGTACGCAGAGTAAAGGAATTAGAAAAAGCGCTATCAATGCTTGGCGAAACAGGAATTGACAAAGGCAGTAGTGGAGGGGATAATTTCTGAGCCGATGAATAACATCAGACGTGCATCAGAGCAGTCAAATGAAGAGCTGCTCAGAGCAGCTACAAAGCTTTTTGATTACAAGAAAAAAAGCGAATAGATTTTACAAATACCAGACTAGAATTATATTGCTTTAGAGAGGATTTTGTTCATGACATTTTTTCCTGCAAGACGACTACGAAGATTGCGTAAAAATGAAAAAATGCGCAACCTAGTTCAGGAAATTACATTTTCCCCAAATGATTTGATTTGCCCAGTGTTTGTGCAAGAAGATCTCAAAACAAGAATTCAGGTTGATTCCATGGCTGAAATTGAACGACTTCCACTATCAGATATAACAAAAGAAGTAGATGAAATAAAAAATCTCAAGATTCCCGCAATCATGTTATTTGGAGTTCCGGCAAAAAAAGACGACGCCGGAACATCGGCATTTGTAGATGATGGAATTGTCCAAAAGGCAATAGCTGAAATTAGAAAAAACTTTGGCGACAGTATTGTTATAATGGCAGACGTCTGCCTTTGTCAGTATACTTTATCAGGACATTGTGGACTGATTAAGGGAAATCACATTGATAATGATTCCAGCAACGAAACACTGGCAAAAATAGCACTCAGCCAGGCAAAGGCAGGAGTTGACATTGTATCACCATCTGCAATGATGGACGGCCAGGTCAAGGCAATTAGAGAAAGACTTGACCTAGAAGGATTTCACGATGTTGGAATCATGTCGCATTCTGCAAAACATCGCTCTTCATTTTATTCTCCATTTAGGGATATGGCATCATGCGCTCCGCAGTTTGGGGACAGAAAGTCGTACCAAGTTCCATTTACCAACCCAAGGGAGGCAATGCGAGAAATAGAACTAGACATCAATGAAGGAGTAGATATTGTGATGATAAAGCCAGCATTAGCATATCTTGATTTGATTGCCGAGACAAAACGAAGATTCAATATTCCAGTATCTGCTTATTCCGTTTCAGGAGAATATGCACTTGTAAAAGGCGCAGCAAAACAAGGATGGATAAATGAAATTGACGTCATGACAGAGATTTTGTTTTCGATCAAAAGGGCAGGTGCAGACATGATTGTTACCTATTTTGCAAAAATGATGGCAAAACAGTTGAACAGTCCATGAGAAACGACGAGCGTTTTGAAATAGAACGGGCATATGATTTACTGCCACATGTTATTGGTGCAAGCTGGGCATGCGTTTGGTTCCGGTTAAACCAGATAAAAAAGCCGACAAATGAAGAGTTTCGCCAAAAGGTAGCCGAGTATTTTGTCACGGTAGAAAAACTAGGTGACACATACCCAGATGACGAGTCATTTTCCGGCATAAAAAAATACATAAAAAGTCGATATAAAGAAGAAATTGAAAAAATCCTCCTTGGGAAAAACCCAGAAATTGAGAAAAGATATTCACGCTATATCGATTATGGCTAAATTTCCCGTTTTAGTTCGGTAAGAAATTTTTTTAGGATTTTTGTTCTGCGTTTAGCCTCTTTTTTGGCAAATTTTGTATTCATCTTTTTTTCAAGAACCAATAGTTTATGATAAAAATGGTCAACTGTCCAGCTTTTATCATCAGGTGTTCGAATATGGCAAAATGGGTCATATGTATTGTAAATTGGCCGATTTTCTGAACCACCCACGCTAAATGTACGTACAATTCCAATTGCGCCAAGTGCATCAAGTCTGTCTGCATCCTGGAGAATCTTTCCCTCTATTGTCTTTGGAGTCTTGTTTCTTGAAAAGCTGTGATCTGTAATTGCATCAATGATTATCGTTATTTCATTTTCGGTATAGTGATATTTTTCAAGTATTCTTTTTGCTTCTTGTGCGCTTTTGAGTGATGCAGTTTTTGATCTTTTATCTGATTTTGGAAATGAGACAATATCATGAAGGAGGGCAGCTGTAAGAACCAAGCGTTGGGACGCATTTTCATGTCTTGCAATTTTCTTTACATTTTTGCAAACTCGCATTATGTGCTCAAAGTCATGCGCTGGATCGTTTTGGATTTGCCGTCGTACTGTGAGTTCTAGTTTTTTTAGCTCGTTCATTTTATAACTTCCAAAATTTTGGCTTTACAAATTGTATTTTTCTTTGTGTTATCAACATATTCCAGTTTATGCATGCAAAAAAGACAAGCATCGCAACACTCAAGACATCAACGAGTATAATCCCTAAGAGTCTGTCCTCAAAGAGTTTTGCAAACGGAATAAGAACAACTTTGCTAATTGAGATCATAACATAATATGATATGGCACGCCCAAGCCAAAACCCAAGGTAAATTTGTACACTTTTTGCCTTCATTAGCCCATAGCCGATAAACAGCATGTTGCTTGGGAGCGGTGTTGCTGCAAATAGAAATGATGCAGTAAAATATCCAAGTTTTTTTGACTTGAGATAATTTGCAATTCCATCAAGGCTCGACTTTCTTTCTTCACTCATGAATTTTCTAAAAAACCCGCTGGCATAGAGTAATGCAACCCTTCCAGCTGTTGCGCCAGTTGCGCCAATCACTGCAAGAAAGACAGGACTCAGTGTTTCATCTAGCGCATAAAACGATGCTAGAATAAGCCATGTTGGAGGCATCAAAATTGGCGAAGTATTGACCAAAACAAGGAGAAGAAAGATTCCAAAATACGAAAACTGTTGGAAAATCGAAAAAACATCCATCACGGTGTGAATTTTTGTGCCTTAACTAAATTAGTTTGCAAGTGGGAATTATACCACAATACATCAATAATTGTGTAATTTTCAGCGTTTTTGATCTCATTAAACAAAATACTAGACGAAAGGTCCAATATACTTAAATTTTATGATCGCTATACTATACCCATGAGTGCCAAAATGTGGAAATGTTATCGGTGCAACTTGACATTCAAAGAAGAATCCTCAGCAGAGTTACACAAGAGTCTATCAACTCATAGCGTATCTTCTGTGGATATAATCGAAGTTTAAAAACTAGTTTTTGATTTTCCCAATAGTGATTTTGTGAACTACCACCCAACAAGTTGTAGGGCCTCTTCCTGCTTCATCAAGCCTCAAAGTTCCATTACGGAGACATTTTGTTGCTGTGACTCTCATATCCCTTGGTCGGGAACTGTCTTTTGGACTCAGGCGTTTGTTTTGTATGATTCCCGTAGTTCCTACGGTATCACATATCATTGATGATGTTTTGCCGCTGTGTTGTATTTAGCAATTTCATTTTACTGTTAGCTATGTTTTAGCTTACGGCAATTCATCCACCGATTTTAACGTGGTCTTTTCGCCCTGTTTCTATAAAAAAGTTAGTGCAGAGGGTGGGATTTGAACCCACGAACCCCTAAAGGAAGGGATTTCTTATGTTTTGATCTTGAGTCCCTCTCGGTTGGCCGGGCTTCGATACCTCTGCAAATGCATTTTTCAAATCTGAGTATATAACTGATATAGTGGTAAAATACGCAAATTTTTCGCCAGCGATGTAAAATTTATAGAATTTTTGGCTCATTTTCAAGAAACTAAAAAGCTTATTACGGGTTTATTTTAGATTTGATTTGTGGTAACAACAGCAGAAGCAAAAAACATGAGAAACAAAATCGACATAGAAGGAACAGTCGAAAGAATGGAAGAGCCGCGAACTGTTAATCTCAAAATGGGTGGAACTACACAGGTCTGCAATGCGTTTCTAGTTGACGAGGCCGGAGAAATCAAACTCACCCTTTGGGGAGATGAAATCACCAAGGTAAAGAACGGCTCTAAGATCCTAATCAAAAACGGATACACAAACACATTCAAAAACGAAGTTTCCATTGGAAAAGGAAAATACGGCGAGCTAATAATCAAAGAATATTAGACAAAATTAGAAGAACGGTTTTTTCTATAATCAACTATAATTAGTATTATTCCAACTAGAGTCGTTACAATTCCAACGATAAAAAAAGTTCCAGAAGCTGCAAGTGGGAAAATGGATTTACCAAGTGGCGAGTTCGGGTCAATTGCCAAATTAGAGTCATCTGGATTTTTTGTAAACATCATCACTACCGTGACTGGCCTAGTGTCAATGTTTTTGACATTAAAATTGTAAACATCTGCTTTTGTTATTTCTAGTGTTTCAAAAAACACTGGTTGATTTGATGTGAATTTACCGAAATCATCGCCATAAATGTTTGAAATAGAAATTAAGACACCATCACCAATTTCTGAATCCAATATCTGAAGTCCCCACAGGAGTGTTTTTGTACCTTCTGATGCATCAAACGAAAAAAATGAAGTTTCTCCAGGCTGAATTTGCGTTTTATCAGACACCTGATCAAACGCATCCTTTAGCACGTCTGAAAGTGAAAACTCGTCACCAGACATGCCAGAGCTTTGCAGTATTGAAATTGCAATGGAAAACGAAATGACGAGCATCGCGATGCCTGCAAGTGAGATTATTATTCCTCTTTTTTTCATGTGTAATTCTAAGTCAAATCACTGTTTTATAACATATGCATAAAAAAGTCAGAAAATGATTAACGCCTTGACTTTTTCTTGGTTTGCTTCTTGGATTTTGATTTTTTCTTTGCGGCCTTTTTGGTCGCAGTTTTCTTTTTTGGTGCAGTCTTTTTCTTTATCGTCCTCTTTTTTGCAGCCAATCTTCTTTTTGCAGCTATTCTTCTTTTTGCAGCTATTCTTCTTTTTGCAGCTATTCTTCTTTTTGCAGCAGCCCTTTTTGCAGCTATTCTTCTTTTTCTTGCTATTTGCTCTTCTAATTTTTTGGAGACAGTATCCAAAATTTTGCTGACATTTTGCTCTTTTTTGAGCGCCGCATCTACATGTTTTTTGAGTCGCTCAGAGCCAACTTTACTTGATTTTATTTGGTTTAGTAATACTGGTCTTGATTTTGTCTGCTTTTGGATTTGTTGCAAAGTTTGTGATTTGGACTTTTTAAAGCCTTCAATCACCTTGACTAGTTTTTCTGCTGCCACTTGTCTCTGTTTCGCTTCTTCTTCCAATTCCTGGATTTTCTGGATAATTTGCCCTAGTCTTTCTGCAGCTATTTGCTTTGCACCATCTGTTTCAGCATTCTGCACATCTGTTTCGGCCTGATCTTTTGCAGCAATTTCTTGGGTTAGGCGTTCCTGTGCTGCCAAGGCAAGCCTCTCAAGACTTTCCTTTCTTGCCAGTACATGATTAAATTCGGCATTGATTTGGCCTAGTTTGCCCCTTGATTCCTCCAGTCTGCGCTCAACAGATGATAATCCAGAGGATGATCGGCGACCTAGTGAAACTACTTGCTTTAGCTTTTTTTCTTGTAGTCTTCGCTGTTTTGAAGCGTCTAATTTTTCCTGCTTTAGCTTTTGAGCTAGTTTAGCTAATGAGGCCAATAAGATCCGTCGTATTTGATTATCGATAAGGTATTACTATAATCAGTATTTGACTTGTAAGTTAAGAATTTTAACACTCGATCATGTGGTTTTTTGTTTTTTCCGAGGAATTAGTTAAATTGAACTTGGTTTTGATTTTACTTGTGGATTTTCATCCATCGCAAATACCAATCGTAAAAACATTTGTCGCAAAAAATGAAAAGGATGCATCCAATTTTGCATCTGAAATGGTAAGACTTGGTTTTGAAAATCAAAAAGGAGGATACCGGGTATTGATGCCAAAACAAAAAGACCTGGCAAAAAGAATAGGATTCATCATAACGACTGATCTCAACTACATGCTAAGGCAGGCAAGACAGGAAAGAAATCTAAGATACTGGACATATCACCACGATTCAGAAAACTATGCGATTGTTTTGATCAGCCACAAAGTCTTTTATGATCTAAACTTGTGATTTTTTGAAAAACTCGTTGAGCTTTACTCTTTTGCTTATCAAGTTTGCAATTAGTATTCCAAAAACGGTTCCCCCAAAAACATCCATAGGATAGTGCTCTAGGACATAAATTCGGCTAATTGATTCTAAAACAGGAAATATCCAGATTAGATATCGCCCCCTTGGGAATCTTTCTGACAAGGCATAGCCAATAACAAAGGCCACAATTGCTGCTCGTGTTGCGTGCCCTGATGGAAATGAGCCATCAGTCCCAATAACAAAGGTGTCCTTGCCTATTTCATATGGGAATTTGGAGCCCAAAAACTCGAGGTCTGGCCGTGGACTGTCTATTACGTATCCTTTGAAGTATCCAGAGGCAAGGGTTCCAATTACAATACACAAAAGCAGGGTAATTCCTATTCTTCGTGTCCTGCGTATAATGGCAAGTATTATGCTCAAAAGTAGAATCGATATGACGTTGCCGACTTCAGTAATAGCCCACATGGCAAGATCTATTGCATGATTTCCTGCAGCTGACTGAAAATACAGCAAAATTGACCTATCAAAGCCAGAGGTGATTTTTTCATGTACTAGAACAGACATTATGATAAAGGCCAGTACAAACAGAAGAAACGGCCTTGATCTAACGTCAAACAACCAATTTTGCAATTATAATACACCTAGATATGACATTTTTAATTTATCTCAAATGGTGTAAATGAGACGAACTGTAAAATGTTTTGCAGGAATGATCTGATCGGCTGAAAGATTTTAAGCTGGCAAAAAAAGACAAGGAATGTGAAGATTCTAACCCTTGACGATTTTGACCTGAAGGGAAAGACTGTTCTTTTGCGTGTTGACATGAATTGTCCAATTGATTCTGTAACTGGTGAGATTTCCGGAGCCAAAAGAATAGAGGATGCAATTGAAACCATCAAGGCCCTAAGTAATGCCAAAGTAGTTGTGGTGTCACATCAGGGACGAGTTGGAAACACAGACTATATCGGAATGGAGCAGCATGCAAAAACTTTGGAAAAACTACTTGGTAAAAAAATTACTTATGTTCAAGATGTGATGGGGGCATTGGCACAATCCGAAATAAAAAAAATGAAAGACGGCGATATCATGCTGCTTGATAATCTAAGATTTTGTGCAGAAGAAAATTATGAATTTTCTCCAGAAGATGCATCAAACACGGTAATGGTGAAAAGACTTGGCAAGCTGTTTGATTTGTGCGTTCTTGATTCATTTCCAAGCGCACACAGGGCGCATCCATCACTGGTTGGGTTTTCGCACATAATACCGGCATGTGCTGGAAAAATTGTAGAGCGCGAAGTGCGAAAGCTGGACGAAATACTTACTGTTGCAAAGGCACCTCATGTTATAGTACTGGGAGGATCCAAAATAACAGACAGACTTGAGGCAATCAAGATGCTCATAAAAAGAGGCAGGGCAGACCAGATTCTCCTTACGGGTTTGATAGGCAATATTTTCATGCGTGCACAGGCACGAATCAAGTATTCACTTGGAATCAAGGGCGAAGAGGAGGCAGTTGCAAAAGCACATGCCCTGATGGGAGAATATCCAGATGTCTTCTTCACACCAGTAGATGTGGCAATAAACAAAGACGGTGAAAGACTCGAGCTTGATGTTAGGGAATTAACCAAGGGGGACCAAATTTACGACCTTGGGCCAAAAACAATTGAACATTATTCTAAAATCATATCAAGTGCAGGTACTGTTTTCATCAGCGGGCCTGCTGGATTTTTTGAAAATGAAAAATTCAGTTACGGTACAAGATCACTCTTAGAGGCAGTTGCAAATTCTATGGCAACAACCATAGTAAGCGGTGGGCATCTCACATCGGCACTCAAAAAATACGGGCTGGCAGAAAAGATAACTCACATCAGCACGGCAGGCGGCGCACTAGTTCTATATCTGACTGGAGAAAAGCTTCCAATGATCCAGTCACTAGAAAGTGCCGCTCAGAGATTCAAATCTAAATAGCTGCCTTGCATATCGGGCAAACTCGTGATTCTGATTTTCCAATAGGAGATTCATTATTGCACGAATTGCATTTTACCTTTTCAATGTCATCGAACAGCTTAAAGTATTGAGTGGTAAAGTTTTGCGCAATGTTTCGCATCAATCCCGAGTTACATAATTCTGTGAAATATTTCTCCATGTCGTCTATTACGAGCGATTTTTCGATGGTATTGTTTTTTTGAAGTATTTCAAAGATTTCATCATTTGTGAATTTTATATCAGGACTGTTGTATTTTTCAAAAATTACCTTGCGAATTTCTAGTGAAATGTCGGCCAAGCTAAATCCCTAGTAGAGCGCTGAAGCCTCTTGTTTTAGCGTATCTGCATTTGTGTCATTTAGCTTGTTGGCAAGATACGTGTAAATGCCGTATTTCAGTACTTTGAGTGATAACAGAGCACATTTGATTCTGACTGCCTGCAGGTTTTGCAATCCAAGCTCGCCTAGGATGTCGTCTTTTTGTATTTTTTTTACCTCATCTATGGTTTTTCCTTTTACAATTTCAGTCATAACAGAAGAACATGCCATGCAAATTGCACAGCCCCTTCCATTGAACTTGATGTCAGATACTTTGTTGTCTTGAATGTTCATGAAAATATCAATGCTGTCGCCACACAATGGATTGCTGTCGTGATATGTCACATCAGGGTTTTCTATTTTGCCAAAGTTACTTGGGTGTCTGGAATATTCCACAATCATCTCATGGTAGATATTTGCATTGCTGCTCATAGTTTGAACAACCTCGCTGCCCTGTCAAGTGATTTTATCAAAATGTCCACTTCTTCTTTAGTATTGTAGATGTAAAAGCTTGCACGGGATGTTGCAGCAACATCTAATCTCTCCATCAATACCTGTGCACAGTGATGGCCAGACCTTATCGCAACTCCATCTTCATCCATGATGGTTGCAAGGTCGTGCGGGTGAATGTCTGCAAAGTTAAACGATATTACCCCCCCGCGTTTTGAGATGTCCTTTGTTCCGTAAACTTTGATTCCCTTTATTACGGACATTTTTTCAAGTGCATATTTTGTTATCTCAATTTCGTGGTTTCGAACATAGTCCATCCCTAAATTATTCAGATAGTCAAGTGCTGCTGAAAATCCAATCACGTCTGCTATATTTGGAGTTCCTGCCTCAAACTTGTATGGCAAGTCATTCCAGGTGGTTTCATATTTGTGAACCTCGCGAATCATGTCGCCTCCCCCGTGGAATGGAATCATTTGCTCAAGTAGTTCTTTTTTCGCCCATAAAACCCCCACTCCCGTAGGACCTAGCATTTTGTGTGCAGAAAAGGCAAAAAAGTCGCATCCAAGTTGCGGTATGTCAACTTTCATGTGTGGAACAGATTGTGCGCCGTCAACTAGAACTCGCACCCCCGCCTTTTTGCATTTTCTCATTACTTCGGGCATGTCAGTTATGGTACCAAGTACATTTGACATCTGGCTTACAGCAACAAGTTTTACACGACCGGTTGCAAGATAAGTGTCAAGCTGGTCCAATAATAATTCCCCGTCATCGTTTATGCCAATGTATTCTAGCTTGGCACCCTTTTCTTGTGTTAATAGCTGCCATGGAACAATATTGCTGTGGTGTTCGTATTCGGTTGTAACTATAATGTCGCCTCCCTTTACGTTCTGGCGGCCCCAGGTGTATGCTACTAAATTGATTGCCTCAGTCGTACCTCGGACAAAAATTATTTCCTGCCTGTCTTTGATGTTGAGAAACTGTGCAACCTTGTCACGCGTTATTTCATATGCCTCTGTTGCCTCTTCTGCTAACGCATGAACCGCTCTATGGATGTTAGAGTTGTGATTTGTGTAAAAATCAGAAATCGCATTAATTACTTGAATTGGTTTTTGTGAAGTTGCCGCGTTGTCAAAATATACGAGTTGCTTGCCATTTCGCACCTTTCGTTTTAGAATTGGAAAGTCTTCCCGAATTTTTTCAACAGAAATCGCAGTCTGCATTGCTATACCTCAACATAAATCTCGTTTTGATCTATTTTAACATTGTACGTCTTGAGCGGTTCTTCGGCAGGGAGATTTTGCGGCTTGCCATTTTCCAAATTAAAAACAGAAAGGTGTAATGGGCATCTCACTCCCTCGTCACTAAGAAATCCAGTTGAGAGGTCAGCTTCTGCATGCGTGCAGATTCTGTCTGTTGCGTAAATCATTCCATTTAGGTTTGATATGAGGAGGTGTTTTGTATCGTGATCAAAACTGAACATCTCGTTATTTCCAAGCTTGTCCTTACTACATGCTTTTATCCAGGTTCCCAAAATGCTATCACCGGTATTTGTAGTGGGTTTCAAGCTGGTCCGCTTCTTTGTACCTTACCTCTTCTACTTCCACTATTGATTTTAATTGCTCGTCTGATTTTATGACCAGATCACGGTTCTGCCATTTTGATTCTATCAGGTATGAAATCCACGCCCTTACCTGGTATGACATTACCCTTGACATTGGCTCCAAGAACCCTTCGACGATGATTTTTTCTGCATCAGAGCGGTCAAGACAGCGAGTTCCAAGATAAAATATTTGTTCTTCGTCTATTTGTGCAACGGATGCCGAATGAGTTGCCTTGACATCGTTTGTCAGGATTTCAAGTCCTGGAATGGCATCAGATTTTGCGTCTTTGTCTAATAAAATGGAGCGTCCAGACAAAAATGATTTTGACTGAGATGCATTTTCCATTATTTTTATCATTCCCTTGAACAATGATTTTGATTTGTTTTTGAGAACAGACCTTTGTACTATCTGTCCTTCGGTTGATGGCTTTTGGTGAATCAGATTGGCAGACAAGTCAAATGATTGCTCATTGTTCCCAAACACTACCTCTGCATCTTGTACGGATGCCCCGATTCCATTTAGGTAATAGCTTGTTCTGTATCGGGACAACATAGAGCCAAACAGTCCAAGGTACGAGCTTACCTTTGCATCTTGGTATATGGTACAGTTTCTTGTGGAAAAGCTAACCGCGCTTTGATCCATTGCCTGAAATGAGGTCAGCTGCAGTTGGCTGTTTGGGTGTGCATTAACTGTCAATAGTTCGAGATACGCTTGCTGCTTGCTTGATTTTGGCGCGTATAATTCCTGCACGATGCTTGCCTTGCTGTTTTCTTCTGCAATTATGATGTTTTTTGATATTGCAGATGTGCCATCGGGGGATACTGATGATACAATGTGGATTGGCTTTTCCAAGATTAGATTTTTTGGAATTTTGATAAATATTCCTGAATTAAATGCCGCGTTGTTTAGTGCAGTGTACTTGTCTTCTTTTGGATCACTTGATTCAAGTATTTTTTTGACGGTTTCACCGTCTGTCTTTATTGCATCATAAATTGATGTCACCACTAATTTTGATTTTAGTTCGTCCGGAATGTTGATTCTATAAATGTTAGAACCGATTTGGATGATATTGATTTCTGATTCAAGCTCTTGCAGTCTTGGCTTTAACGAGTCAAAAATCGCACCATCTGACATTAATGAGAGAGACACCTGTGCAGGATCCATCCTCTTTGCATCAGTGTATTTGTTATACAGAGGGGATACTTCTGGCGGCAAGCTCTGATAAATTAAAAATGAATTCTTTCTATACTGTTTTAGCCAGTCAGGTTCGTTCTTTGATGCTGAGATATCATCGACGTGAGTCGTGGTGATTGTTGATAGTGCTTGCATGTGCGTTCAAAAAAGAAGAGTAGGGTTTTATCCTACAGAGTCGTCCATTTCTATTTTTATGAGTCTGTTTAGCTCTACTGCATATTCCATTGGAAGTTCCTTTGTGAATGGTTCCATGAATCCGTTTACAATCAGGGTCAGCGCTTCTTCTTCTGTGAATCCCCTAGTCATTAGATAGAATATTTGTTCGTCTCCAATTTTTCCAACAGTTGCCTCGTGAGTTACTGTTGCATCTTCTTGGTTAATTTCCATGTATGGATAAGTATCAGTTTTTGATGTGTCATCAAGCAGTAACGCATCGCATCGTACTGATGCCTTTACGTTTTTTGCGCCCTTGGCTACATGGAGTAATCCTCTGTATGTTGATCTTCCGTTTAGTCTGCTTACTGATTTTGATGTGGTTCTAGATGTGGTGTCAGATGCAAGGTGTACCATTTTTGCACCAGTGTCTTGATGTTGGCCTTTTCCTGCAAATGCAATGGATAGGGTTTCTCCGTGTGCTTTTGGTTCAAGTAGATAAATTCCAGGATACTTCATTGTGATTTTGCTTCCGATGTTTCCGTCAATCCACTCTACTTTTGCTCCCTGGTATGCATATGCTCTTTTTGTTACCAAATTGTAAACATCGCTGCTCCAGTTTTGGATTGTAGTGTATCTTAATTTGGCGTCTTTGTGTGCGACTAGTTCCACTACTGCAGAGTGCAGTGATTCTGATGAATATACAGGTGCAGTGCATCCTTCGATGTAATGGACCTCGGATCCTTCGTCTGCTATAATCAGTGTTCTTTCAAACTGGCCAATGTTCTCTGCGTTGATTCTAAAGTATGCTTGAAGCGGCATGTCCACTTTGACTCCTGGTGGAATGTAGATGAAAGAGCCACCACTCCACACTGCAGAGTTTAGTGCTGCAAACTTGTTGTCCTCTGGTGGAATTATTTTACCAAAGTATTTTTTGAAAATCTCAGGGTGTTCTTTTAGTGCAGTTTCAGTATCAAGGAATATGACTCCTTTTTTTGCAAGGTCTTCTCTTAGGTTGTGATATACTACTTCGGACTCGTATTGTGCGCCTACTCCTGCAAGGAATTTCTTTTCTGCCTCAGGGATGCCTAGTTTGTCGAAGGTTTTTTTGACATTTTCTGGAACGTCATCCCAGTTTTTTTCGCTCTTTTCAGAGGCCTTTGCATAATAATAGATATTTTGAAAATTAATAGAGCTAAGATCTGGGCCCCAGTTTGGCATTGGCTTTTTCATGAAAACGTCATAGGATCGTAATCTAAAATCAAGCATCCATTGCGGTTCGTTTTTGAGTTTGCTAATTTCTATGACAGTTTCTCTTGTAAGACCTTTTTTGGAAAGATGCACGTATAGTTCAGTTGAATCTTTAAAATCATATTTTGAATAATCCATTTCTAGATTTTCAGTTGTCATAAGCTATACAACTCCGTTATATTATAAATAGATTCCACACTGTTTACTAGTTGTCCGGCGGAGTAGGTCTAGCTAAATAGCTTAAGCTAATGAAAAAATATTTTTCATTGCATCAAATGCGCCAGATACGGTATGCACATCGGCAATTTTTGTTTGCACATTAAATTTTCTTAATTCCTCTGCAGTAAATGGACCGATTGCAACGATCTGAATTTTTTCCAAGTGTTTTAAAAGATCTTTTTGCTCACACATATGAGACATGATTTCAAAAAATCCTTGAACTGACGATACGCTAGTGTATACTATACCGTCGATTTTATTTTGTGAAAATAGTTCTTGGAATTCTTTCCATTGGGAATGATCAGAAAACGCTTGTACGTCATACAGATAAATTTCCTTTACCACCAGTCCTATTTTTTCTAGAAGTTTTGCCAAAAATTCAGTTGATGCACCGCTTCGTGGTATGATTACTTTTTTGCCAACTGCGTTTAGTCTGGTAAAAGATTCTCCTACACCTACGGATGAATATCTGTTTGGCATGTGTGTTACCTTGATTCCTTCTGATTCAAGTGCTGCTTTTGTCTTTGGGCCCACTGCAATTACTATGGTATTTGCGACTGCCAGCTGGAGTTCGTCATATTTTGAGTTGTTTTTTGCAACATCAAACAGCAATTTGACTGCCTTTGGGCTCATAAACACGGAATAATCCGGATTAAATTCTTTAATTGAATCCAAAAAGTCGTCTGCGATTTTTTCTCCCTTGCTGACTAGTTCTATGGTAGGGAGTGGTATTGGGATTGCGTTTTCCTTTGATACTAGCTGGATAAACTCCTTAGCGTCTTCCTTTGTTCTTGTGATTGCTATTGTTTTTCCTGAAATCATTTTTTCCACCCAATTGTTTTGTGTAGTTTTACGACATTTCCTATTATAATTATTGAGGGAGGTGTGATTTTGTTTTGTTTGATCTTTTTTTCTATATTGGATATGGTGCCAACAACCAGTCGGTGATGTTCGGTTGTGCCGTTTTGGATTACTGCGACTGGAGTATTCTTTGAGAGGCCGCCCGCAATTAGTGATTTTGATATTGCCCCTATTCTTGATAACCCCATCATTATCACTATGGTTTCAACAGATTTTGCAAGCTGTTTCCATTTTACAGGATCTTTTGCTTTTTGTGGATCCTCATGTCCTGTGACAAACACAACAGACGAAGAATATTTTCGATGAGTCAGCGGAATGCCAGAATAGATAGCAGAGCCAATCCCAGATGTTATCCCAGGGATGATTTCGAATTTTATTTTGTATTTTCTTAGATACTCTGCTTCCTCTCCGCCTCTCCCAAAGATGAACGGGTCTCCGCCCTTTAGTCGCACTACACTTTTGTTTGATTTTGCATATTTTACCATCATATCATTGGTGCTGTCTTGGTGCTTGTAGTCGTCTCCGACATCTCGTCCAACATAGATCTTTTCTGCCTTTTTTGGAATCATTGAGATGATTTTTTTGCTCACCAGTCGGTCATACAGTACGATATCTGCAGTTTTGACTAGTTCAACTGCACGTAATGTGATAAGTTTTGGATCTCCCGGTCCTGCTCCAACCAAATATACAATGCCAGTCATTTGTTCCATTCCTCCAACTTTTCTCTCCAGTCTATGGCAAGCTCATTTACACCTTTTTGTATCAGTTCTTTTGCAACTGACTTGCCCAGACCATATGGATCAGTCTTTGAGCCGCTTTGTTCCACTATGATTGCTTTTTTTCCATCAATGGAATATGCTACTACTACAAGATTCATGCCAGTTTCGTTCACCTGCGCGTGTGCACCAACTGGGAATCTGCATCCGGATTCGACAAATGTAGAAAGTGTTCTTTCTGCTTCTACTGCAATTCTGGAATTGTTATCTTCAATTGTTTTTAGCATTGCTATGGTTCCTTTGTCATCTGTTCTGCAAATAATTCCAAGTGCTCCCTGTCCTGGAGACGGTGGAAAGTCAAGGATTGATAATTTGGAATGGTTTACGTCAATTCCAATTCGGTTTATTCCGGCCTGTGCAAGAACTATTCCATCAAATTTTCCATCTTGTACTTTTTTTATTCGTGATTCTACATTTCCCCGAATTGGTCGCACATCTAAATCTGGTCTTTTTCTTTTTACTTGCACTGCACGTCTAAGACTGCTTGTTCCAATTATGGAGTTTGCCGGAATTGTTTGTAGAGTGTGATTATTTTTTGATATGAAAATGTCGTTTACCGCTTCTCTTTTTGGGACGCATCCAAGAATGAGATTATCCATCAGGATGGATGGGACATCCTTTAGGCTGTGCACTGCAAAATCTATTTCGCTGTTCACAACTGCCTTGTCAATTTCTTTTTCAAAAATTCCCTTTTGATCTATTGTGAATAACGGTCTTGCGTCGGTGTCGCCCTTTGTTATTATGGTTTTTATTTCATAATCAGAGTCTGGATTCTTTTTTTTAAGCTCTGATATGACCCAGTTTGTCTGTGATATGGATAGCTGACTTCCCCTCGTGCCAAGAATGAATTTTTTCAATCTTTCACCATTTTTAGTGCGTATCTATAGGCATCAATTGTCTTCTCAATGTCATTAGTAGTGTGCGAATATGAAAAAAATACAGTTTCAAACTGGGACGGCGGAATGAATATGCCTTGTTTTAACAAATGGTGAAAGAATCTGTGGAATTTTTTTGTGTCTGATTTTTTGGATGTGGTATAATCAATTACTGGGAAACCAGAAAAGAAAATTTGAAACATTGAACCAATGTGATTTAGCTGGTGTGAAATTTGCATATCAGATGCAAGCTCAGTTATGGTTCTGGATAGTATATTGCAGTATTGCTCTAGTTTTGGATAAATTTTGTTTTTTAATGCCATCATTGTTGTGATGGAACTGATTCCGGCTGCAACGGATACTGGGTTTCCAGCAAAGGTGCTTGCCTCATAGACCTTTCCGTTTGGTGCAAGCTGGTCCATTATATCACGTCTGCCTCCGACTGCAGATATTACAAATCCGTTACTAAGTGCTTTGCCAAGTGTTGTGATATCAGGTGTGACTCCAAAATATTCCTGTGCGCCACCAAGTCCAAGTCTAAATCCAGTCACTATCTCATCAAAGATTAGTGGTATGTTATTTTGTTTGGTGATTTTTCTCATTTCTTCGAGATAGTTTTTTTGCGGCAGTATCAGTCCCATGTTTGCAAGTATTGGCTCTACAATTACTCCTGCAATATCTTTGTTTTTTGATATGACTGATTCCAGCTGTTCTATATTGTTGTACTGTACTACTATGGTGTTTTTTGAAAAATCTTTCGGTATTCCATCCGAAATTGAAATTCCATTGTGCGCAGATCCTGATCCTGCCTTTACCAGCATTGATTCGTGTGCACCATGGTAACATCCTTCAAATTTTAGAATTTTTTTCTTTTTTGTGATTCCCCTTGCAAGGCGAATGGCAGTCATTGTTGCTTCAGAGCCGCTGTTTACCAGGCGAACTTTTTGTATCGATGGATAATTTTTGATTATTAATTTTGAAAGTTCGATTTCAAGTGCAGTTGGTGCCCCATACATGGTTCCTATATCTAGCTGTTTTTTTACTGCAGAGATTACCTCTTTTCTTCTATGTCCGAGCAATAATGCGCCATAGCCGTTGCAAAAATCAATGTACTGGTTTCCATCTTCATCCCAAATTGAGCTCCCCTGTGCTTTTTTTACATAAAACGGGTACGGCTCAAAATACCTAACTGGACTATTCACGCCAGACGGGATTACCTTCTTTGCCAAATTAAAGAGGTTTTTTGACTTTGACAACGATTTGACATGATTTTTGTTATTATTAATCGTAAATGAACTAAATTTGTAAACGGTATTTTTTGGTGTTAACTCAATTGTTAAAACATGAGATTGTAGCAGTTTTTTGTTAATTTCAATTATGTCTACAATTATGTCCAGTTCTAGGGGACCATTTAGGCATGAAATACTCGCCAATTTGGTAATAATTATTATGTTACGAGTTTGCGATCACAAATCTACTTACGGTAGAGATTAATTTTTTGCAACTGTCCAAATCTCGTACTCAAGAATCTCTAAATTTTATTTTGTTTTCTTCCAGCTAAGATTCGCATTTGATGACAACATCTGATTCGCCATTTTGGTTTGCAATACAAGAATCATTGTCGTCTCCGCCATCAATTACGTCAATGCCAGTTCCGCCGATCAATGTGTCATATCCCGATTGGCCCTTGATGATGTCTGCACCGTCTGCCCCATTAATGGAATCACTTCCCTCATTCCCATATACGATATCGTCACCGTCTCCTCCCAAGATGCAGTCATTTCCTTTTCCACCAAATATTATATCGTCACCGCCAAGACTAATTATCAAGTCTGCAAGACCAGTGCCAACAAGAATGTCGTCATCTTCTTTTCCAATTATTACATTATAGGATGATTCTGGTTTTCCGCAGGCATCAACCTCAACTGTTTGTGTTTGGCGGATTTCATTACCAAACTTGTCTACTGCAGTCCATGTTATGATTGTCTTTCCAAGTGGGAATGTCTCCGGTGCATCGTTTGTTACTTTGGGTGTTACATCAGTTAGATCTGTAACTACATAGGTACCTACAGTAACTGGAGTGTTTATGGATACAGCATCAATTACGATATTATCTGGAATGATTAGTTCTGGTGCAGTGGTATCAATTATGGTTACCTTTTGAGTGGCAGTGGATACATTTCCTGATTCATCAGCTGCAGTCCAAGTGATGGTAGTTTCACCCAGTGGGAATTTCTCTGGAGAGTCGTTTGTTATTGTCACTTGGCTGACAGAGTCATTTGTTGCGGGAGCTGTCAATGATACTATGTTGTCTGCCGCAGATGTTGCCTCAGACGTTATGTTTTTGGAAGCAGATATTATTGGAGATGTAGTATCAGTTATGGTTACTTTCTGTGAGTGGCAGTGGATAGATTTCCGGATTCATCAGTTGCAGTCCATGTGATAATTGTCTCACCCAGTGGGAATTTTTCTGGAGCATCGTTTGTAACAGAGGATATTGTTACTGCATCGGTCGCCTTGGCATCACCCAAAATTACAATATTATCACTAGCTGAACTGGCTTCCTGAAACATCTGCTGGGGCAATGATTAATGGTACGGTAGTATCAATTATAGTCACCTTTTGAGTGGCAGTGGACACATTTCCTGACTCATCAGTTGCAGTCCAGGTAACTGTTGTCTCACCTAGATGGAATGCTTCTGGAGCATCGTTTGTCAACGAGGTAATATCCAAGATATCTGAAACCTTCGGTGTCACAAGTAAAACAGAATTATTATCATTACTTGTTGCCTCAGCTGTTACATCAGATAGTTTTGCAAACTTTGGCGGTACAGTATCAACTATTGTTATCTTTTGAGTCACTGTATTGACATTGTCAGATGAATCATTTGCAGTCCAGGTAACCGTGGTTTCTCCAACTGGGAAAAACTCCGGAGCATCGCTTGTTACACTTGTTATTTCAACATTGTCAGATGTAATTGGAGTTTCAAGTGATACGGTATTGTCGGATTTTGATATAGCCTCTAGTGTGATATCGGATGGTGTGGCAATTGTCGGTGCAGTGGTATCAATTATTGTAACCTTTTGAGTGGTAGTGGATAGATTTCCAGATGAATCAGTTGTAGTCCAGGTGATA
>JAENJF010000124.1 GCA_016844685.1 Candidatus Nitrosotenuis sp. | reverse complement strand
TACAATTATGTCTTGTCAGAATCAGCCGTAATACCAAAGGGAAGAAAAAAACTGCTTAAAGAACTAGAATTTGACAATCTCATAGATGATGGCCTAGTTGAAAGAAAGATGACTAAAACAGTCCATGTGGTAGTAGTACTAAATGAAAAAGAGGCATCAGTGTCATTTCCAAATATTGAGGGGGAATCAGACATAACAGAATTGTTCTACAGTAATGATCCGATGTTTCATGAATGGTGTCTTGACTACTTTAGATACTGTTGGTACGGCTCTGATGTTTTCCAAGAAAGCAAGATAAAAGAATGATTGCACTTGTTATGATTTAAATTGTCTTTACAGTCGCTATACCGATGATGTCATCAATTACCCCAAAAAAAGTTGGAAACATGCAATACCGAATAGAAGCTGATTCTAGTAGGGGCATGAAGGTGCCAGTTACCATATACGCAGATGAAGCATTAATGCAAAAAATGATGACAGATAGAACCCTTCTGCAGGCAATCAATGTATCCACCATACCTGGAATCCTGGGACATGCAATAGTTCTGCCTGATGGACACGAAGGTTATGGCTTTCCAGTTGGCGGAGTGGCGGCAATGGATGCAGAAGAAGGCATGATTAGCCCTGGAGGCGTTGGATACGACATCAACTGCGGCGTTAGACTGCTTAGGACAAATCTCACAGAAAAGGACGTGAGGCCAAAACTAAAGGAAATAGTAACTGATCTTTTTAATTCAATTCCATCCGGAGTAGGTTCTGAAGGCGCTGTAAAGCTAAACTATTCTCAATTAGACGAGGTCCTAGTGAGGGGGGTGAACTGGGCAATTGAACACGGTTATGGAACAAAAGATGACGCAGATGTCTGCGAAGAAAACGGACAAATTAAAAATGCTGATCCTAACAAGGTTTCAAATACTGCACGCAAAAGGGGTGCACCGCAGCTTGGAAGCCTTGGTTCTGGGAATCACTTTTTAGAGGTCCAAAGAATTGAAAAAATTTACGATGAAGAAGCAGCAAAGAGAATGGGAATACAGGAAGGCAACGTAACTGTCCTGATTCATTGCGGCTCAAGGGGATTTGGGCACCAAATATGCAGCGACTATCTGCGGGTATCAGAGCAAGCACTCCACAAATACCATATCGAGCTGCCAGACAGGGAACTTGCATGCGTTCCAAATTCTTCTGAGGAAGGCGAATCATACCGAAAAGCAATGTTTGCAGCTTTGAATTTTGCATGGAGCAACCGCCAGATGATTACTCACTGGACAAGAAAATCATTTGAGCGAGTATTCAAGAAATCAGAATCTGATCTTGACATGAGACTAGTCTATGATGTTGCGCACAATATAGCAAAGGTTGAAAAACACAAAATCGACGGACGTGAAAAGTCCGTAGTTGTACACCGAAAGGGAGCAACAAGGGCATTTCCTGCAAACCGAGACGAGATCCCACTAAAGTATCGTGACTTGGGACAGCCCGTTCTAATTCCCGGCTCCATGGGAACTGGAAGCTGGATTTTGCTTGGCAAGCCAAACTCCATGAATCTGAGCTTTGGCTCAACTGCGCACGGGGCAGGGCGAATGATGTCACGCTCAAAGGCAAGGCGTGATTTCACAGAAGACCAGGTAAAAAAGTCATTAAGCGATAAAGGAATTTTCATCAAGTCCTTAACAAGGGACGGCGTGGTAGAAGAAACCCCAGAGGCATACAAGGATGTGGACGCAGTGGTGAATGTATCGCACGAGCTTGGAATTGCAACAAAGGTAGCAAAACTTGTTCCTATTGGTGTGATAAAGGGATGAGCGAAGAAGACCGAGAGCTTGAAATGCTAAAGGCAAAGCGCCTTGCAGAAATGCAAAAAAATATCTCGTCTCAGGCAAAGCCTCAGACCAGCACAGAACCCAAGAAAACCCAATCTTATCGCGAAGTTTTGGTTCAACGCCTCGGATATCGGGGAATGGAAGTACTGCAAAATGCGGAATACCAATTTCCAAATGAAACAAAAATGGTAGTTGACAAGCTTGGCGAGTTGATGCAATCAGGCGAACTCACGGAAGAAATTGACGGTGGAAAATTATTGGCGCTGTTCAGATCAGTTGACATCAACGTAAGGATGGAAACCAAAATCAATGTAGAGCAGGACGGAAAATTTGTATCGCTCTCAGACAAGCTGACAAGCAAGTCCGAATCAGATGAATCCCATGATTAATCCGGTGTATGAAATAAGCTCAACTAATTACCTTGATGACAAGCTGATAATCAATAACGCACTATCTGATTTAGCAGCTAAATGCGGGATGCTAAACGAATTTGATTTTGGACCGCCGACATCAAGATTTGGATGGACGTTCTTTAAGGTCTGGATAACACCGCACCTTCATCTGCAAATAGAACAAAAGCTTGGCGATATGATAAAAAAATCCAAAGGGAGCAAGCATGAAGAAAAATTTACAAATTTTCTTTCTGACTATTTTCAATCAAAGGGCTGTAAGGTAAAAGTAAAGATGACTGAATCCTAGACCCTTCTTCCTCTTTTTCCGCCCTTCTTTCTTGTAGTGTCATGAGGAATTGGCGTAACGTCGTCGATTCTACCGATTCTAAATCCTCCCCTTGCCAGGGCTCTAATTGCTGCCTGTGCGCCAGGCCCTGGTACTCTGGAACCTACGCCACCTACTGCTCTGACTCGAATGTGAATTGCAGTAAAACCCTTAATCTTTGCTACCTCTACTACGGCATTTGATGATTTCATTGCTGCAAACGGCGAGGACTCGTATCTGTCCGCGCTAACATGTCGTCCACCAGAGCTAATTGCAATGGTTTCTCCGCCTGTCAGATCTGTCATGTGCACTATGGTATTGTTGTAACTACTGTAGATGTGAGCAATACCCCATTTTTCGACCTTATTTTCTGACATTGTTTATCCTATGCATGATTTGAGTCTAAAAACACTCAGAAAAACCCTGACAAGGGAGGCTAAGGTCTGAAAACGGAAAAGGGATTAGGACCACATCTTTTTGTGATGCCAAATATCTTTTAGACATTACTTTGGTATCTTTTTAGCGTACTTGTTCCATTTTTCATCATGTTTGTTACACCAGATCTTTTTCAGTGTATTTTCTGTAAACGCTTTGACATCTCCGAACTCTCCATCCAATAACAACGCAATACTCTCTGATTTTTCCAAGACGATTTTGGCCCTTTACTACACTTATAAATCAAAGACGAGAAAGCCCATACCCTTTAGGGTTGGGATGAATCGCTCAAAATGATCAAGTATGTTATGAAACATAATACTATCTATGAATTCTCCTACGTCGCACCCATACGGGTCTTTAGGAGACAAGACAAGTGTCAAAAGACACGCAGACCATGCTGATACAAATGCGTCATTTAATATCGGAAATCCGGTATC
>JAENJF010000123.1 GCA_016844685.1 Candidatus Nitrosotenuis sp. | reverse complement strand
TGCATCGCTCCTCAAAGAATCCAAATGTTGGATCAGACGTCAATATTCTGGTCTTTTTTGATGCAAAGTTTGCAAGTATGAGATCAAGTATTTGATCAGAGCCATTTCCAATTCCAATCATTGATGACGGGACATGTAGATGTTCTGATAATGTAGATATTAGATTGTCAGATTTTCCAAGTGGGTATTCACGGATATCAGAATTTTTCTTTGCGCCATCAATTATTTCCTGTTGGAACTGTCTATTTATTACAAAATTTTCATTTGAATCAAGTTTTATGGTTCCTGCGTGATATGCCGGCTTTTGGTATCCCGATAGTGCAGAGTATTCGTCCAGTTTTTGATAAAACCACTTGATGCTCATAGTCTTTTTTTCACCGCTTCATAGTGATTTGGTAGGCTTTCTGCTTTTGCAAGTGCGGACAGATACTTGTCTATCTTTTGAAGGTCTTGTTTTGATGACTCGACACTCGTGTGTATTTTTAAAAAGTCAAGTACCGAAAGCGAGCCCCTTGATCTTCCAAATTTGTTTGTTGGTAGAATGTGATTTGTTCCAAGGAGATAATCGCTTGCTGCTGAAGGCGTGTTTTGTCCCAACAGCACAAGTCCCGCGGTTTTAATTTTATTTGATATTGCTTTTGGCTGTCTGGTCATTATCTCCAAGTGTTCTGGCGCAAGGTTATTTGCAAGTGATATCGCAACGGACATTTTGCATATTGCAACAAAGCCATTTTTGTTCAAGCTATCTGTAATGATATCTTTTCTTTGTAGTGTTGGCGTTATTTTTTCAATAAAATCCACTACCTTGTATGCCAAATTCTTTGATGTTGTGATCAAATAGCATGTAGTATCTGAGCTGTGCTCTGCCTGTGAAATCAAATCCAATGCGACAAATTTTGGATCTGCCGAATCATCGGCAATTATTGCAAGCTCTGTTGGTCCTGCAAGCATGTCAATTGATGTAGTATCAGATACAAGATATTTTGCTGCAGTCACAAACGAGCCGCCAGGTCCTACTATTTTATCCACCTGTGGGATGGATTTGGTACCAAATGCAAGTGCAGCTATTGCGTGTGCTCCACCCACTTTGAAGATTTTATCAGCCTTACAGATGTCTGCTGCAACCAGTACAAGCGGATCTACTTTTCCCTGCTTGTTTGGAGGTGTCACAACTAGTATTTTTTTTACACCAGCTATTTTTGCTGGGACAACAGACATTATCACTGAGCTTGGGTATCTTGCCAGGCCACCTGGCACGTAACAGCCTACGCTGTCTAGTGGTGTGAATATTTTTGTGATTTTAATTCCATCTGTCTTTATTTCGATTTTTCCAAGTTTGTTTTTAAGTGCAGACTCGGTTTTTTCCAGCCTTGTTTTTGCTAGTTTGATTGCCTGTATCTGCCCTTTAGTTACGCTTTGGTATGCGTCTTTGATTTCCTTTTTTGATACTTGAAATGTCTTGATGTTTACGCCGCTGAATTTTTTTTCAAACTTTCTAAGTGCAGAATCACCGTCTTTTTGTACTAGATTAATTATTGATTCAACTAGCTTTTTGTCAAATTTATGCGGCTGCGACTTGGCAAAGGAATTTACGTTTTTTACTGTAATGATTTTTATCAATTTTCTTCGTGACGCTTTATCTCCTCAAGTTCTAGGATCTGCCTTGGCTCGTGCACTACTAGGCCCTGTGCAATCTTTCTAAGCTTTGGGATCATTTTGTGAAATTCGGATTTTGAAACTATGGTATTTACACCATACCATCCTTTTTCGCTTAGTGGACTAATTGTTGGGCGCTTGAGGGATGGTAAACTGCTTAGTAATTTTGCCATGTTCTTTTCTTCCACATTTAGGTAAATGTGTAGATACTTTCTTCCCTGAACTGCACCTCTCATAACGGTAATGATATCAAAGATTTTTTCCCTTTTTGTTTTGTCACGCAACGAGTTTTTGTTTGCAATGAGGTGAGCACTTGATTGTAAAACAACATCAACGATTTTTAGCTGATTTTGTTCAAGTGTGGTTCCAGTCTCTGTGACATCCATTATTGCATCTACGTCATCTGGTGGCTTTGCTTCTGTTGCACCAAACGATAGATGAATTTGCACGCTTTTGTTTGTTCCAATCCGGAGCCAAGGCGTGACAATTTGCGGGTCTTTGTTTCCATAGTATTTTTTGTATGATTTTAGTTGTTTTATGAATTTTGAAGCAGTTGTAAGATATTCAGATGATATTCGCAGTATTCTTTTTTGTTTTGCATATGCTGCAATCATTTCATCTAGTGACTTGAATCGATAAGTGTCAGGGATTGCTATTACAAGTTTGATTTTTCCATATTCCAGGTCCAAAAGCAGCTCCACATCAGAATTTGTTTCCCCAATCCAGTCCTTTCCAGTGATGCCAACGTCATACAAGCCATCAGAGACAACTGTTGGAATTTCCTGCGGCCTTAGCATTTTTACGGCAATGTCTGGATCATCCAGTGTTACGCGGTATGTGCGGCTCTTGCGCCGAACCTTGGTCCAGGATCTTTCTAGAATAGCAAAGGTTGCGTCCTCAAGGCTCCCCTTTGGAATGGCAAATTTTACTTTGGTCATCTCAATTGTTGAGAAAAGAACCTCTATATTTTGTTGTTCAAATTTGATTCTATCTTGTCGGGAATACCGATTGCCTAACTCACAATCTGCTCCAGTAGGTTTCTAAGGTAATTCACTAATTAGGAATAATGTACCGCAATTGCTATAACTTGTAAAGTTTAAAAGTTATAAAATTTACAAGGAATTATATGATTTTAACCATTCAGAAAACATATTGTCTGTAAACTCGTACTTTCCCCGCTCAATTTTTTTAATAATTCCTTTTTTCCCTAGCAGATTTAAAGAAGTGTTAACACTGTTGTCACCAATAAATTCTCGTCTTGAAATTTCAATAGGAGAAAGACCTGGAGATGTGGCAAGACCTTTTATAACTTTTATTTCCGAAGGTGAAAGATTTGCGATAAATTCTTTGAACAACTGTTCGCCTTCTTTTCTAAGAACAGTTTTAATAACTTC
>JAENJF010000122.1 GCA_016844685.1 Candidatus Nitrosotenuis sp. | reverse complement strand
ACCTTTCCTAAAAGTCTCTTATACTCGTCAAATTTCTGATTGTCATCTTGATCAACTGTAATATACGAACCAACTGGACATAATTTTGTTGTAAAAGCAGTTGCTTGTGAATACCCATTCTGATTTTTCTCAGGAGTATTTGTCAGAGATAATCTGATTGTGTATTTTGAAATTTGTATTGTATCCCCATCAATTATTTTTGTAACCTTACTTGTGATACATTCAGCTGTTCCTTTACAAAGTGTGTTTTGACTTGCTGATTTTGAATTTGAAGATGAACTAGAGCTTGAAGAACCAGACCACGGCTTTCCAGCTTTGCAATATTTGTTATCAGGGCATTGAGAGCAATACCCAATATCTCCGCATGTATAACTTCCAGAATCAGAAGGGCAGCTATGCCATCTATGACATCCATTTTGATGAGCAAAAACAAAATCAGATGATGAAGCTAACACTATCGTAGTTACAGAAACTATGAGAATTACTCCATAGATTATTGGAAGTATTTTCACAAATTTAATAGGCAAAACTAGGAATTAAGAATTTCAGAAACTAATTTCATTCTAGTTTGAATCCTACTGTTTCTAATTTAGGTATACGTTGCCATCATTGGCATCATAGCTAATCCCATAAAGAAACCAACAAAGAACCCAATTCCTGTGATAATTATACCAAGGATTAGACAATTTTTTGCTAATTTTGAGTCATCTTCTTTTAGAACAAAATATGCTATTACTCCGCCAATAATACTAAAAAAAATTGGCAACAAATACCACCATCCACTTCTCTTTGTTTGTGGTTTGTTCCCTTCATTAGCAGCTGATCTGAGTTGTTCTTTTACCAGTCTTCCGCAATGTGTACAAACATCAGCATCTGGTGAAGGTAATTCTTTTCCACATCCAGGACAAAATGGCATACGATTTTTCTTGTAATCAATGGATAAAACTATTGCTAAACAAACCAGCCTACTAATTATTTTTGGGTAATCTTTCAAGGATTAATCTAAGAATTAAGAATTTTTAGATTTTTTAGCAGCTAGTTGTTTTCTTCGTCTAGTTTTTCGTCAATATCTTTTTGTTTTTTCTTAAAGTTCTCGTACTTTTTGCTAAACTTTGATAACACTAACCACTGCCTGATTCCAATTCCCAACCATACTACAGATATTGCAAAAATTATCATTTGTGGGCCTTTGACAAATTTAATCTCCTGCTTGGATGGTCCATCGTGTTTTTGTTCCATCAATTCATCTGGAGGCAGTGCAGCTAACTTTGCACTAATCTCCTTGTATTTTTCTGAGCTAAGAAACTCATCTAGCTTCTTTGCACGATCATCTGGTGATAATCCCTCTATCTCTACGGTCATTTTTCGAAGCTCCAAATGAAGCTCCTGTGTTTGCTGACGGAACTGCATTTCCTCCTCACTTGGCCTAAATGGATTATCAAACACACTTGTCATAACCAATAATGCAATGGGAGGTATAATCAAAATTGTGAGAATCATTATAACAAACAACCTTTTTGTTTGGTTTAGCTTGTAGAGCATCCCGTCCATTATCTCAAAAATATTCTCAGAGTTTTTTTCATCTGCCATTACTTTTCATCCCCCTTTTCTCTTCTTGGAAACATTTCCTCATATGGATCTAAAATCATCCTACAAAAATCTCTACCCTTTTGAGTTACCTTGTATTTTGTAATTGTCTTACTTCCCCACTTTTCTTCTTCTCTATTCAGGATTCCCTTTTTTTCCATATCATCCAAAATATCTTTGTGTTTTACAATATTTAGTCCGCAATAAGCCAAAAGCTTTGTCTGTGTTAGTTCTCCGTATTCAGATAGTTTCAATATGATGTCCTTCCTGATGTAAGTTCGATCTCTGTATTCATGCGGCAATTCAAGTCTGTTTTTCCCTGAATTGTATTAAGTATAATGCAGCATCACTTGCCATTTAGAGTGGGCTATATAGAATAATGAATTACACAAATCAACAATGTCCAGATTTTCTGTTTTATTAAAGGTAAAGTAACAATGTTACCTATCAGTAATTAACAACGGTTTATACCATATCCATTACAGGACTCACAATGAATACAAAAACAAAAATCTACATTCCTGCCATAGTTGCTCTAGTTGCAATAGCAATTGCTACTGTGCCAGCATTGGCAGAATCAGGTGCAGATAAGGGAGTTTGGCAAGATGGTGCAAAACATCACAAAAACCACATGGCAGTTCAAGTAGAGCAAGTGCTTGACTGGACAGTTCCAATCCCAGCTGACTTTACCAAAGACACAATGAAAGACCTCAAAAACGATGTTACTGTTTCACTAATTGATGCAGCTACTGCTGCTAAAAATGCAGGTGTTACTGATGTAATGATGGCAAGCATTGGAATCATAAATGATCAATCCAACAACAAATTTGTAGCATGGATTCTATCTAGCATGGACAAAAATGAGGAATCTGGAATAGTTACTGCAAACATCTTTCTAGTTGATGCAGGAAATATAGCAAACACTGCCCAAGTTACAAAAGAGTTTGATCCTTCCATGATGTTCCGAGACGGTGATCACAAATGGTCTGATCATAAAATGCAAGGATACTTTGCAGATCTTACCCCAGAAGAGCGAGAGGCAAAAATTGCCCAGCACAAAGAAATGAAACAAGCATTTACAGCACTATCCCCTGAAGACCAGACTACATTGCATTCTTACTTTAAAGGAATGAAAGGAGACTTTGCCAACTTGACAGAGGATGAAAAGGCTGCAAAATTTGACGAGCACAAACAACAGATGGAAGCATTCATGAAACTGTCTTTGGATGAAAAAATTTCCTATCTTAAGAATCTTGCACTCGGTAATCTTTACAACTTTAAAAAATAACTCCTGCAAATTACTTCAGATTATACCAAAGCCAATTAATGCAAGGAATGCATAATAGAATATTGTTTTCAAAAATTCTAGTGGCAATAGATGGCTCTACATCAGCAAAAAGAGCGTTTGAGCAGTCTATTTACCTGGCTAGTACATGTGATTCAAAGTTAGAAGTAGTGCATGTGGTACCATGCGAATTTGGAGGAGACAGCGTAAATACATTTGAGTTAGTTGAAGAGCTAAAAAACAAGGGTAAAAAAATCCTTGAACAATGCAAAAAAATAGCAGCCAAGAAAAATATCTCAATTAAAACATTCTCAGATCTTGGCGATCCTGCAAAAATCATACTAGAGCTTGCAAAAAGTAATGATTACGACCTAATTGTAATGGGAAGTAGGGGAAGAAGTGCCTTCAAAGAGTTGCTACTAGGAAGTGTGACACAAAAGGTAGCACATCATGCCAAGTGTCCCATTATGGTAGTTAGATAACGATAAAAGATTATACTGTTGCACCTAATTCGATTCTCTTCTAAAATTCAAAAAAAAAAAGAAGTTTTAGTTTAATACCGAAAGAAAAGGAAGAGCTTCCCATTGATACAGGTAAGAATCAAGGACATCTGAAGTGACCTTCTTATTTTGTTCAAGCATATGATGCGCTTCCTCTTTTGTGGCCTCAAAAACTGCCATGCCTGATTTGTTATTGTCCAGTGGACCTGACCAGACAAATTTGCCCTGAGAATGCCATTCATCAACCAGGTTACTTACCGGTGGTGTAATGCGGTCAAGATCTTCTTGTTTTGTATTTTCTTTCAGTGAACTAACTAAAACCCATAATTGTTTGCCAGATTGAGTTTGTAGTGTTTGTGACATAGTTTCAGGAGTGTCTGTTAGTAATTAAACATACATCTAATTTTATTTTGTTATTCTAATTCTAGAGAATGAGAACAATATTAGTTGCAGCTAATTTGCTCATTGTTTAATATCTGGAACGACGTATGTATTGTATGACCAAAGCCATAGGTAGTTTGGTTAATCCAAAGTGGAAGTGTTCATTATGAGTTCATTTCGTGTCAATAAAAATAATGATGGCGTACCACGTATCCTACAGGTAAAAGATTGGCTTAACCAAAATCGTTTAACGAAAAAATTGTGTATGTATTGTGGGGATAATGAAACCAAAGATACTAAGCAATATTGTTCTGAAGAATGTGAAAAACATGATTCTGTTTGGCAATTTAGTAATTGAACGAGAATCTAGAATTTTTTATACCATTCAATTATTTGGGTAATCTATACAGGATTACCCAGATTGAATAATTTTGAAAAAAAAAAGAAAAAGGGGTAACCCAATACGGTGTGTATGATCACTCTTCAGTACTGAACTGACTCGACATGAGACTCTGATTGCCGCTCTCTTCGATGGCTAGCACTTCCC
>JAENJF010000121.1 GCA_016844685.1 Candidatus Nitrosotenuis sp. | reverse complement strand
TGTTTCCTGAACTGCATTCCCGTCTTGGACGCGATAAATCCAAAGGCAAAAAGCTACCATACAAGACAAATCAAACAATAGGAAATGAAACAGTTGACATTGTTGTAGCAACAAAGAAAGGGGATTTTATCGTAAAGTTCTTTGACGATATCTCATTTAAGACAATAGAGCAGTTTGCACAAACCCTGTCAAAATCTAATAAAATAATATTTCGTGTTTTATGTGTTGCAAAAAACTACGATGAGGAATTGCAATCCCCTCAACTATCATCACTGATGCAAAAGCTAGGCCTCAAATATGACATGGATTTGATTTTTGAAGAAGAGCAAGGCTACTCTATGCTGTGGATAAACTAGAGTGAATTATCCTTAAAGTCTCTTAATCCGAGAATGTATCTGACATCTGGCTCAAAGTTGACGCATTTTAAGAAAGACGCTTTTCCTTTTTCGGTTACTCGGTACTCGAATTTTGCCTTTGGGTTTTGACTTTCTCTGATTTCGACAAAGCCTTTTTTGTTAAAACTCTCCAAAATCGACCTCAATCTATCCCTGTTAAGATCAGAGCCAGGAGTGCCAGTAGTTATTTGCCTCAAATTCATCCATGTTCCAACCTTTGTTAGATATCCAAGTATTGCAATATTTGTGTCTCCAGGAGTCTGGTTGAATTTTCGCTCCAATTGATATTCAAACCAAAAGTCCATTGATATGCCTTATGGCTCGTGCGAGTGAATTATTTCTACAATTAAGATGCAAAATCGTAATCTATTCTAAGATGTAATGCATTATTCCATGTGATTGAGTGCCAGTACAATTAAAAAAGCAAAGAAGCTTGTTGAGGAAGGCAACGTAATCAAGATCGAAGATGATCTTTATCAGGTAAGGTCCTCATCGGATCCAACGAAATCCTACATGGTGACATCTGATTCCTGTGACTGTCTTGGGTTCAAAAATTTCTACAAGTTTCATCATGGCAAAGGACTCAAGGCCAACTGCTCTCACCTAGAGGCAGTTAGGATATACTTGGAAACCAAGAAATAATCGGACTAAATCTGTATGATTCCTTCATTTACAAGATACTCTAAGGCATTGACAAATTCTGTATCTGAAATCAAGTCGTTTGTCCACCAGGATGCGTTTGTCTTTATCCAGCCTGGTACAATCTTTGATTGGCCAATCTGTGTTTGAGAATTGATCATCTTTTCTTTTGACAAGTATTGTATTACCTCAATAAACCCTCCATCTGAAATGATATTGCTGGACCACAACTTTACTTCCGTCTTTATCCAACCTGGAATTTTATGCTCTGGCATATTTTTCAAATCAAAACCTATGCTGGCTATCTCTGTTGGAAGACCGTAAACCAATTTGAGTGTGTACTTTGAGATGTCTAATTTGTCAGTGTGTAACTTTTCATTAAATGCCGCATTATCATTAAAATGCCCTTCTATGACATCGATTAATTTGGTTTGTTGATCATAAACCAAAAGTTGATAGTCTATTTTTGCATAGTCGTCGTCAACCTTGCCTGTAATCAAAACGTCCTGTCCTTTATTGTATGCTTTATGGTCTATGACAATTGGAAGCGCTGTACCTGGCTGAGATTCTGGGGCAGTAGATATGACTATTTTTCCTGTCATCCATGGGTGGATTTCACACAAATAATAGAATGCAAAATGGTCCTTTAGGTCTGTTATTTGTACAGAACCCGACATTTGCGCATCAATGTTTCCAGTTTTAAAAAATTTTCCCGTGTATTCGGGTGCTTTTGGAACCCCGCTGGTGATGCTGTGCGTTTTGGAGTCTTCATTTACCCATGTTATGCTGTCTCCGGGCTCCATTGGAAGAATGTCTGGATAGAACACACTTGCAGTTTCATTGCTTGCTGCGCCGCTTAGAATTTTTATTTCCAAACTTTTGCCCATTTGCCCAAAGGCTACTTGCTGATAGGAAAAAATCAACAATATGACAAAAAAACCAACTAACATACTGTCTTTGAACAAGTGGACTCAAAGTCGAAATCATACTATGTGGTATTCTGAATTTGTCTGTTCAAAATAGACAAACTAGGATAAATCAAGAGAATCATACTAAATTGGTGTGCCTGAACATTTTTCTATAGAGCCAAAAAAGGCCGACCATCTCAACTTGCTCCATAAACAAAATCAAATGTATGCTTACGAGCCAGTCGCTAGTTAGGTCATTTAGTATCGCATACGATAATGAAAAAACATACTCGATGTATCTTATTTGGGAAAATCCAATGAATTCACCACTATTCACGCCTGGCCCATTAAGCTCAAGTTGGGAATTGGCAGATTCCTTGTTGAATATGTCTTGGAATAATGCCTCTTTGTCCTCTTGATATACAGTGTTTCCTTGGTTTACAAGTATGATGACTGAGCCAAAATAAGTCATGAATCCAAGTAACAAAAAAATGATCAATCTCGATGATTTTCCCCATATTGTCTTCCTAATCTGATTCTTCAAAATCTCGCCAAATCTACCAATCTTGTTTTTCTTGATCAAAAATAACATCAGTAAAGACACTGATGTGGCAAAGCCAATATTCCCTAACCAATGCTCTGTGAGGTATTGCCCTGCAAGTAGTCTAAATGGAAGAAAAATGCCTGCAGAAACGCCAATTAGGATGCATTTTTCCTTAATGTCATTAAAATCCATTCATAACACTCTGATTGAAAAGTCAGAACTTGTTCTTGAGCTCCTTTAGATATTTGACACTCACTCGGTATGCCCGAATTGCTGAGTATATCTCAAAGAGTTCCTTGTAGGTTGGACTAAGCCTCTTCAAGTCTTCCCTACTTATTCCAAAGTCCTCAATTGTTTGCCAAATGTTATCCATCGAAACCCCTTCCTCATTGACTAGTATTGAAGACAGATTTTTGATAATTCCTCTGCCCAGATAGATGCTTGTTGTAATCATGCGGCAATTTCTTTACCTTTGGCTATATCCTTCTCGGAAATTGATCGAATTTAGCAGTTCCAATTCGGAACCTGAAATTTGGTTGACTTTTGCAAAAATCAATACTTGTAGGGTTTCTTGGCCACTAGTCCTTTTACCTTTTTACTGTTGA
>JAENJF010000041.1 GCA_016844685.1 Candidatus Nitrosotenuis sp. | reverse complement strand
GTTTTGCCGACCACCATGTCATGGTTTACGGCGATTCATCCACCGGTTAAAACCGGTGGTCTTCTCGCTACGTTTCTATAAAATGAATAATCACTCAAGCTCAATATCCTTGGTTTCTCTGCTGAGTATGGTTGGTACAATAACAATGATTGCGCCAATGATTATATTTAGACCAAGTGCAAGGGGAATCAAACTTTTCTCAACACTTGACATGAGACTTAACGCAATCAAAGGGGACCAAGAACCAAAAATTAATCCAGCATTATAAGAAAAACCTGCAGCACTGTTTCTTACTTGTGTTGGGAATCTTTCGGAAAAAAATGCTGGAATTGGACCTGATGCGGTCGATACCACAAATGCAAATATCGCAATATATACAAAAACAAGACTTGTTTTGCCTAAAATCGCAGATGCAAGTGGCACTGAAACTACAATGGACATGATGACAAAAAATAGCATAGCTCTTCTCCTTCCAGTTTTTTGAGAAATCCAGCCAGTAATTATCATTCCAATCCAGGAGGACGCAGTTGCGCAAATCATGATTTTTGCAACCTCTCCTTTGTCAAATTGTCCAAATTGCTGCAAGTATGTAGGTAAAATGCTAATTGAGCCATGATACATGTAAACCAGTCCTGTCATTATGGCAGCACACAAAAAGAACTCTTTTCTATATTTCTTGCCTAAAACAATCTTTCTTAGGGGGGATCTCTCAAGCGTACCTGATTTATTTTTTTGAGCCCATAGGGGGGATTCATCCATACTGAGCCTGACAAACAACGCCACAAAGCCTGGTACTATTCCGGTAAAAAACAAAACCCTCCAACCGATCTGCTCAAACATCTGGCCTGGAAACATCGTGGCAGTGATTTCAAAGGCAATCGCTGCCAACAAAAACCCAAATGAAAAACCACTTTGCAAAAACCCTGAAAGCAGTCCTCTTTTTTGTTTTGGCACACTCTCCATCGTTATGACTGCGCCACTGCCCCATTCCCCACCTGCAAATATGCCTTGAATGAGTCTAATCATTATCAAAAGAATTGGGGCCATAATTCCTATTGTTACATATGTGGGCAACAGACCAATACTGAATGTAGCAATTGAAAAACCGAGAATCGTAATTATCATTGATTTTTTTCTGCCAAACTTATCGCCATATATTCCAAAAATCACCGAACCCAGGGGTCTCATTATCAAAGTAATTGTATATGATGCAAATGTCGCCATTATGCTAAAAACTGGATTATCTGATGGAAAGAATAACTGGCTAATGGATGGAATTACAAGAAGCATCAAAACTATGTCGTAACCGTCAAGTGACCAGCCAAGAAAAGATCCGACAGCAATTTTCTTTTGAGCAGTTGTTAGACTCAATAGAAAGATAGAATATCTCCCATTATTTAGTCCTAGAATTTTTAACTGGCGTGAAAAAACCACAATGGTGAAAATTGCACTAATTCTTACACTGGTCGGCCTGGCAGTTTATTTTGGAATGGTTCTATTTGTGATTCCTTACGAATATACAAATGTAAAAACACTTGAGCCAAATCCAAGCTTTACTGCAAAAATAAGCTCAAACCACATACATCTGGGAGAATAGATTCCAGCAATTATCATGATATGGCTGACATACAAATAATGTCAATTGCGTTTCCAACCATATATCAAATTGGAGACAAGGCAAAAATCATTAGTTACAACTTTACCCAGTCCCCAAGATACATAAAAACAGGAGATGAAATTGGCTATGATTATTCAGGCGGCACAAAATCCATTCAGGCACAATATCCTTCAATTGAGGCATACAGCAGGCCAGTCAATCCTGGTGCTCATTACTCCATTGCATTGAAAATAACCCCAGATACTGTGGGGAATTTTACCATCTTTGCAAAGACTGTTGCGATTCCACATACAAGTAATAATTCACATTTTCCATATTCTGGAATTAAAGATCATCAAAATGAATACGTGGAATCTTTTTCTGTTATCGTTGAGCAATAATTTAGATAAACCAATGCTGGACTGATAGTAATTGAATTATTCACAAAATGACTCTGTCGCAAGAAATTATCGAATGTTTTTTCTTGGAAACATTCTAGTCAGCCTTGGCATATTGGCAGTAACAACCGGTGGTAGCTGGGATATATCAAACCACTTGCTAAATAAGCCTGAAACATTTTTCTCGACTCCTCACTTTGTCCTATATTCTGGAGTGATGGTTGCACTGTCTGGAGCAATACTTGTCATGTTGAACAGATCTGTCGGAAAAATAAAATCGGAAAATAATACTTCGATAAGGCTAGTACAAATTGGAATTGCACTACTCCTTGGGGCAGGACCGTTTGATTTTCTTTGGCACTCTAATTTTGGCCTGGATGGATTACTAAGTCCACCACATCTTATACTGATTTGCGGCATGGTGTTTTCTAGTGTTGGCTCATTTCTTTCAATTATGAGAAATCAAAACCTTGCTCATAATTCATATCTACTCAAAAATATTCTAACAATTCTTAGCATAATACCTGTATGGCTATCCGTAACTGGTCTGTTCTTCTCATTTTCATTGCCGTTTTCACAAACTGATTATTTTGATTTTAACCCAAACCCAATTTTTGGAGCAATTTTTGCAACGATTGCATTCCCATTCTTGATTTCAATGATGTTGTCTATGGCTTATCTTATCAATGATAAAAAATTTGGCTTTATCTCAACTGTTGGCGCAGCATTAATCATAATCAATATGGCAACTTCGATTATCCCAAATCCTTGGCTTCATCCGACAATTCCGTTTTACTTGCTTACTATGATGCCTATAATTCTCTGTGATCTGATACTGAAATTATCTGCAAATAAAACGTACTTGTATTTCACAGCTGGAATTTTTGGGATGCTTGGCTATTTCATGTATTATCCGTTAATTACCCACATATACAACAAAATAGACACAAATCAGATTGTTTCTGCTAGCATGACATCGAAAATTTATTTTGAGATGGTTTTATCAGTTTTCCCAGTAATCGTAATCCCGTGTATTGTGATGGGAATGCTTGGCACGTGGTTCTGTTACCGCGTCTCCCGATCTATTGTGCCTGCGAGAATCAGCTCACAATTATCTTGATCTCTGATTTTATTGTAAGGGCATCTGCATTTTGGATGCTGTCCCAAAAGAATATCTGGGCAGTGTAAGTTCCAGGTTTGTCTGTGACCCAAGAAAGTGCAGGCGAAAAAGTCTGCTGCGATTTGAATGATGCTTTTATCCACGTTAATTGAACTGTTACATTATTTTGATCTAATATCTGAACTATGTAAACAAAGTCTTGGTTTTTATCTTGCTTGTTTGTAACGTCTGCTGAAATCTGTACCTGCTGGTTTGTGTTGATATTTTGTGCAGATGCTTCCCCAAAGGCGTTTACCAGTCGTGCGTTTTTTAATTCCACGCGATGTATTCCATCTATTGCAAAGGCATGAGGCGTTGAGATTAAAACTAAAACACATATGCCAAAAATCAAAATTTTCCCTAGCACGTTAAATACAAAACTATACGATACTAAAGAGTTTGCATACTAAAACCATTGAACAAAGAACAAAAGTGACTTTTATCTTATAGTTCTATTCTGTAATAGTCCCATCGCTCTGGGTCAAACTTGGTTACAAATTCTGCCTTTTCGTTACTGAGTACTCGTCTTTGAATTACGTCTCTTAGAGCAAAACTTGTCAAATATTTGTAGTTCATAGAATGAGCCTGCATGGTAAAAAGATGCCTCATTTCACTGCCGCCTCGAAGCCCCCAGTAGCCCATCTTTAATGCAATTGGCTCCAAAAATACTGTATTGTGCTTGCCATGGTTTTCATCCATTATTTCTGGGCGCAATAGGTAGTTTTCTATTGGCCCGCCTTTGGCAAAGCCAATTATCGGGCCATCTGAGCTGCTGAGTCTCAAAGTATTAAGAATTGTTTTTGGATCTTTCATAGTTTTCGCAAAATGCTCTCTGTCGAATTGTAATGGCGTTGGGAGCTCATTGTATATTTCGATTAGTGTCTTTACAAACTCTGTGTCGTCTCTTATTCTCATTGACTCTATTTTTGGAACCAGTCTAAGATTTTCGTACAAACAATCTGATTGAATCTTTATTTCCTGCTGTCGTAAATTCAAAAATCCAGTTACAGCATCCATGAAATTTTTTCGCATGTATTTTGGTAATGCTCTCAGAACCACCTCGCACATTTCTGACTCGTTGTTTAACAAATCTTCAAAATATGCCACTGAGCGTTTTACTATTAATGACGGGTGCCATGCCAGTGCATGCGCATTCTTTTTTGCCATGTCCATTGCTTTACCAAAGTCCCCAAGAGCATATCCGCTTACTCTGTCGATTACTGATAAAAGCCATCCAAATTTCATAAAATATTCTTGCATTTGCGGATTGTTTTTTGTGATGGGTGATTCATTAAAACATTCTAAAATCTGTTTTTCCGCATTTTCTTTTAGTTTAGCGCTCCATGGATACGTAGTACGTAAAATCAATGCCGTGATGATGTTTAGATCCATATCCGCATCTTGGCAAAACTGCTTTACATTGCCGTCATGTGTTAGAAATCTAATCACACTGTCTTCATGTGGCTTGTCTACACTTTTTTGCGGATCAAAATCGTGAAACAGTGCTGCCGCATAAAGATACTTGAAATCGTCAGGACGTATGTCATTTAGTATGCTCTTCCAATTTAGAATAATCGTGGAAACATACGTTACCTCAAGCTCGTGCGTTATGTTGTGGTATCCATAGTACTCTTTGCCCAAGCCTTGTGATTCAAAGAGATTTATGATATAATCCAACATTATGGTATAGCATGGTTTTTCCAATCCACATGAAATCAACAAGCTGATGATCTCATCTCTTAGATTCTGTGAATTGGCATATAATTGCAATAGTTTATCGATAATTCCATTAGTTTTAAATCTGTAGCTAATTATTCAAATAAATTTTGTTAAATTTACAAAATATTATGTAATTTTTACACAAAAATTTCAAATCAATATCTAACGTGGATTATGTTTTTTTGGACAAGTTTTGTCAAGTATTGTGTTTTTGATTAAATCAAACAACTTGCTGATATGTACGAACACACACACGGTATTCTACTAAACCAATTTATGGCATCCATGAGCACAAAACAAAATCAAATCAAAATTAAATCCCCAATTAAATCCACAATACTGAATCTTCTTGAGGACGGCTGTTCTGACAAAAACAAAATCTATGCGATAATCCAAAATGACTGTAATGTATCAAAATCCGAAGTCAGATTGGCCTGCAAAGAGGTAAAAGTAGATCTCATGTTAAAATTAAAAGTCCTGCAGTCTGGTGTGCTTGAATTATAAAATGACGAGTGCCAAAATTAGTAAAATTCAAAACACTAAATTTTTCACTACAGGGAGATGGATGAAACACAAATACTCACCCTTCTTGTAGAGCGACAAAATAAACTAGGTTTTACCATGCTGATTAATGAACTGACATACGCTGTGGAATCGTTTAGTATGATAAATTCACAAACGCCTGTGACAAAGCCAACTATGCGAGGAGGCATGTATTTTTCCAATTTGAAAGAGTTCAGAATTAAAGCAAAATTTTCAGATGCTGCACTATCTGCAGTTCTCTCTAAAACAATGCTTGGACCAAATACTGATTTTGAAAAGATCAAATTTTTGACCAACATGGAATTAAATGGCGCAAAAAAACAATTGACTCTCTTAGCGAATCTCACAAATTATGTTCAACGCGAAAACGGTCTTGAGCTAAATCTGATTGTTGTTGGGGCAGAACTATCCGATTGACGCCTTATAGTATGCATCATATGTTTTTCTTTTTTCACTATCAGATAGAATTTTGTACGCCTTGCTAATTTCTGCAAATTTTTCGGCAGTACCTTCATCCTTGGTTTTATCTGGATGTAATTCTTTTACCAATTGTCTGAATCTGGCCTTGATTTCTTTTTGATCTGCATCATTTGAAACTCCAAGCATGGCATAATAGTTTGGTAGCTTTGATTCCTGTACTTGCTTTCTAAATTCCTCCGCATCTTTATTCTTTTTTGCAGAATAAGCAAAGTCATCCTCATCTTTGTTCCAAGGGGAATGGTATTTTTCATAATCTCGATTTCGTTTAGAATCCAAGTCTTTTCTTTCATACTCTGTTTTTCTTCTAAGAATTATGTCGCGTGCAAGATACAAAAACAAGCCAATCACAGCAACTGCCATGATGACTAGCGCTAATCGCACATCCTTCACATTGTAATATTCAGAAATTTCTTCGGATCCACGTGTCACTTGATTGGAATTGTCTTGCTGGCTTTGCGCATCTGCTAAAAATGACAACCTAGGAGCCGATTCATGCATATGGTACATTTGTAATATTAAAAATACTACAAATATGGATAAAATGAGAAATTTCATTTAAGCTAAATTATTCTTAAAATTTTATTAATATTCCCATATCTGTATTCTAAACCAGCCTGAAATCCTCTTTTACTGTGCTTAAAACTATGTTTGTTACTGTCTTGTCTACGTTTGGCTTTGAGGATAATATCTTGACAAATCTGCTCAATTCGTCTCTGTTTTTGAACTTTGCAACAACTACCGTATCTGATTCTCCCGTGACGTCATATACTGCACAAACATTTTCAAGATTTGATAATTCGTTTTCAATTTCAACCATTTTGCCCTTTTTTGTATAAATCTCAATGATTGCAGTCAGGTCATAGCCAAGTTTTTCGTGATCTATTATGGCGGTATACCCTTTTACTATTTTTTCTTTTTCCAGCTTTTTGATTCTAGTCAAAATTGTAACTGTGGACATGCCTAGCTTTAATGCCATTTGTCTTGATGACAGTCTTGCGTCTACCAGTAGGTTTTTTAGAATTTTTATGTCAGTATTGTCTAGCAATGTGTTTCACAATAATGCTTTACAAATATTAAACCTTGTTATCTTTTTTTAAATATTTTTTTATTTTACTCCTGATCTAGATTAAATTCATCAATTACGTATTGTAAATTGATAAAAAATGATTGAAAAGTATTTCGACATTAACCGTCTTTACGGAAGAGCCATCCGATACTACATGAACAAAAAACATTACTCAAAGGAAGATGCTAATATAATTGCACAAAAAATCATCCAAAAAGAGAAGAGCCGCAGAATGTGCAAAAATACAGGCTGCAGGCATTTGCTCAATGATCATGTGAGAAACCACGATTCATGCCTCATAGAATCATGTAATTGTGAAAAATTTACACGCTAAGATTATTTGTTTTCTATCTTTTGTACAAATGCATTAAGTGTAAATGGCTTTTGCAAAAACTCTATTTTTTCCCCAAGCAGTTTGTCATCATTTCCAGCAAATGCATAGGCTGATGCAAATATGATTTTCTGTGTGGGGCTGGCATCCAAAATCTCACCTGCTACCTCAGAACCAGATTTTTTTGGCATTGATTGGTCCAATACTACCACATCAAATGGAGTCGTATCAAGTGACTCAAATTCAGATTTTTTGAGCTTTTCCCAATATTTCACAAGGCATTCTGAACCATCTCTTGTTATTGTTACATTATGACCGTATTTTCGCAAAATTTTATCATACTGGGCGGCTGTAAACTGATTGTCCTCTGCAATGAGTATGTTTAAGCTCACGACTATGGTTTTACTGTTTTGCGTTTTAACACTAGTCTGTTCCATTCAAACACACAACAAAAACACAGAAACCTAGTATAGGAAGAATCACAACTGATATGCATGCCTGAAATATCAGACCTGGTAAAAAAAGGAAAAATCTTACTTGTCGAAAGAAACTTTGAAGACGCACTTGCGTATTTTGAGCAAGCCCTTTTGTTAAACCAAAATGATCCTGACATTTGGAATCAAAAAGGCGCGGCATTGCGAAGCCTTGGCCGATACGATGAAGCGCTGGAATGCTTTAACAAATCCCTTGAAATCGATCCTACCGACAAACATTCCTCATAGGATTCAATATTAAGAGCCCAATTGATCCTGTCGTTAACAAAGGAATGATTATTATCTCAATCAAACACTTTTCTAAATAAAGAATTGAATAACATCGAAAAGATTTTGAGTCGGGCATTTGATTTATGTGAAGACGGTGATCTTGCAAAGGCAGTAAAATTATACGATCACATACTCAAAATCGACCCAAATAACATCAATGCACTAATTGACAAGGGAGTCGCATTGCAGAATCTTGATAGACTAAAGCAAGCATTGCTTTGTTTTGAAAACGCGCTTAAAATTGATCCAAAAAACATCACCGCACTTGTCAACAAAGGTTCCGTATTACATGGACTGGGGGATTTCAAAAAAGCAATACTATTTTACGACGAGGCAATTTTGCTTGATAAAAAATGCACGATGGCCTTGGCGTACAAGGGATTATCTCTTGGCGAATTGGGTTCAGTCAAAGAAGCGCTCAAGTATTTCAAAAAGGCACTACAAATAGACAAGGATTATGATGTTGCCCTCATAAACAAGCAAATAGCACAAAATTTGCTAAAACAGGCAAAATCAAACTAGTCTGACACTAGTTGTAAAAATCTCGGGCTGTCATGGAATTTGGTAAATGCTTTGTGGTTTTTTGCCTTGATCTTGAATTGTTGAGAAGCCATTATGGCTTTATTCAGCGTATCTAAAGAATCATCCACACTGTTCAACATAGCTAGACTAATTGACTTGTCAAACAACACTTCGCCGTTTTCTGGGTGAGAACCTAAAATCATGTCACAACAAGACACTGAATCCCCATAATTTCCCCATGAAAACAGGATGCGTTCTTTATGGTATAACATGATGGTATCATTCGGATTTGTCTCTAATATTAGATTGCAATAATTGATGGCCTCGTTGTATCTTTTCATCTTTCTTAGGGATGATACCTTGTTTGTCAGTATGGTCTTGTCATTTGGAATAATCTGCAATGCCTTATCATAACACAATAATGCATTTACGTGATCCTTTAACTTGCTTAATGAATATCCCTTGTTGTTTAACGCAACAATATGATTGGGATCCATTATGAGTACTTTATCGTACATTGGCATTGCATCAAGAAATTTCTTTTCTAAAAACAAACTATTTGCTTTTTCCAGAGTATTCTCAATTTCTGACATTTTCAATCAGCTAAAACACTGTCACGTCGCCGGGTGCGGGCTCCCGTTTCTGAGACTCGTGATGCTCGACAAATTCCATATGTGATGCTTTTTGATGCTCTCTTAGTTTTTCTATAGTTTCAAAAACATTATTGCAAAGGTAACACTTTGGTTTGTATTCATCAACAATCTGGAGTACCATCTAATTTGTTTAACCCTAAAACCTACTTTAATCCTTCACATTCATTTTGAGTCGTAAAGTCATTTTTCACACGTAAAAACTAAGTATTAAATACCGTCCAAATTTGCATTCAGATATGCAAAAACTGGGATTCCTAACTTCGATACTGCTTTTAACTGCGGCACTAGTTGGCCCAATTGGATTTTCGTTTGCAGAGACGGATACCAGTTCAGAGAACACATCAACAGATACCAGTTCAGAGAACACATCAACAGATACCAGTTCAGAGAACACATCAACAGATACCAG
>JAENJF010000120.1 GCA_016844685.1 Candidatus Nitrosotenuis sp. | reverse complement strand
GGACCAAACATTGAATGTCAGAAGGCTCGGTGTCAAAATTTCAGAATTATCAGATTTGCAGGGACAGAGCTCACTTACTAATTTCTTTTAGGCTGCAAGCCGCTTCATTCGTTTTGTTTCAATCGAGGTTACGACAAGCAGGAATATGAAAATCCACGGCAGGAACATTATTTCTCCTGCAATCCCGTGAAATTCTTCAAACTTGTTTGGGTCTGTTGAAACTTTTAAAACAAAAAGAGATAATGAAAATATCCTTATCATGTTTACGCCTATTGTTCCCAAAATTCCAATGACAAAGTATGCGGCTTTGCGTTTTGGCGGAATGTTCATTTTTAGCAAAAATGCCATCATTACAAGTGAGAAAATTATAATGCTGTGGACGCCTGCTGATGGCCAAAATACTTGAAGTGCTATTGAGCCGTGTTCACCTCTCAATAGCATGAGATTTTCTTTGGCAATTGCAGTACCCAGGTCTAATTGGTTGATTATCCAGACATTCACTTTAACTAAATACGGTACCACGTATTGGAGCGGCCCAAGTGTATCATATGGAAAAAATGCATCAAGGGATAGAATTGCTGCACTGCCGCATAGAAAAATCGGCCCTGCAGGGGCAATACGTATCCATTTTTTGCCAAACAGAATACTGACTGCTGTAATCAAAAATGCGCCCATTATGATAAAATCCCACATCCATATCCACGAATCCACAAGATGGACGTTAAACTGAGGTGCTATCTTTACAAGATAGTCCTTTAGACTGTATTCGCGCATTACAAGATATACAATGGCTGCGCCAGCAAGTGGAATGGTTCCAAGTACTCGTTTTTTAGACACTTGAAGTTTAATTCCAACTAGCTCAGCCACAATGAATGCCATTGCAAAAAGAAATCCTCCACGTCCTTGGTTCCAGCTTAGACTAAACGTATCGGGATATACTACAAGTGCAAATAATACGGGGCTAACAATTATTACAATTGCAAGAAGGAGGGTTTTATTTTGCAACAGGATTTGTCGCACACCAATGAATAAAAACTAAGTACTTGTGGGATTATTTTTTCTTTATAGTTAGAGTTTTTTGTATCTCATTTATGCCGCTGATGAACTTTTGTTTTGCATCGTATTCGTTTGAGACTTTAACTATTATTTCAGATGAGGAAAGCAGCACGTCCTTTACAACTAACGGTGTACTCAAGCCAAGTAATTCCCCAAGAAAGTCAAATAAATTCTGAAATTTTGCAGAATCTCTGTAATGGAACAAGACGTTTCCGTCTCGGAATGTAGGCTTTGGATCAAGCGGTATTACCAATTCGGGGGAGCTCATCTCTGTGATGAAGGTATCAGTGTCTTTTTTGATTGAGGAAGCAAGCTGATCCTTTTGTGATTCAAGGTTTAGTTTCATTTTTTCTAGTTGTTCCATTTGGTCTTCATACTGGACTCCTATCATTTTTGCAAAGGTTGATTCTGTTGGCTTTTTTAGCGGCAGCTCATGTAATCGCATGTTTACTGACTTTAGTTCCTCATCTACTTGGTGCAGATTAGTTCGCTCAGACTTGACTCTTTTTGCCAAATCTTCTAAAAAATTAAAATCAGCCATAATTATGAACCTGGATTAGCTAAACTGGTGCACTACGTCCATCAGGCTTTGCTTAAACTCCTCGGTGGTTAGTCCCCATTTACCGTATTCATCCTTGTAGGCATCCCAGGATTCTTCGGCCTCACGTGCAATATCTAGAATCTTGGGGCCAATTGCCTTTGTGTTGACAAGTATTGTGACGTTTGCCTGTTCTTTATCCAAGATTGGAATCTTGACAAATATCATTCTTGAATCTTCAATGTTGAATCTTTCTTTGATTACTCGTTTGAGGATTTCTCTTTCTTTGATGTCAAAATCTCCTTTTACTTTAACTAGTGCACAGCATGAGTCCTTTGGCCCACCATGGTTTCGAACATCGGTTTCATCAATGTCAAACAGCATCGCATCTTGTTTTTTGTCAATGTTTTCAATGATTGAATCCATTGTGTTGTGTTTGTTGCCAGTTAGCTGATCTAGGCTCCACTGATCTTCATCAGGCAAGACAGGGATAGCCCACGGTACTGCAAACTTGGGGCGTTTTGTTGCAAGCCATGTCCTATAGTTTGACATGTCCCATTCTGTTTCTCTTGCAAACGATGAGATGAACATAGATATTGCATTTGCTGCAATCAAATTCATTCCCTTGTAGTCCTTCCATCCAACTTCGTGTTCCTTTGGCAGATCATCAATAATGGATGGAATCTTGTCGACTCGTTTTTCAAATTTGTGTGCAATCTCTCTTAGTCGTTTATTTGAAAACAGAATTGAGCAGTCACTGAACTTGATTTGGTATTCAAGGTTCATCACTATATTGATTGCAGCTGCCTCTAAAATTACTGGATCCCAGCCAAATTCCGGAAGCAGTCCAAGTGTTGCAATTGTAGCGTGTTCTTTTGTGTTACTTCGAATAAATTCGATAAATGAGCATGCAAAAGAGCTTCCAGTTCCTCCACCCATCGCAAATGGTACTGTGTATCCCCGGACAGGTTCTGGCGATAATGCAGACAGTTGTTTTGTAAAATCCCACTTTTGGGTTATTTCATTTTTGAATCTATAGCGTCCCTCTGCCCAGTTTCTTGCAGCGCCTCCTGCTCCATGAATTACATGTTTGTCTCGCAGGGCAAAAAGGTCTGGATATGACTGTAAAATTAGATTAGCTGCTCTTGGGTCTAAATCAACTAGTAACGCCCTTGGGATTAACGGAGTTTCTCCCCCGGTGTAAGCCCCAGGAAAACGCAAGATTGTACTACCGTATCTTTTCAAAATTCTTGATTCATCCTTACTGTCTTTTAAAACGGGTTTTAGCGGGTCTGCGCCTACATCTAGTAATAATCTTCGATATGATTCTGCCCCGAGGCCGATTCCACAATGACCAAAACATGTCATCAATACTGGCGCTGGTGGAAGTGGTGCAGTACCTTGTGCCATAATTACATCACGATTTGTTCAGACTTTAACCAAGCAGTGTAACAAAGTAAAGTTTCTGCTTGATCGTTGTAGACATTTGCCTGAATCATGGCCTATTCATGAATGATTTTGCATTTAAGACTAGAGTAGAATTCATACTAGTGAAAAAGGCACTTTAGAAATAATC
>JAENJF010000040.1 GCA_016844685.1 Candidatus Nitrosotenuis sp. | reverse complement strand
ATTGTAACAAAATTAGCTCCCTCAAAAAGTGTTTTTACCAAGCTCAATTCTTTTTTTGCATCCTTGATTGGGATGGAAATTATGTTCTGACCTTTGATCTTTTTTGTACCTGGGCCAAACATTGGATGGATGCAGACTGGATTTATCTTTGCTGGGATTTTTAGCAGGGCCGCAGCCGTTTTTGCCTTTTGTGATGAAATCTCAATTAGATATGAACCACGTTTCATCTCCTTTGCAATTAATCTGATTATTTCAGGGGTACGTCTAGTTGGTGTGCACAACAAAACAATATCTGCACTCAAAATTGCTCCGACAAGGGATTCTGACTTTTTAACTGCCTTATCGGTTATTTGGACCTCAGAATCATAACCCGTCACTTGGTAGCCATTTGTGGTAAAATACTTGGCAAACCACTGCCCCATTTTCCCGCCAGCTCCAATTATTGTAATGCTTTCTTTCATTTTGACTTGTTCAGAACCTCATCTAATATCTTCATTCCGTCCATTAGTTTCTTTTCGTCCTGGCAGGCAGAAATCCGGATAAAACCCTTATAATTGCCAAATCCATCGCCTGGGGCCACTGCAACCCCGTGATCAAGCAACATGTTGGAAAACTCTATTCCGTCAAATCCTTGCTTGTTTACCTTTGCAAAAAGATACATCGCGCCATCTGGTGCGACAAATTCCAAGTCCATCTTTTTTGCCTCATGAATCACCGTGTCAATTTTTGATCTCATGCTTTTTGCATTGGGGGTTATGTCGACATCTAGTGCCTTTAGTGCCGCATATTGGACTGGCTCTGCCACATTTGTCATGCAAAGGGCTTGAAGCTTTACCATTTTTTCAATTATTTTTGGATCCGCTATGGTATATCCAATCCTAAATCCTGTCATTGCATGAGATTTTGAAAATGATTGGGTCACAATACTTTTTTTGTAATTATATGACAAAACACTCCTCCATTCAGAAAATGAATACGCCGAGTAAATTTCATCGCTTAAAACATAAAGATCATTTTTCTCTGCAATTCTAATTATTTCTTCCTGAAGTTTTGGGGGGAGAATTTTCCCTGTCGGATTGTTTGGATAATTTAGGACAATCATTTTTGTGCTCTCGTTTATTGTTTTTTCAATTTGTGAAACTGTTGGCTCCCACTTGGATTCTAGCGTTGTTGGAATAGTTCTTACTTTTACTCCTGCATTAATCGCGCAGTCTCGATATGCTGGCCATGCGGGCTCTATTACAATCATTTCATCACCAGGGTTTAGGAGAGTGCTGATTGCAAGATAAATTGAAAATCGTGCACCCGGTGAGACAAGTATGTTTTCTGGTTTTACTAAGGCGCCAAATTCCTTTGATGCATACTGCGCAAGTGCCGCTCTAAGCTGTGGCATTCCAGCTGCAGGACCGTACTTTACAAATCCCTTATCAAACGCCTCGCCTAGTGCATCTCTGACAATTTTTGGTGGAGCAAAGTCTGGCTCTCCCACCTCCATGTGAATTATCTTTTTCCCTTGCTGTTCAAGGCTTTTTGCTTTCAAAAATACTGTAAGGTGGGTCTGCTTTCCCTCAGACTGGACTCTTATAGATTCATTTAGGAGAAAATTCAGAAACTTTTTTCCAAGTGATTCATCAAGTCCAGCACTTTTGCAAAACTCACTTACCTCTTTTCTAAGCTGCTCCTCTCTTGACTCGTCAGTTACGTTGAGTCCGCTGTTCTTTTTGAGCTCGCCAATCTGTTTCGCAATTTCGGTTCTTTCCTTTAGAAGCGCAAGCATCTCTAGTGTGATGCTGTCTATTTTGTTTCGTAATTGATCAATGTTTGACATTTTACAATGTTGGTTTTATGAAACCGCCTAAAAGTGCATGATCTGCAAGTACTAGTGAAACAAGTGAATCAACAACAGGCGGTGCCCGTGGCACGACACATGGATCATGCCTTCCTTGTACCTGCAGCGTGACTAGTTTTTTTGTTTTGATGTCAATCGTAGTTTGTTTTTTCGCAATTGATGAGGCTGGCTTGAATGCAACTCTCATCACAATTGGCATTCCATTTGAGAGCCCTCCTAGGATTCCACCCGAGTTGTTTGTTTTTGTAATTATTTTGCCGCCCCTGATGATATAGGGGTCATTGTTTTCAGAGCCAAATAATTCCGAGCCTGCAAAGCCTGAACCGAATTCCACCCCCTTTACGGATGGGATGGAATAGATTGCCTTACTGATGTCTGACTCTAAAGAACCAAAAATTGGCTCGCCTAGGCCAACTGGCAGATTAACTGTGGTTGATTCTATTACTCCGCCTAGCGAATCACCGTGTTTTCGTGCATCTAAAATGGAGCTTCGCATTTTTTCTGCAATTTTTTTATCAGGACACCTGACCTCGTTGTCATAAATTTGGTTTTTCATTTTTGCCTCAAATTTGCCTTTCATCGCAATTTTTCCTATCTTGATTGTGTAGGAATTGGTTTCAACTCCAAGTGTGACTTTGAGTAGTTTTCTTGCAATTGCCCCACCCATAACATGGGTGGCAGTAAGCCTTCCTGAAAAGCGCCCGCCGCCCCTGTAATCATTAAATTTGTTGTATTTTACAAAAGCAGGATAATCCGAGTGCCCAGGTCTTAGCTTTGTTGTTAGCTCATCATATGCTCTTGAATCCTGGTCCTTGTTCCAAATTATCATTGTGACTGGTGCGCCAGTTGTATATCCTCTAAAAACGCCAGAAATTATCTCGACCTGATCCATTTCCTTTCTTTGTGTTGAGACCAGTGACTGCCCAGGTTTTCTTTGGTCAAGCATTTTTTGAATGTCTTTTTCATTTATCTCAAGTCCTGCCGGGCATCCGTCTAATACTGCCCCCACACATTTTCCGTGACTTTCCCCAAAACTAGTCAAAACAAGTCTCTGACCGATGGAACTGCCAGACATTAAATAAAAACCACCATCTGATGCATATAACCCTTATAGAGTTGTAATTTTTGCTCCGACACGACTCATGTCAGAAATAAAGCTTGGATAAGACACATCAACTGATTCTGGGTTGGAAACCGTACAATCTCCAACATACATTCCTGCTATACAAAATGCCATGAACAATCGGTGGTCGTCTTCCGAATTCAGTTTTGCACCTTTGAGCCTATCTGGAGGGCCCAGAATCAAACCATCCTCTTTTTCAGTAACCTTGATTCCAATCTTTTGAAGCTCGCGTGCAAGAATGGCAATTCGGTCAGTTTCCTTGTATCTTGCATGCTTGACATTGTACAACTCTATTGGGAATCCTGACTTGAGCGCAAGTATTGAAAGCGGCGGTAAAAGATCAGGTGTGTTTAAGAGGTCAAATTTTCCGCCAAGCAGTTTTTCAGGCGCCTTTACCTTGATTATATTATTATGCAGTGAAATATTTACTCCAAGTTTTTCCAATATGTCAATTATTACCTCATCTCCCTGCGCCAAATCCCCAATTGAAACCTTGACTGCAAATTCCTCGCCCACAAGTACTGCGGCTGACAATAGTAATGCAACACTTGAAAAATCAGACGGAATTGTTATTGTCGCGTGTTTGTATTCCTGAGGTTCAATTCTGTATTTTCTGTACGGCTCAATGGTTTCAACTTCAACTCCGAATTTTTTCATAGTTGAAATGGTTGCATTAAGATATGGCTTTGAAACCATTTCCGAACTGATGTTTACTGTAACTCCCATTTCAGTTCGCGGTGCAACAATGAAAAGTGCAGATATGAACTGGCTAGAAATGTCTCCAGGAATTGTAATTTCGCCGCCTTTGATTTTTCCAATTACAGTGAGGGGAGGCTTGCCTTCATTTGATTTACATTTTGCCCCAAGTGACTCCAGGGCATCCATTAATTGCTTCATTGGTCTTTTTCTTAGACTCTCGTCTCCAGTCAGAATGGTTTTCCCGTCACGTGCTGCGGAAATTGCAGCTGCAATTCTTATTGTTGTTCCAGAGTTTGACGCATCAAGCGTGATATCCCCATCGTCAAACTTGTCTATTCCTTTTACTTTGAGATTACTTCCAGCCTCTTGAATCTCTGCGCCGAGATTTTTGCAGATTTCAATGGTGGCATTTGTGTCCCTTGATCGTAACACGTTTTTGATTATGCTTTTTCCGTTTACCAAAGATGACAAAAATATTGCTCTGTGGGTATAGCTTTTGTTTGGTGGGCATGTAATTACACCGCTTAACTTTGATTTTTCTACCTTACAGTTCATGAGCCTCTGCCTTTTTGTTGTTTATTTCAGAAACGAACGTCCTTCCCTCAAGATCTGCAAACACTTTTTTTATGTTTGACACATTGTCTTTTTTTACTATGGCTGCAATGGCAGGCCCATTTCCAGACACTGATGCCCCAAGTGCACCATTCTCTATGAGATTTGAGATTATTTTTGGATCAGAATTCAGTATTGCGGATGTGACAAGTCCGTTTAGTACCATCGCATTCCAATAATCCCCGTCTTTAGCAAGATTCCAGGCTTTCTCAAATAACTCCTTGAGATTTCGCAAATTTTTGACGTTTCCACGTTTGCGCGATTTTGGAACAAACACAACTGCCAAAATATTCGTTGGAGTTTTCTGTATTTTTATGATTCTTCGATTGTAATTGTCAGTAACTACGGTTCCTCCAAAATAACAAGCGCATGCATCGTCATATGCACCAGTTATGCTGACCTTTGTTGCAATTGATGCCTCTACACCTGGAATCAAAACTTGATTGTCACTAAATTTTGATCTGAACATCTTGTTGCATGCAAGTGATACTACAGAAGAAATTGCACTTGAGCTCTTCAATCCATAGCCTGTTGGAATTTCCGAACTTAGGGAAATTTCTATCTTGTTTTTTTCGAGATCTTTTTTTGGAACCGTATACTCTACAACTTTATTGACAAGTCTTGAGCTGAAATTGCGATTATCAACTTCAATTTGTATGCCGTGGCCCTCAGAAGCTTTTACTATTGCTTCAACTTTGGCTGCAATGCCTAGTGTTGCCCCTTTTCCTGTAGCAATCGCGTTTACTAGTGACACTGCGCCGTGAATTGTTGCTTTTACTTGCGTCATCAAAATCCTCCAAGCAAAACTTTTTTCATTGCATCATACGGCGCTTTGACCTTGTGCCATATTTCAAATGCAAGACATGCTTGTCCAAGCAACATCTCATATCCATAAATTATTGTAGCTGAATTTTTCTTACTTTGAGCAATAAAATCAGTGTTCATTGGCATGTATATGATATCATAAACTATGCTCTGTGAATTTATGGCATTAGTTGAAATTGGGCTTGGCTCATTTTTTAGGCCAACTGCGGTGGCATTTACTATAAACTTGTACTTTGCCGCATTTGGTCCGGCCTCATCTAATGATGTTTGGTCTGATTCTACTCCCAAACTGGCCGCAAATTTTACCAATTCCTGTCCTTTTTCCTTTGTCCTATTTGCAATTGTTATTTTGTGAGCATTCTCCTTTGCAAATCCAGCTACTATTGCTCTTGCAGCTCCGCCCGCACCAAGAAGCAAAACATCCTCGTTTTTTATCATAATGTTTCTTTTTTTGATTGGCTCCAAGAACCCGTCCATGTCTGTGTTATATCCAACGAGTTTGCCACTTTCATTTGTAACCGTGTTTACGGCACCAATGATTTTGCATTCTTGACTTGACTCATCAAGATATTTCATCATCTCTATTTTGTGTGGTATTGTGACATTAAATCCTGAAATTTTGATCTGTCTGAGAGACTCGACTCCTTCTTTGAGATCCCCCCTTGGAATCCTATATGCAATGTATGTGCAGTCCATCCCAAGTGCGTTGAATGCGGCATTGTGAATGTTTGGGGAAAGTGAGTGATCTATGGGATCACCAATTACTGCAAAAGTCTTTGCCATCCTTATTTTTGCAAACGTATGATTGATTTAACTTCATCTACACTGAACTGACCTGGAGCAATTGGTTTTCCAAGTGAAACATACGTAAAGGGGCTCCCAAGGCTCATACACAAAATGCGCGATACTCTCCCGTAATCACCCATTGAAAAGGCAACTAAATTTTCATCTTGTTTTCTGTACAGTGATAGGACAACTGTTGCATCATTAACTGAATTTGCCACGGTTACAATCTTTACATTTTTTGAGAGTTTTTTCATCTTTTGCATTCTTGAGTATAGTACAGAAAAGCTTGGAGTCCCTTTGAAGTCGTGCCAAGATACAAGAATCTGCGTTCCAGTTTTTCTTACATATTCTAGCAGGGATTTATTTTTTGAAACCGTTGAAAACTCGATGTCAAGTAGGTATGGCCTGTATTCTGCAATTAGCTTTAGAATTGACACCCGGTTTTGCTCGGATCCGTCAAACTTGCCGCCCTCTGACTTTGGCCTAAGCGTACATACGCATCGCCTGAGGTGATTTTGTATCAGCTGCAAGGTATCTGGAATCTGCTCTGGTCTGAGAAAATCAAATCTGATTTCAGCATAGTCTGATTTTTGCAGTGCCCGTCTTAGAGTGGACTGAACCTTTTTTGGGGTTGTTTCGGCTATACTAACGCATGTCTTGTATGCCATGTTTTCTATTTTTCAAGAATGTATTCATCGGAGACCTCCATTCCAAAATGTCTTCCAGTAGCTGACTTGGCATGAACCATTACTGTATCGCCCTTTTTTAGATGAGTGACTGAAACTAGATGTCCTCCAGGCTTTACAAATCGAATGGTTTCTGCATTCTGAGCTATGATGCCACCTATCTCGTCACCAATCTGTGCCTTTATCATTAACATTGGTCTTCTCTCTATTTTTGAGCGGCCAACTGTCGCACGTCTTGCCTTTCCCTTGGAATCTAAAATCAAGACCTCAGAGCCTGTCTCAAGTTCTGATAGATATTTTGTAGTTCCATCTGGCGCAATGGTATAACAGTGAACTGCTCCGGCATTTACTCGAAATGGTCGTGGCGATGTAAATGATGATCCGACAGACTCGTTGTGAACCAAAAACAAAAAGTTTGACCTGCTGCCAATTAGCATCCCTTCTCCCCTGTGCAACATTGATGCCGTGTCAACACATACGCGCTCGCCATCGCCGACTTCTTTTATGTCAATTATCTTTGCTTCTTGTAACTCAAAACTACTGTTCCCAAGGTACACTAGTGCCTCCCTTGCCTCATTAACTGAGCTAGCCTCAAAAATTACGCCGTCAACTCCAATTTCCAAAATAGAAAACATTTTTCTTACCTCCTCTGGGCTTTGGGCAGTTGCGTAAATATTGGTGTGAATTTTATGCAATTTTGCAATAATGTTCTCTAGTGGAATTATTTTCCAGTCCTTTACTTCTATTATAACAAAATCCAATCCTTTCTTTGCCTCATCTAGAATTTTTTCTATGTCTGCATTTGATAGAACCTTGAATTTTTTTCCAACTTTTTTGCCCTTTGGCCTTGGTGCGTCCTTTTCAAGAACCACATATTTTGCACTCTGTGACGGATAAATCGATACTAGTTTTGATTTGCCAACAAGTTTTGGATCCAAGTACACTGTTTTAATTCCCTCTGATTCAAGTGCGGCCAAAAACTTGCCAAGCTGAGACCTGGCAACCTTTGGTAAAATTACCAGTTCCTTACTTTTTTCCAATTTGCTTCTCTGCTTCTTTTGCTGACTCATTTCTGAAAATGATTCCAGCTAGTGCTTTGACCATCTGATCTGGCGATTTGTGAGCAAAAATATTGCGACCATATGTTACTCCCTTTGCACCTGCCTTCATTGCATCTTCTGTCATTTGCAAAACATCTGCATCTGTCTTTGCCTTTGGACCACCTGCGATTACTACAGGAACAGGAATTGACTTTACTATTTTTGAAAAAGAATCAACATCTCCAGTATACAATGTCTTTACAATATCTGCCCCAAGCTCCGCTCCAATTCTTGCAACATGTCCAACTATCTGAGGATCGTGCGGATTCTTGATGTTTTCACCTCGAGGATACATCATTGCAAGTAATGGAACTTGCCACTTGTGACACTCTTCTGAAATTTTGCCAAGCTGCTCTAGCATTTCCGGCTCTTCTTTTCCTCCAACATTGATGTGAAGTGATACCCCATCTGCCCCAAGTCTTAGTGCTTCCTCAACACTTCCTGTTAGCATCTTTCTGTTTGGAGACATTGAAAGAGACGTGCTTGCAGAATAATGAACTAAAATACCAATCC
>JAENJF010000119.1 GCA_016844685.1 Candidatus Nitrosotenuis sp. | reverse complement strand
CTCCAAGACAAATTCTGCAAAAATTTGTCCATTCGTCACATGCAGATTGCTTTTTATTTTCTCGACATTGATTTTGAGATCATCAATTATCTTTATCATGGTTTCAAGCATTTCATCAAGCAAAATAGAACACATTGGAATCGTAAATCGTTCATTTGCAGAATTTGACAAATCCCGTTCGTGCCACAATGGGATATTTTCAAACGCAGTACTCATCTGGCTGCGCAATAGTTTTGATAATGACGATACGCGCTCGCTTTTGATTGGATTTCTTTTTACTGGAACCGCACTGCTTCCCATTTGTCCTGCCTTAAAGTGCTCAGATACCTCGCCAATTTCGGTTCTCTGCAGGTTCCTGATTTCAACTGCTATTTTTTCAAGCGTACTTCCAAGCAGTGCAAGCTGGAAAATGTATTCCGCATATCGCTCCCTTGGAATTACTTGCGTAGCAACATCTGCTGGGTATAGTCCTAGCCTTTTTGCGACTCTTTTTTGAACCTCTATTGCCTTTGCACCCATGAGTGAGCCTGTGCCGACAACACCAAGTGTTTTGCAGATGAGAATTCTCTTTTTGATTTCCTCGATTCTTTCCATGTGTGCTGCCATCTCTGCCGCCCAGTTTGCAAATTTGAGTCCAAATGATATGATGCTTGCATGCTGGCCATGTGTTCTGCCGACTGCGGGAACGTCATTGTATTGGATGGCTTTTTTTGCTAAAATTAGTGCAAGACGCGATACCTTTGGCTCTATTATTGATAGAACATCTTTAATCTGAAGTGAATTGCTGGTGTCAACTAAGTCATTGCTAGTAAGGCCATAGTGCACCCACGGCCTCGCAGAAACTTGGCATCTCTCACTTAGTGCCTCAACTAGGGCTGCCGTATCGTGGTCTGATTTTGCCTCTAGCTGTTTGATTCTCTTTACAGTTATCTTGCCAGAATTTGCAGTCTGGAAAATGTTTTTTCCAGCAGGCTTTGGGATTATGGCTATTTCGCTTTGTACAATTGCAGTGGCCCCCTCTATCTGGAGCTGATAGTCAATCTTTTTTTGGTCATCAAAGACTGCCAACATTTCCTTTGTCCCGTATCGTCCGCTGTCTATTGGTAATATTGGCACAATTTTATCCAAAACCACATCAGAATTAAATCTACTCACATTGGAAATCAGCTGCTAATCAGCGTCTTACATAGGTAATTTGATGGAACGCATAATTATTGATGTTGCAAACTGAACACAATCATGAACATATCATTCCGCTATTTTGACTGCAATTTCACACACGATTATGCCATTTTTATATACTGAATGGTATATATACGATATGGTATATTATGAGGAAAGTGCTTCTACCTGTACTCTTAGGTATTCTCGAAGCATCTTGTCGCGTACAATGTAATTGCCATTTATTTTTGTGACCAAATCTGCATCAATTAATGGTGTGAGGTATCTGGGAAGATTTGTCAAGGCTATTGACATCTTCTTTGCCAGCTCGGATACTGTATAACCTGTACTGTTGTCAGACAATGCTTGCAATATCGTTTTTAATATTGGTCCGCCTGTTGCATCGGCAAGGTCTTCTGATAATATGTACTCTGCATAAAGCTTCAAAGTTCCAAGAGAGTCGGTTAGGAGATTTTGGAAAACCATGTTTACATCATCACCAGTATTCCATTTTTCCGCTATGGCCATAAGATAAAACGGCTGGCCTCCCACTAGTTCATAAGCTTGCTCTGCCCCTTTGTTGTTGGATTTTAATTTTTTTGCTGCAAGATACTTGTTGAAGAATTCGAGGGAATTATGTTTGTCCATTTCTTGAATAGCATATCTTTCAAAGTGAACAAAAAGTGGAGATTCACCACTGCCAAGAATGGTCTGTAGCATGTGGACTCTGGATCCGCTTACAATAAACGAGACTGTTTTTCCTCGTTGTTGGATAATACTTCTAAATAAGCTAAATATGTCTTTGAGACCTGGGTATCTATCAAGGTTAACTAGATCTTGAAACTCATCTAGGATTATGATAAATTTTAGATTGCTTTTTTCAGCAAATGCTGTTGCTGATTTAAACACTGACATAAACAAAGTGCCATAATCTGTCACCTTATCCTCAAATTCGATTTTAGGTAAGATGATTCCGTTAGAGCTGATATCAGCAGATATGCTTTTGACTTTTTTTGAAGTTAATGCCTCCCTTATTTTTGTGAAAAATTCTGTCGCCTTGCTTGCCTTAGTACCTATTTTTGTGGAAAACCTTAGTTTTTCCAAGTAAGCATCAAAGATCGCTTTTTCTAATCTAGTTAGGAACGTCTTTGGCTCTGCCATGTTTTGTTTTACATCAAAATAGACCACGGCAATTTCCTCATTATTTAATAGAATTTCTTTTACTTTGAACAGGATTGAGGTCTTACCTATTCTTCTGTAACCTAAAATTGCAAGATTGTAACTAATTCCCTTTGACTTCATCTTAGTTACAATATATTTGACTTCTTCCTTTCGGTCCATTAGATCTTCCGGAGGTGCAGGTTTGCCTACATAGAACTTTGTCACAAATTATTATATACGATATAGTATATATACAATTTGGTATATAAAATTATTACAACCCAAATTGATCTGCAATACTAATGATCACATCTCATCAAAAACATCTTGCATGTCCAATAAACCCTAAATTGGCTTAATTCCTAAACCCCCCGTGGAAGATCTTTACGAAGAATCGGCAAACAACTTTTTAGAATTATCCAGTCATCAAAGGCTGCAAATTATTTTTAGACTGCTTGAAAAAAAATCAAAGACTGTAATCATGGCAAAAGAAATTGATTCGACAAACCAGGAGGTTCACAGAAATTTTACACGCCTTGAGGACGGTGGATTCATTACAAAAGACAAGGACGGTTATTACTCCCTTACCACATATGGCAAAACCATTTGTTCGCAGGTACCGTCTATCGTGTTTTTATCTCAAAACAGAAAGTATTCTGAGGATCACGATTTTGGGGACGTTCCTGCAAAATTCATCATGAGAATAGGCCAGCTTTCTGCAGGAAAACACCTCAAGGGAATCTCTCACACATTGGAACAGTGGAAATCAATTTACAAAAATGCAAATCAGTACATCTATGAGACAGTATCTGAGATTCCGCTAGACAAAATCGAACCCCTAGTAAGGCGAGTCAAAAAGGGAAT
>JAENJF010000118.1 GCA_016844685.1 Candidatus Nitrosotenuis sp. | reverse complement strand
GGCAATATTGTCGCTAGCACTGTTCTTGAAAACAGCGGCACCATTAGAGAATTCTGTGGAAGCACTTTTACAGGTATTATTTCTGGCACTGCTCCAATTATTATACCCTGTATTACTACTACAACCCTCTCATCATCAACAAACCAATTATTCTATGGCGACACTGTAACATTTACAGCTATGGTAAGTCCAACACCTAATGGTGTCTTTACTGTAACATTCTTTGATGGTATCACTCAAATTGGAGCTGACATCCTTAGTGTTACCGGCGCTGCCAATTTCTCCACCGATTTATTAGATGTGGGCTCTCATTCGATCACTGCAGTGTTTGCTGGCAATGCTGGATATACAGCAAGCACATCAAATCCTATCACGATTACTGTAGATCCAACAATAACAATTCTACTATCTGACGGCCCATCTTGTGTGGCAATAGGCGGTACGTGGGATGGCGCTAACACCTGTACTGTACAATTTTTAATGATTAATCCTGGAGAAATACTGGACATTGCTAATGGCATAAACTTGGTAAATCTTGGCACCATTGACAATGACTTTGGCATCAACAATTTAGGTACCATCACTAACATCGGCACAATCGACAACTTCGGCGACATCAACAATTCTGGTACCATCACCAATATTGGCACCATCAACAATCATTGTGACGCTGTAATTACTGGAAATCCACCAAGTGGAAATCCAGTTAACAATGTTCCATGTGCCATACTTTACTGTGATAAAACAATTGACCAATTTGCTTCTGTCATCGATGGAGATGCAAACAATAACGTGATAGTTGGAACACTTGGCGATGATTTGATTGACGGTCTTGGTGGGGATGATAGAATCTGGGGTAAAAGTGGTGATGACTGTATCTTTGGAGGCGAAGGCAATGATTACCTTGTTGGGGGGGCTGGTAATGACGAAATAGATGGCGAAAACGGCAATGACAAAATTTGGGGCCAGTTAGGAATGGATATCTTGTATGGCTCATTTGGCAATGATAGAATAGCTGGCGGAGCAGACAATGACTCTATTTTTGGAGAAGAGAACAATGATTATCTTTGGGGCCAGGCAGGTGATGATACCTTGGATGGCGGAACAGAAACTGATGTTTGTGTTGGTGGCATTGGAACAAACACAATTACAAACTGTGAATGATAATTTAGTATATCGTTTCTTTTTGAAAGTCTCAATTCCAAACATATTTTCTTTGAAATTTATTAAATGGGCACGGCTTTGTTGAACTGAGCATTTAATTTTGTATTTCCTTTGGTATCGATCCATGTTACAATTATCGTATTGAGAATGGGCGCTTTCATACTCCCTTTTAATTCACGCAACAAGTGAGATCTAGAATTAAATTCAATGTGTTCTTTGAAGAGATCTTCGACTTTTAGTATGCTGTTCAATGTAGTGTTATTTTTTCCCGCAAGCTCTTTTACTAATTTGTCTAGTTTGTTTCTTTTTCTTTCAATTAGGGTTTGTACAAACTCGTCATGTTTGATGGACGAGGGTGAACCTTTTCTTGCTCTTTGTTTAGATGTTGTTGCCATACTACTTAGTTATGTACTTATTAGTATATAACGTTCTCGTATGATGCATATTAGTGAGATTTTTTCTTAAAATACCCAAACCGCTTGTTATACTCGTCATGCGATAATAATTCTAAGAAAAGTGCTTCTTTGCCCTCTGACAAGGATTTTCTTATTGTATACATTAAACGATGAGCATCAGGCATATCAAAATGATACAGGGATTGAAGATCATACCTAACAATGTAATATTTTGGAATGGTGTCTCTCTTGTGATGTGCGCCTAATGGCAGATTCGAGTTTTCTAATTGCCGTTTCACATTATCAATAGCTTCTAACATGGCTTTGTTTTTCCGTTCGTTTGCTTTGAGTCGAGTATATGTTGGTACAAAGTCATCTGGGTGTGCTAATACTTGCAACGTATTACCGCCACGGCTGTATGTAATAAAGTGACTTGATCAAATTGCTGTCATTGTAAAACTACAATTCAAAATTTAGTAAATTTTTGTACTGGCAAGTAATTCATTTGAATTCGTTTTGAATCTAATCTTTAATGTGCGCCATCTCGATTCAAATTTTAGTTCAATTATACTTAATCAATTAAAATATCTGTGTGAAAAATATTATATTTCTTTAGTTTATCGTTCATTTTTCTTTTCTATCTCTATTTGGATTCGTCGCAATCTGTCTCTGCATTCTATTGCTTTTTCAAAATCAAGATCTTCTGCATATTTTTTCATTTGCGCCTCCACATCTATGCTTTCTTTGTTAAGATCGTACGGTGATTTGTTTTTAATGTCATCAAGTGTTGCAACTTGTTCTGGAATTGACTTTATTATTGTCTTTGGAGTTATGTTGTGCATTTTGTTGTATTCGATTTGTTTGTTTCTTCTGCGCTCTGTTTCCTCTATTGCTGATTTTATTGATTTTGTAATGGTATCTGCATATAGGATGGCAGTACCATGTACGTTTCTTGAAGCCCTGCCAAAGGTCTGAATCAGACTGGTGTTGTTTCTCAAAAATCCCTCCTTGTCTGCATCAAGTATTGCAACAAGTGATACCTCTGGGATATCAAGTCCCTCTCTTAGGAGGTTTATGCCAACCAGTACGTCAAAGTCGCCAAGTCTTAACTGCCTTATCAGCTCTGTTCGCTGTAGTCCTTCTATTTCAGAGTGCAAATATCTCACCCGAACATCTTTTTTTGAGAGGTATTCTGCCAAATCTTCTGCCATCCTTTTTGTAAGCGTAGTCACAAGCACGCGCTGGTTGTTTTTTGTCCTTTCGGTTATTTCAGAAATTAGATCATCCATCTGGTTCTTTGTCGGCCTTACCTCGACAATTGGGTCCAACAGTCCAGTTGGACGCACAAGCTGCTCAGCAATGTGAAATGATTTTTTCTTTTCATATTCTGATGGCGTGGCGGATACAAAAATGCAGTTTCTGATGTATTGCTCGAACTCTTCAAATTTTAATGGTCTGTTGTCAAACGCACTTGGCAGCCTAAAGCCATAGTCAATGAGTGATTTTTTTCTCGTATGATCCCCCCCATGCATCCCATGGAGCTGCGGTATTGTCACGTGCGATTCATCGATTACTAGCAAAAAATCATCCCCAAAGAAATCCAACAGACAAAATGCCTTTTCTCCTGCCTTTCTTCCATCAAAATGTCTTGAATAATTCTCAATTCCTGAACAATACCCTAATTCCTCAATCATTTCAAGATCAAACTTTGTTCTCATCTCTAATCTTTGTTTTTCAAGCTCGTTTAGTTGGCCTAGCCTTTCTTTGAGCTCTGCTCTGATTGACTTGACTGCTTTTTGCCTGACATCACCTGCAACAAGATAGTGCTTTGCAGGAAATATTCTGATTAGGTTTACTTTTCTTTTTTCATTCAATGAAACATGATCCAGAACAGAAATTTTCTCCACCTTATCGCCAAACAATGACACTCTTACCATGTCATCAGAATAAGCGGGAATTATGTCAATGGTGTCTCCTTTTACTCTAAAATTACCCGGTGCCATCTCTATATCATTGCGCTCGTATCTCGCATTGACGAGTTTTTTTATTATTTCTGAGCGTTCAATGTTTTCACCAGCCGTTATGGTTATTGACATTTTTTCCCATTCGCCCGGCGAGCCAAGCGAATAGATGCATGATACTGTTGCAACAATTATTGTTGGCTCGCCCGAAAGCAGCATTGCAGTTGCTTCTAGCCTCATTTTTTCAATTTTTTCATTAATTTGCGTATCTTTTTCTATGTAGGTGTCAGTTTGAGGAAGATAGCTTTCCGGCTGATAGTAATCGTAATAGCTCACAAAATAACCGACATTGTTTTTTGGGAAAAACTGTTTTAGCTCAGAATAAAGTTGTGCTGCAAGTGTCTTGTTGTGTGATATGACTAGTGTGTTTTTTCCCGTTTGGGAAATTACATTTGCAACGGTAAATGTCTTACCGCTTCCAGTGACTCCGAGCAGTGTTTGAATTTTCTTTTTTCTAACTCCTTCCACTATTTTTGCAATTGCCTGAGGTTGATCACCTGTAGGCTCAAACTCTGATACCAATTGATACTGTACTTGTTGCAACAGCTCCGATCGTTTTTTGCGAAATTTAAAGCATGGTGAGTGAATATTACTATAGCTTACCTAGTGGTACGTTGATGTGTACTGGTTACCAGTCTGGTTCATTTGCCATCTTTACGTCATTTCCTGCAATCTCAAAACCCATAATTTGTAATGTTTCTTTTGCCGTAGGTGAATTTTTAGCTAGTATTTCCTTTGCAAGCTGACTCCGTGCACTTTTATTCATGTGTTGACCAATTTTGTATTTCCCACGTATTGTCTTGGGAATTATCTTGATTATTGCAACCTCGTTTACTACTTCCATGTCCGGCGTGATCTTTTCATATCTTCCCTCCGGCTGGTATTTTTCCATCAATCCGTTTA
>JAENJF010000012.1 GCA_016844685.1 Candidatus Nitrosotenuis sp. | reverse complement strand
GAAATACATGGCATGGTTTGACTCACAGTTTCCAGGAGAATCACTCCAGGAGTTATTTGAGATTTCAGAGGAAAAATACAAGCTGGGTAAAAAATAGTGCGAGGCAATGGTCCAGAGGAGAAATATCTGATTCTGACTTTATCAACGGGATAAAATATCTGGTTGAAAATAATTTCATCAAAGTATCTGGCTTTCCAGACACGCATTCGGGAGACAAAATACCAGATTGGATACGAAGTAATGCCTCATGGTGGTCTTCTGGCAAAATAACTGAAGACGAATTTGTAAATGGAATCAAGTATTTAATTGAAAATGGAGTTATCACGCTAGATTAAATTCTACGAGAACTATAGATATCAAGTGCCAATTGTAAAATGCCTTTCTGTATCACAACCCTTTGCGGATCTCATTGTTAAAGGAAAAAAAACAGTTGAGCTGAGAAAATGGAATACAAAATTCAGAGGCGAGTTTCTGATTCACTCTCCAATGAAGATAAAATCCCAAGACTGTATGAGACTTGGAATTAATGAAACAAATCTTAGGACGGGCGCAGTAATTGGCAAGGCCGTAATTTATGACGTAAAGACTTACAAAACAAAAAAAGAGTGGCATGATGACAAAAAACACCATTTTGCATCAGGGGATCCATCAGACGGAAAATACGGGTTTTTGCTAAAAAATGCAAAGGAGTTCAGAATCCCAATACCATGTAAGGGCAAACGGGGGTTTTTTGGTATACGGCTAGAGGACATTACAGTAAAGGACAAAGACATTACATCAGAACTTTTTGATGAGGAATATCGTACACGGTGGATAAATCACCACTAAAATAGAAAACCATTTACTATCTATATATAAAGGTGGTATTTAAAAACCGCAAATGCCCCAGACAAAACCAATTGTAAGTATAGAAAATGTCGTAGCCTCTGCATCAGTTGACCAAAAAATAGACCTAAATGAAATAACAAAAAAATTTCCAGACACAGAATATCATCCTGATCAATTTCCAGGACTTGTCTTCAGACTAAAGACTCCAAAAACTGCTACGCTCATCTTCAGGACCGGAAAAATGGTCTGCACTGGCGCAAAATCAGAGGAAATGGCAATCAAGGCAGTAAATTCTGTAGTGCAACAGTTGCGAAAGGGCGGCATCAAGATAAAAAAGGATGCAGAAATAGTAGTTCAAAACATTGTTGCTGCAATCAATTTGGGTGGAAAAATTCACCTAGAGTCTGCCGCAAGAACCCTGCCTAGAAGCATGTACGAACCAGAACAGTTTCCAGGATTAATCCACAGGATGCTTGACCCAAAGACGGTGATACTAATATTTGCATCAGGCAAATTGGTCTGTACAGGTGCAAAAAAAGAGGCAGACGTGTACCGTTCAGTAAACAACTTGCATTCTCTTCTTGAAGAGAAAAAATTAATGATCTATGATCAGTAGATTCAGAATTTTTGTGTATAACTAGGGAAGGTTAATTTTCAGTTTTGAAAATTAATTGATTTTATTTATATCCGTATTAGGTGAGCATCTTATTGCCAACTGTAAAATCCATAATGAAAAAGCCAATCGCAATTCAAAAAGAATCATCAATTGCGCATGCAATCAGACAGATACTTGATCATAACATATCACGTCTTATGGTGAGTAATGAAAATGAACTTGTTGGAATTGTAACTGAGAAGGATTTGGGGTTTTTCCTTTTATCTGACAATACTAAAGAAAATTTAGACCAGATACCGCTCAATAAAGTCATGAAACCGCTTGTGACAGTAGATGAGTTAATGAAGATCAAGGAATGTGCGCAAATAATGCTGGATAGGAAAATTGGATCATTAGGAATAAATTCTCACGGAAAAACAGTTGGAATAATTACAAAAACAGATTTGACCAGACATTATTTGCAAAAATATGTTGGCAAAAAACGCGTTGGCGACTTTATGACAGTGTCATATGTTTCAATGCATGAAAACGATCCAATTCATAAGATTGCCTCAAAGATGATAGATGAAAAAGTGTCTCGAATCATTCTAAAGGATCAGAAAGACGTTCCAGTTGGGATAGTTGCATTCAGGGATTTATTCAGAATTGCGCTCACCTTAGGACAAGAAGAAGATACGGTAGACAACACGGATCCTGCCATTTCAGTGATTTTTCCAAGAAAGGGATTTCTTTCCGAATCAGGTTTTGGAAAAACAATCTTCTCAAAGGAAATAATGAGTAACGAAATACTAACAGTTGATTATAATGACGATTTAGTAACGGCATGTGAGATTCTTTTAGACAGCAATGTAAACGGTGTCGGTGTTTTGATAAATGGTAAGCTTGGCGGAATACTAAGTAAAACAGATATCACACGAGCGTTGGTTTCAGTTTAGAAAACAGTAAATTTTAGGATTAACCGGATTTTTTGATTTAGGAATTCTGCTTTAGCTTATCCCAGTCTGCAAGAAAATTCCTAAGACCAATGTCAGTTAATGGGTGCTTTAGCATCTTTCCTAGAACATCAGGCGGCAGTGTAACTACGTCTGCTCCAATTTTTGCAGCTTCTATTACATGCATTGGATGTCTAATACTTGCAACAAGAATTTGTGTCTTAAAATTGTAATTTGAAAATATTTGCTTTATCTCTGCTATTAGGCTCATCCCGTCTTGGCCTATGTCGTCTAGTCTTCCAATGAATGGACTGACATATTTTGCCCCAGCCTTTGCTGCAAGAATTGCTTGATTTGGGGAAAACGTTAGTGTAACATTTACTGGAATTCCTTCCTGTGAGAAGCTTTTGCAGGCCTTTAGCCCGTCGGCAGTCATTGGGACTTTGATTACAACGTTTTGTCCGTATTTTTTGAGTCTGTGCCCTTCGTCCATCATTCCGGAATAATCAGTTGCGACAACCTCAAGGCTCACATCGCCTTTTATGATTTTAGTAATCTCTTCCATTGCTTTTTGAGGGTCGCCGCCTTCTTTTGCTAGTAGTGAGGGATTGGTTGTAATTCCATCAAGCAGCCCCATGTCATTATACATTCTAATTGATTGTAGGTTTGCAGTATCAAGAAAGATTTTCATTGTTTTTTCTTACCTATGATTTCCCTTACTGCTTTTGCTATATTAATTGATGTAAGGCCGTGCTTTTCTAAAAGCAACGGGATTTCATGGTCACGTGCGGATTCGCCGAATCTATCTTGCACGCCTACACGCTTTATTGGAACAGGATAAGCCTCGGATATCACCTCGGCAACAGCTGAGCCAAATCCCCCCATGATGTTGTGTTCTTCACAAGTTACCATGCAACCAGTTTCCCTTGCCGATTTTTCTAACAGCTCAGAGTCAATTGGCTTTATTGAAAACATGTCAATTACCTTGCAAGAGATTCCTTCTTGTTTTAGAGAATCAGCCGCGTCAAGTGCCATCTTTACGGTAATGCCACACGCCGCAATGGTGCAATCAGGACCGTCTCTCATCGTTATTCCTTTTCCAATTTCAAATTCCTGTGATTCCTCATGTATTATGGGACTGTTTGATCTCGTCATTCTCATGTAGAATGGACCGTACTTTTGTGACATCATTCTAGTTAGTTTTCCCACTGCAACAGTATCTGCCGGAATGAAAACCGAAAAGTGTGGAATGGCGCGCATTATTGCGATGTCTTCTATTTGCTGGTGGGAACCACCATCTGCCCCAACTGAGATTCCGCCATGAGACACAACAAGCTTTACGTTTAGTCCATTTTTGTCTTGGGGTGAGGGATATGCAATTGCATTTCGGATTTGATCAACACATCGTCCTGGAAGAAATATGGCATATGTGCTAGCAAACGCAGTCTTGCCAGACATAGCAAGTCCTGCCGCAACAGAAACAAGGTTTGCCTCAGCTATTCCCACATTGAAAAATCGATTTGGGAATTTTTTACCAAAGTCGGCTATTTTTAGTGAATCGGTTGTATCTGCGCCAAGTACAACAACATTTGGATTTTCGTCTCCAATTTCCACTAGTGTCTTGCCATATATGGTACGCATGTCAGTCATCTGACCTATTGTCATACGTATCCAAGCTCCTTTGCTATTTGGTTAATCTGATTCTTTTTTTCTCCAATGATATGCAGGTCGATCCATTTTGCCACAAGCTCCTTTCCCCCAAGATCAAATGCCTTTTGAATTAGCGTTCTGCGTCGCGCGTACGCTATTTTGTTCCTAAATTCCCGAATTATCCCACGTACGTCTTGTTGCCCGATGATTGCACTTCCCCCGACAAATGCCCGTGCCCCATCTACAAAGCAGGCACCAATGTTATCTAGTGTTACACCGCCATCTGCTTCAACATAGCCATCAAAGTTGTGTTCAGACAGTATTTTGTTCAGTCTTTGCATTTTTTCATGTGTTGATTCAATGTACTTTTGTCCTGATTTTCCAGGAACTACAGACATCACTATGATTTGATCAAGTTTTGAAATGAATTGTTTTGACCATTCTGGAAGCTCAGTGTCAGGATTGATGGCAAGTCCAACGCCTACTTGATTTGTTTTCAGAATGTCATGAATTTCACCAAAGCTTGCCACATCACACACTTCGGCATGAACTGTCACAATATCAGAGCCAGCAGATATGTAATCTCTTACATGTTTTACCGGCTCGTTTATCATAAGATGCGTATCAAATGGAATTACGGTAAGCGGTCTGAGCTCCTTTATTTTTGTGTGATCAAAAGTTTTGTTTGGAACGAATACTCCATCCATTACATCTAGATGTATGTAGTCAGCTCGTCCTGCGACACAACGCTTTACTTCGTTCTCAAGATTTGTCATGTCTCCTGCAATGATAGATGGGGCAATCATTGATTGAGAGTCCAGCTCCATCTCAATTATTGGAACAAACTCCTTTTTTGGGGCCTGGCCGTGCCATTTTGGATTGTCCTCCATGTGCTCGACTCCCTTACCCTTGATTGTTCTTGCAATAACAATTGACGGTACTCCCTTGGTTTGTGTTGCTTTTTTTATTGCAGAGTCAACCTGTTCTATTCTGTGCCCGTCTATTTCAATGACATTCCATCCAAACGATCTCCACTTGTCGCCAACCTTCCATCTGCTTGCATCCCTCCACATTTCCGAAAAATTATCGCCAACTAATTCATCGTCAAGAGGCATTATTTTTTCTGTGTAAGAGTCTTGCTGTATGAAATTCCTATCCAAAATTGCAGTGAGGTTATCCACTTTGTATTTTGATGCAGTCATTGCTGCCTCCCAGACTTGGCCCTCATCGGTCTCACCGTCACCCATCACGGTGTAGATTCTTGTTTGCTTGCCGTCAAGTCTTGCAGCAAGTGCACTACCTATGGAAAATGACAATCCTATTCCAAGAGACCCCCCGCAAAATTCCACCCCTGGACATTTTAGATCAGGATGTCCTTGCAACCTACTTCCAAATTGCCTTAGCGATTCAAGTTCTGATGTGTCAAAGTATCCTGCCAACGCCATATTAGAAAATAGTCCGGGCGATGCATGACCCTTTGATAGAATTAGTTTGTCTCTTTCTTCCCATTGTGGATTCTTTGGATCAAATCTGAGATATTTGAAAAAGATGCAGCCCATGATTTCTGCCATTGAAAAAGATCCGCCGGGATGGCCAGAACCGGCACTTGAAGTCGCCTTGATTACAAGCTTGCGCGCTTTGCGAACATTTTTTTTAATTTGATAATAGTTCAGGCCCATTTCTAATCAAAATTCAAAGATAATTGGCAAAAAAGTCAGTTTCATGATTTGAGACTTTTCCTGAATTCAATAAAAAGCTATTTCTGCAAAAGTTTAATCTCAGAACTCCGTACTTGATATATGATAGATCTGCAAAAAGCAGTTCCTCTTGTCATATATGATAATAAGTGCTACCTTTGCACAAAATTTGCCAAAATTGTCGATTTTTTGGCTGGGGGCAGATTATCACTTGTTGGCCATTACACCGATCTTGGTGAAAAGCTTCGTAGTCAGATACTTGATTCTAGCGCACTTGAAATGTTTTGGTTTGTTGACGGAAAAACTGCGTTTGGCGGAAGAGCTGCCTTGATTCCGCTGATATTAGTGATAATTCGTCATAATGGTAAAGAAGTTCGCCATACGGTAGACAAAGAGCAGTGCGATACTGAATGTAAGACTGTAAAGGCTGTCTTTTTGCGATCTGCCAGCTTGTTTTCACACAGTAAAAAAATAAGAATAAACTAAGATATTTTCACCAAAATCAGCAAAAGCTAGTGACTTCGATTGTAGACATTGTAAATTCCAAGCAGGTAGAAGGCAAAGCTAATCGCTTGCATTTTTTGTAATATAAAAAAGAGAGGACCCAGATTATTTTAAAAATTAAAATCTAAATTTAATTTAAAATCTTGGAGTTCTGTGCTTTGGTAGGCATTCACGACAATAAACTGGTTTGCCTTCTTTTGGTTGGAAAGGTACCTCTGCTGTCTTGCCGCAATCGGAACAAGTGCATGGATACATTTTCTTGTTGTATGACATAATTGTCGGCTTTTTTATCCACATAAAAACGAATTGGATTTTCCGAATCCAACACCAACTAACACTTATAGCCTTACGCCTAGATGATCGCATTGCCTAGAAAACAGGATCATCAGTCTTTGATTAAGGGCCTGATAGATCATTTTGTATCAAGCGGGTTCCAGATCCAATATGCAAATTATGAAGGCTTTGACAAACCCTTTGTGATAACGCGCCATGCACCAGACGTCATTGCAGTTAATCCTAAAAATCAGCTAGGATGCATCGGGAAGGTAAAACTTTGCAGTGAGCTTGTAGAGCAAGCGACTAAAGAGCAATTTACGGATTTTTCAAAAATTCTTATGAAAAGTGGCAAGTCGCAAGGCTCAAAGCTTCCATTTTTCATTGGTGTGCCCCAAGAATGCTATTCTAAAATAAAGCAGACATATCATGATTTTGATATTTCGTGGAGAGAAAATATCCAGGTTTTAGGATTCTAATTACAAAATTTTCTTTTACAAGAGGATAAGGTTTTTTAGGTTACTTTCTTGGGTGAGTGTGCTTTGTTAGCAAAGAAAAACATCGGCATGATTGTAGCAGGTACCATAGCAGCAATCGTAATTGTCTTTGCATATGTTAGTACAAACAGTCTAAATCAGGAAGCTACCACAAAGCAAGATTCACTTGATAACAGTATAGAACAAAGTTCTACAAGCGAAATACAAGGTCCAAGCCTTACATCTCAAGGAAATGACATATCCGGAACATACAGAATCAATACAGAGTGTCAACTGATTTATGGTATTTCTTATGGATTGTACCCTAACGATGAAAAACTGCCAGAAATAAAAATAGACAATTTGATTGCCAGTTATCCTGAAGAGTTTAAAGCGTGGAATGAGATTTTGCAAAACTCGGATGACAGAGCAGAATTTTTCAAAAAACCATTGCCAGATGAGTTTCGTGTTGTTTTGACAACTGCTCTTATGAAAGAATCATCCATAAACCCCAAGCTTGAACAAACAGCGCTAATTGTAACAGATACACAAGGTACGGCAAAATTACAGCAGGCCTTCCAAGAATTTGAATGCCAAAAATACTTTGACGAAAGACAAAAGAAGTGAAATATTTTTAATCACACGTACATTTCAAATTTTATTATCACATAATTAAAGTGAACTACTGCCAGACATGTCCGGTGGTCTTCTTGCTGCAATATGATAAAAAAATTAGTGACTATGTCCGCAACCGCAAGAGTCATGGCCATGATCCATTTGGGCGCCTTCGTTTTTTGTGCACTTGGGACATTTGTTTGAGCCAGTTGGTGAGAAAAACCCTATTCCGCAAGATACGCATTTCATGCTAGTCATATTGATTGACAGAAAAATCAGGTATTTATCAATATGTTTCAGAATGCAAAGTAATCTATAATAGCGCAAAAAATACGAACCAAAACTATATGATGATTAATTCAGAAAACACACAGCCGCTAAAAAAGAAAACTAAGGCTCTTTGTTTCTTTGTTGCAGAAAAATCAGAAGAACCATTTGGTTTGCCAAAGTTAGACTCTAAATTACTTGCAGCTATAAAACAATCGGTAAAAGAAACTAAAGGCAAGCGTGGAAGCATATACGTTGTTCATACTCACGGGTTGATTCCTGCGGAAAAAATTGTTCTTGTGGGACTTGGGCAGGCACATAAAATCGCTCATGAAACCCTGAGGACGTCATCAGGCAAATTAGCAAAGAAGATCAAAGAGCTAGAGATTGGCGAATTTTCTATTGTATTACCAGATAATTTTCCACTCAAGGCAGATTCTGCAATAAATGCAATAGTTGAAGGTGTTAATCTTTCGCAGTACTCGTTTGACAAATACAAAAAGGAAAAAAATTCAAAATTCCCAAATCTTACAATTTTGGTCTCAGATAAAACCAAGATATCGCACCATATATCAAAAGCAAAGACAGTCTCAGATAGTGTCAATTTTGCCAGAAGCATAGCAAATCTCCCCCCAAACGAATGCGCCCCCGTGCATCTAGCTGGCATTGCAAAGTCTTTGGCAGCAAAAAACAAACTCAAGTGTACCATTTTGTCAAAAAACGAATTACGGAAAAAAGGATTTGGTGGAATAACCGCAGTTGGTCAGGGAAGTAAAAACGAGCCAAAACTGATCATACTGGAATACAACGGAAAAAAGGACGACAGGCCCACAGTCCTGGTAGGAAAGGCAGTCACCTTTGACACTGGAGGAATTTCAATCAAGCCGGCAGAAAAAATGGATGAAATGAAGTTTGACAAATGCGGCGGCTGCGCGGTTTTAGGAATAATGAAGGCAGTATCAGAACTAAAGTTGCCAGTCAACGTAATAGGAATAATCCCTTCGGTTGAAAACATGCCTGGCGGAGAGTCATACAGGCCGGGCGACATCATCAAGCTGTATGGCGGTAGCACTGCAGAAATTCTCAATACGGATGCAGAGGGAAGGTTGATTTTATCTGATGCGTTATCATATGGAGTAAAAACATACAAGCCAAAGGCAATACTTGACTTTGCAACACTCACTGGCGCATGCATTGTTGCACTTGGGGCAAATGTGGCAGGACTTGTAAGCAACAATAACAATGTGGTAAACAAGGTCAAGAGATCATCAGATAGAACTGGGGAAGAGATATGGCAGCTCCCACTAAATGACGACTATATCGACATGATAAAGTCAGACTATGCAGATATCAAAAATGTTGGTACAGGTAGGGCCGCAGGAGCAATTACTGCTGCTGCATTTTTGGCAAATGCTGTTGGAAATGTTCCATGGGCTCACTTTGACATTGCAGGAACTGCGTGGGTTCAAACAGGAACAAAGGAAAAGTCTTACAATCCAAAGGGCGCGACAGGATTTGGCGTCAGACTGGTCATTGATTACCTGAGTGACTAGTAGCCCCTAGAGTTTCGGTCAGGCGTACCGACATTTGAATTTCTAAATCCATGTTTTTCCATCATGTGGTTTAGGAATCTAATGTCATTTTCCAGTTGCTGGCCGCAAACAGAACATGTGGGCATTTGAATTGTATTAAAAATCGCGTCTTATAAAATGACGAGTTGGAACACCAAGCCAAATCTTTGGCTATGCGGACACATAGATGTGATGTCGGTGGTCTTGTTTTGGACAGAGGCCATAACGCATCAATCAACATTTTGAAAAAAGGATTAGAAATTTTTAATATCAAATTACCGCAGGAACTGCGGAAAGTAACGCCTGTAGAGATCTCAATGAGGTCGATGAAGCAGGAAGCCCCCATGCTTTAGAGATGGGTACACATGTCATTTGATTAAAAGATGCCAGCACTACTGCTTCCCAAGAGCTCTCGCACCTTAGTAGCACAGTAGCGACATTGGGTTTGACTTCCAGGTTCGGAAAGAGACTGGGTCGCGCCCCAACGCTGTGGCCGGCTTGAAAATATTTCTTTGCTTGATCTGTATTAAGATTACGCTAAAATTTGCAAAAAATTGTTCAATGTGATATAAATTGAACAAATCGGGTAATATCCTTGTGACTCACAGAGTAGCAGTACTAGACAAGGAATTATGCCAGCCAAAAAAGTGCGGCCTTGAATGCATCAAGTACTGTCCCATGAACAAATCAGGCGCGGACTGCATTGTTCTGAATGAGGAGGTAAAAAAAGCGCAGATTGATGAGGACATCTGCAATGGGTGTGGAATTTGTGTAAAGGTTTGTCCCTTTGAGGCAATTACAATTATTAATTTAGCAACAGAACTTGCAACTGAGAAAATTCACCAGTATGGAATGAATTCTTTTAGGTTGTATCGCCTTCCAACCCCAAAAAAAGGAGAGGTTGTGGGTTTGCTTGGAAGAAACGGAATGGGAAAAAGCACGGTTGTAAACATTTTATCTGGAAACCTAAAACCGAACCTTGGAAATTACGAGAATCCCCCAGAATGGGACGATGTTTTGAAATCTTTTGCAGGAACCGAACTGAAGAATCATTTTGAGAAAATTAAAAATCAGGAAATAAAAGCGTCCATAAAACCACAGCAGGTGTATCAGGTTGCAGAGGTTTTCGATGGAACTGCTAAAGAACTGTTAGACAAATACGATCAGCGAAATGCCGCTCAAGATTTAATCAGACAGTTGTCGCTTGAAAATTCTGTTGAGCATCACGTAAAGGAGCTCAGTGGTGGAGAGCTGCAAAGACTCGCTGTTGCAGTTACAGCATCAAAAGAAGCTGACTTTTACTTTTTTGATGAGCCATCCTCATACAACGATGTATTCCAAAGAAGGGGCGTGGCAAGAGTTATTCACAGTCTTGCCAACATTGGAAAAAGCGTAATGGTAGTAGAACACGATCTGATATTGCTTGACTTTCTTAGTGATTATATCGATTTACTTTATGGCGAGCCTGCAGCATACGGAATAGTTTCAAATATTTTGTCAACCAAGGTTGGCATCAATGTATTTTTGGACGGTTATCTGCCAAATGAAAATGTAAGATTCAGAGACAAAAAGTTCACCTTTGATGTATCCACATCTACAGACGATTTTGAAAAAGGAGATGTCGTCATTTCTTATCCCGAACTAAAACGCCAATATCCTGCATTTTCTGTCTCAATTGATGCAGGACAAGTAAGACGTGGAGAGGTTCTTGGAATAATGGGCGCAAATGCGCTTGGCAAGACCACAATGATGAAGATGATTGCAGGGGTCGAAAAGCCAGATGTAGGTTCCATTGACGGGGCAGTAACCATATCCTACAAACCACAGTATCTCACAAACGATATCGATGTTGATGTGATTTCAGTACTAGATATGGCAAATGAGGGGCCAATTTTTGGAAGTGTTGAAGAAGAACAAATTGTTGATCCACTAAAAATCAAAAAACTCTACAACAAGTCAGTCAAGAATTTGTCAGGCGGAGAATTGCAAAAAGTTGCTATCGTAACATGCCTTTTGAAAAAAGCAGACGTGTACGCATTAGATGAGCCATCTGCATTTTTGGATGTTGAAGACAGAATTGCAGTTGCCAAGTTTATTCAGAGATTTGTTCGCTCATATGGCAAATCAGCAATAGTAATTGATCACGACATTCAGCTAATGGATTTGATTTCTGATAAAATGGTGATTTTTGAAGGAGTTTCAGGAAAAGAAGGGCACGCCACATCTCCTTTAACAAAGGCAGGTGCAATGAACAAGTTCCTCAGATCACTAGACATTACATTTAGAAGAGATGAGGCAACACGTAGACCTCGAGTAAACAAAGCTGAAAGCAGATTGGACAAGCAACAAAAAGATACTGGTAACTTTTACTACAAGAATTGACACGAATGCTAAAAAAAGCACTGAAGGGTATTCTTTCAGAAGAGGAAAGCTTGGAATTATTTTCTGCTTTTGATCAGATAGGAGAAATCATCATAGTTAGAATTCCTGATTCTTTGCTGCCAAAGAAAAAGATGATTGGCGAGACTTTACTTGAAAACGTGCACCCGGCAAAATCAGTGTTTTATCAAGCAACTCCAGTAGAAGGCGACTTTAGAACAAGAAATTTAGAGATACTTGCAGGCGAGGACAACACCGAAACTGAATACAAGGAATACGGCTGCAGATTCAAAGTAGACGTAGAAAAGGCATTTTTTTCACCAAGGCTTTCAACTGAAAGAGACAGAATTGCCCAAATGGTTCAAGATGGGGAAACCATGATCAACATGTTTGGCGGAGTGGGAATGTTTTCAATAATTGCAGCTAAAAAGAAAAAATGCACGGTATACAATATAGATTTGAACCCGTATGCTGTCAAACTTTGTGAGGAAAACATCAAACTAAACAAATTGGCAGGACAAGTAATTTCAATTCAGGGAGATGCATCTCAAATAGTAAAAGAACAACTCCAGGACAGGGGGGATAGAACTTTGATGCTTTTACCTGAGAGATCAGATGAGTTTTTGGATTCTGCGATTGGTGCAACCAAAAGTGGTGGGATAATTCACTATTACTCACACCAACATGCGGACAAAAGACAAGATGCAGTCGAAGTGTCAAAACAGCATTACTTGCAAGTCACTCCGGTAAAATCTGATATTCTTGGAGGGCGAATGGTAAGAGCGGTTGGTCCAAGATATTATCAGACCGTAGTTGATGTCAGGATAACAAAATAGCTATTTGTCGTCTGCAGATATTGAGGATGCGGATGGCTTTGTTGTTGCCATCATGTACCCAATCCAAGATATAACGCCCAAAATTCCGCCAGCAATCATCAGAACGGACAACTGCAATACAATTGGGCTCCATTCAGACAACATCAGCAAATACGCATAAACAAAGAATGCCACAATACATGAACAAAAAATCAAAATTCCGCCAGATTTTCTCTTTGACATTAGCTAAAACCTCGAATTGAGTAATTTATTTGAATCTAGTATTCGAACTCCATGGCCATCAAAAAGGCGTCTTCACCATCACGATAATACGCCTTGAGTCTCTGTTTTATGACATAGCCCAATTTTTCATACAACCTTACAGCATCGGTATTGCTACACCTTACCTCAAGATACATCTCATCACATCGTTTTTCCTTTATTCCGTTGATTGATTCCTCAATTATTGCAGCCCCGACTCCCTGCTTTCTGTGCTCATCAAGTACTGCAACAGACACCACATGCCCCCTCTTTACAAATCCTAATTTTTTAAAATTGGAAAATCCATACTCTGTTTTACACATTGTATATCCAACAAGTTTTCCTTTGATCTCTGCAACCAAAAATGCTTCTGGTAGTTCTGCTAGAAGGCTTTCATAGAAATAATCAGAATAATGCTCAGGTAGAGTTTTTAGATTTATTTCCATTACAGGGATAAGATCACTTGGCTCGCACCGTCTAACAATGTAATCCCCCACTTGCCTATTGATTATCTGCATTGTTATGACTGTCATGACCAGAATATTTAATGTTAAAGTAGAAAATCATACATAGTTGTTCATCCAAAATTAAAACATTTGCTTTTAATGCAAAGCACTATCAGTGAGCGGCTAGTTTAGAATTACTAGGGTTTTATTCATCAAGTCTTTGGTTGGGATAACCATGCCTTCATTTTTGTCGTTTGTGACTATCACGTATAGTAACTGGGATGCAGTTACGGTGCCAGTGATTTCTCCAATTCTGACCTTTTGGCCAATTTTTAGTATTGATCGCTGGTTTGACGCACCGATTATTGAAGCTGGAATTATGTCCTTTAGTGCAAATCCCAAGCCAATGGCAACTGCTGCGCCCACTGCAATTGCAATACTCCATGAAAACGCAGAAACTAGAATAGGAATTATTGATTCGCCAATTCCAAGCTGTGTAAAGCCTACTGCAAATACCAACCCATACAGGACTGCCTTAATGACTGGAGTAATGAATTTTTGACTGCCAACATGATGATCCAGTAATTGGTGTTCTACCCATCTTGTTACAAAATTGACAACAATTGAGCCTATTACAATTATTAGAACAAATGCCAGTAGATTTGGGACCCAAAGCCACAGACTTGTCAGAGCGGTAGTCAGCTGATCAAATTGCATTGCGTTTACCGCGGCGACTATGAAAAATAGATAGACGAACCATCGAATTGTGGCGGAAATCAGTTGTACTGAGTCAAATTTATCCGATATTCCTTCCAATATTTGTGAATCATGAGCTTGCTGGCGAGTTTTTTGCAAGATGTTTTTTGTAACCTTGGTGACGACTCGCCCAATAATCTTTCCGGCTATAAAACCTATTACAAGTAAAATTGTTGCGGCAATTATCTTTGGTATGCTACTTGCCACACTTACAGCAAATGCCTGGAGTGCATCACTTGTAGGACTGTAAATTCCTTCAAGCAGATCTGATTGTGCAAAAGCCGTGTGACTGGTAGATACGACTAGTGAGAATATGATAGAGAAAAACAGTACTTTTTGTTTTACAGAGCGCATTCTTTTACGCAAATTTCTGAGCCGATTTAAACTCAGTGAATGAATTTTTGTACACTAAAGTTTTTTATTTAATTGACAAGATTTGTGTATTCAGTTGATATCACATGGCACTTCCAATTCTAGAAATTTGGAGATAACAATTAATGTACAAATAAGCCACTCAAGATGAATGAGTGAGCCCACACAGGAAGAGGTAATCAGCATCGTCTCTTCGATTTTTGACATCAGGGAAGTCACAACAACGCTTGAGAAAATGGAATTTGAAGTTTCAGATTTAGATTTTAAGCAAAAATTTGTTTTACTTGCACAAAAGTTGGAAGTGATAAATCTCGTTTGCTTTATCAACAAGTCGCAAGGAAGATTATGGGTTCAGATAAGTCGGCTTCCCCCGCAACGGCGAGGCTTTAAACTAATTCCAAAATCGTGGACTCCAAGAATACTATTTGCTATAGTTGTAGCATTTGTGATGATTGACGGCTATTACAGAACGCTTGGAATAAACAGCATTATTCGCATAGGAGATCCTTTTGATTTTGCCATTCTGTATACGTTTTCTCTTGTTGGAATTTTGGGTGTGCATGAAGCAGGTCATATCATTGCAGCAAGGATTCACAAATTACGGACAAGCTGGCCATATTTCATTCCAGGAATACCTGTTTTTGGGATACCCACGTTTGGTGCACTGATTCAGTCGCGTAGTCTTACAATCAACAGAGATATTTTGTTTGATGTAGCTATTGCAGGCCCAATAGCAGGTCTTGTTATTACCATAATAGTATCATTTTATGGCGCCTACACATCACCTGTTTTGGATAATGACACCATTGCAGGTCTTTCTGATTTGCATCTTGAAAAGTTAAACGATAGCATCTTGATGAAAGTGGCTCTTATCGCATACGGTAAGGGCGGTCCTAATACGGAGGTGATAATGTCCCCTATTTTGTTTGCAGCATGGCTTGGATTTTTGATTACATTTTTGAATTTGCTTCCAGCGTGGCAGCTGGATGGTGGTCACATGGCACGCGCAATTTTTGGACAAAGGATACATCAATTTGCAACATATGGAAGTGTAGGAGTTCTTTTTCTACTAAACTACCAAATGATGGCAATGTTCATTCTGATTTTTAGTATTCGAAACATGAGTGCAAGGCCACTTGATGATGTATCACCGCTTTCAAAAAATAGAAAACTTGCCTATATTGGAATAATAATAATAGCAATATTGTGTGCGCCGTTACCGGACTTAATTTGGCCCAAGTAGTATTCTTGCCCCATCTGGGATGATTGAAACTTTTTGCCTTCCACCTTGTACCTTTAGCACATGATCAAGTGTCTCTTTTACGCCATCAAACGAAATCAAGTTAAGCTTCTTTAGGTAAAATTCTGGTAAAACAGAAACTAGCCCAATTTGGATCTTCTTTTGGATTTCAGTTAGATATAGAAGATCTTCCATTCCGTCAACATATTTTGCAGGCTTTTGAAGCCTATCGATACTCATTCTACCCTCAAGGTATTGTCTAATTGCTTCTGAACCTATTCCCCCCTTGCATTCACAAAGTAAAATGGCAAGACCATCATCCCGTATTGCGTGATGACAGTTCCAAATCGAGTTGAGTGATTTTCCAAGTGTATAGTTACTAGAGTCCTTTCCAGTGCTAACTAAAAGTGTGCGATGCTTGTCTGTTTTTTGCACAAATGTTGCAAGTGTTTTTGATATTCCAAGTGCTTTTGACGGATGTCCTACGGATAAATCCGCAATTCCCTTTGAGCTTGCAACAATTTCGATTGCAGATATTTCAAAAGAATTTGTAAAATCTTTTGCAATTTGCATGCTTTCTGTTTCTTGGCCTGAATTGGGAAGGTTTCCCCGTCTTTTTTCATATGCCAAAAGCATCTGATCTTTGCCAAACCTTCTTAGGAGTTTTGTGGAGACGGAATCAAACCCAAAAAGACCGTCAAACTCCATTTCCCCAACAAACACAAGGTCTGGATTTGCACTCTCAATTCCTTCAAAAGCTAGAACTTGACCGTCTGACGGAAGTACGGTCTTTACCAGATTCAGGATTTGTTTGTCTGCAAAAATCTTGGGTCTTGGAATAGATTTTTGGGCACATTTTTCAAAGATTAGCCTCAGTGTTTTTTTTACGGCATCGGTATAACTCAGGATCACAAGGTCTAGTGGTTTTGTCAGATCAAGCGTATCCAGTCTTTCTGACACTTCAGAATCCTGTAGAATTTGGCTGTCAAACTCTATTTTTTGCTCCAGATTTTCGGCTTTTATATCAAGTACAACATCTGTTGCACCATAATTTAACCAGATTTCAGGCACGACATCTTTCAGAAAACAAACCAAAATAAATCCAGTATAGTAAATTTTGATGTGGAGTTTGTAAAAGAGTTTGCAACGTTTTTGTATCAAAAAGGCATAATCCGCTTTGGAGATTTTACACTTGCAAGCGGCAAAAAAAGCTCATACTATGTAGATTTAAGAATAGTTCCAAGCTTCCCACACCAGTTCAGGCACATGATAAAGCACCTACAAAACACAATATCGAAGGAAATCGGCCTTGACAGCTTTGACGCAATCGCATCTGTACCAACGGGCGGACTTGTTATTGCATCTGCCCTTGCCCTTGAAACGGTAAAACCCTTGGTGTATGTACGAAGCCAGGCAAAAAACTACGGCACTGGAAAACTAGTTGAGGGGATAGTTACTGAGGGAATGAAGGTCCTAGTTGTTGACGATGTTGCAACTACTGGTGGTTCTGTCATAAATGGAATAAAAGAATTGAGAAAGGCCGGTGCTATCATATCTGATGCATATGTAATTGTGAATCGCCTTGATGGCGCTCAAGATTCACTCCAGCAAGAAAAGGTCAAACTACATCACATCTTGGATATTCTTAATATAGCAAAGATACTAGCCGAGGCAAAACTCATCGATGAGTCAGTTCTAGATACGGTCCAAAAACAGGTATCTGCCAGACTCTAGCTGTCATAAATCATTAGATTTTTTTCTTCTAGGACATTATGCAGGTTATGTACTGAGCGGTACACATCTGCTTCTTTTTTTGCACCAGTGCAGACCAATTTGCCTGATGCAAATAATAGTATCACGGTTTTTGGGTCAAGCATTCTGTGGATTAATCCCGGAAACTGTTCTGGCTCATACATGCTTCTTGGCAGGGTTCTTGCGGCCTGTTCTAGATGAATTTTTCCGCCCAGATTAATTGACGCCACTATATTTTGTACAGTAACAATCGGTTCGTTTTTTACTTTGACTCCGCCCTTTCGTAGCTGCTGCACTACTGATCTTACTGCCTTTACTGCCATATCTTCGGATTTACCGCCCGTACAAACCATTTTGCCTGATGAGAAGATCAGCGTTGCTGTTTTTGGATTCTTTATTCTAAATACGAGTCCTGGAAATTGATCAGGGTTCCATTCCGTGTCTGGAAATTTTTTTGTGATTTCGGTTAGATCAAGCTTTTGTTCCACAGTAGCAGACGCGACCACATTTTCAATACTAACAATTGGCTTTGTCTGTGGCATCCGTGGTTGTTAGATAGTGCTTTTATATATATTCCAACGATTGAGAATTCATAATGGAAAAAGGCAGCTCAGACAAATGCCTTCACATCATTTTTCAGATATAACTCTGATTCTTCATTGCGGCCACTCATAATGGGTTATTACATCTTAAATTGATTTCATTGGATGTACAGGCACGTATCAAGTAGGATGATTTGCTAGTCTTTTCAAGATGCACAAACGCGTCTATTTTAAATTACATTTTGCAAAAAAACCAACGGCTAAAAAGAGTCAGGTAATATGCACTGGTACGGGATGTGTTTACTAGCTGACAGCTATCCTTATCAAAAATATTCTTGTCCCGTTTGACAACTCAAAGCACGCCATACGCGCATTTGGACATGCACTTGATTTGGCAAGAAAATACAATTCCTCAATGACCGTAATAACTGTAACAGATGAAGATCAAACAATGCAATGGCTCAATGACACCCCAAGCCGCCAACATGCGGTAGACAAAAGTAGAAATGCCGAATTCAAAAGAATTTTTAAAACACTAGAAATACAAGCTGCAAAATTTCAAATCCATTTCGAAGCAATAATTCTACAGTCTAACATTATTGCAGAATCAATAATTTCCTTTGCCACAAAAAAGAACATTGACTATATTGTCATGGGGACTCATGGAAATGGAATGGTAAAAGAAATGATGCTTGGTAGAATATCAACAAACATAGCGCTAAATGCGAGCTGCCCCGTGGTTTTAGTCAAATAGACCCTTGCAGGGTGTCATGCAGGAATGAATGTAAATATAAAAAGCGCAGCAACCATTGCTACAAAAAGCTTGGCTCATTGCGTATAAGATTAGTAAGCAGAGTTACTAAATTAAATATTGGCAACAATGTTACACATTATTTAATTACTGGTTTTGACCATATGCTGATAACGATGATGACTAGAGATCAAAAGATCAGCATGATCGCACTTGTTGCCATAGCAGCTGTGTTTGTAGGTGTAATTTCCCCGATTACAACTACGTTTGCAGA
>JAENJF010000117.1 GCA_016844685.1 Candidatus Nitrosotenuis sp. | reverse complement strand
CACTGCTTCACATTCCTGACATTCCATCGCCATGGAATGCAAGGACCTATTGGGCAACAGATATTGGAGAATGGAGGGACAAGCACATTGACATATTCACAGGTTATGGAAAAGCGGCAAGAGATGCAGCATTCAAAATAACTAAGCTACCTCCACAAGAAAACAGTCGAGTGCTGGCAGTTGGGTTTAATGAAATCAAACCGTAATGATTCAAAGTCATTGTTGCACTCTTTGAGCGCTGGTCCACTTGGCCTTTAGACCAATAAATTCCTCAAAGATTGCCTTTAGCTGTAAAATATCAATTAGTTGTTTGTATCCAATTACTAAAAACACGGAATATAGTATCATTTTCTTGTCATCCTTGTCCATTCTCACTGCCATTGCCGAAAGCAGATACTGCAATATTATGAACATTCCAAGGGTAAATGCGACATAGGAATAGTTCCCAATGAGTAATTGGTATATTGCAAAAGCCAAAACCATCAAGCTTGTTACAGGAATCACGAGCATGTGAATTGCCAATAATGGATATGAGAATTTGTGCAGGTAGCCAAATCGAGGATTAAGCAAAATATCAGAGTGCCTTCTCAATACCTGAAGATTTCCACGGTACCATCTTTTTCGTTGCTTGTAAAAATCATGCAATTTCTGTGGTGCCTGGGTATATGCTGTTGCCATGTTACTTCCGTTCACTATCATTCCAGATCTTAGAACCTTCATTGTGGCATCAAAGTCCTCAACTAAGGTGTCCTTGTGATATGACCCTGCTTCTTCAAGCTTGCTTTTCTTAAATGCGCCAAGAGCACCTGGAACTATGGTGATTGCACCAAAGTAGTCAAGGCCACGCCTCATGATTTGTATGCCAGACAAATACTCCAATGCCTGGCACCAGGTAAGGCAGTTAACCCTGTTTCTAATTTTTACATTACCTGCAACTGCTGCTACGTTTTCATTTGAAAAGGATTTTGCAATGTGTTTTAGTGCAGAGTGGCCAATTATTGTATCTGCATCCAAGATTGCGATTATCGAACCTGTTGCGTAAAGCATTCCGGCATTGAGTGCTGAGGCCTTTCCACCATTTTCTTTGTGTATGACTTTGATTTTGTCTTTGTAGCGTGATGCAATGTTTAATGTCTGGTCTTTGCTACCATCGTCAATTACAATGATTTCCTTGTCAGGATAATCTGTCGAAAGAAGCGACTCTATTGCAGTTCGGATGACTTTTTCTTCATTATAGGCAGGAACTAGCACGCTTATCTTTGGATACGAATCCGGTTCTTTTAGCAAAGCCTCGATTGAGACACTTCTTATTGCAAGTGGAACAAAAAGCATTGTCTGCCAAAAGGACAGTGTCAAGCACCAAACAAAAATTGTTTGAATAATGGTCATGAATCCATTGGCATATCCGTCATAAGCAATAATTGTTCCAAGTGCAAACGGCATTATCATTACAATTATCGAGTAAGACGATGCGCCACGACGCCCATAGGAATATTGTGACTCGGGTTCTCTTCTCGATATGATATGATAGAAAACCATCACTGCGGCAACTGAAATTGCAATTATACTAAGGTATGAAAGCATACTATAAGCAGTAAATACAAGTAATGTGAAAATCACAGAGGCCAGTAGAACCAAGACAGGATCAGTTTTTGCTTTAGTTTGAGTTTTTTGTTCTATCGGTTTGGATGATTCAATAATTTGTGCCACTTGTGATTGTACTGGTTCTGTTTTTATCACAGAGTTAAAACATGCCACATGAAGCCATTTGTCTTGATATCGTACCGTTTTCTCCTCAAGACTTAGTTCATTATTACAAGATGCACAATTATGCACACGGTGAATTAGAACTGGATTTGAAAGCAGTCCAGAAGCAAGCTGATTCAGTTGCAGGTTTTTTTGTTTTTCAATGTTTTCCTTGACAAGTTGAATTTTTTGTAATTGTATGTGTTTTTCATTTAGATATTTTTTGTCAGACTCGTAGATTTTTTTCCCCTTTTCAAGAGCATGTAATATGTAAGACAATCTTCCAGAATCACCTAGTTCTGCCTCTTGTAATTTTTTTACAATTTCCAATAAAGTCGAGTTACTATCCACAAATTTCATTATCTTTGAATTTTAATATTATTTAGCGTGTTTAAATTTGACAAATGTCTTCAAATTTTCAGATAGGATCAAGAATATGATTCAAAATTGAGGTTTGTGGTAATTTCAGGCACAGATTGTGATTATTGTTTTGTTAGATAAATCATTCCACAAAGTGTTGCTTGACCAAATTATCATAGAATCTAATCGATTTTATGTTGACAAATTCCATCATGCCGTACCTCGATAGTTCTCTACCAAATCCACTATGTTTGATTCCTCCAAATGGAACTCTAGGATCGGATATTACCACATTGTTTATTGTGACTATGCCAGATTCAACCCGTCTTGAAAGTCGTTCTGCCTTTTCAAGATCCCGTGTCCAAATACTTGCCCCAAGGCCAAATTGAGAGTCATTTGCGAGGCGCATTGCTTCTGCCTCATCATCAACTATTGTGATTGGTGCGACTGGGCCAAATGTTTCTTCATCCGCAATTTGCATTTTGGGGGAAATTTTGGTAATCACAGTGGGACTGTAATAGTAACCTTTGCTGCCAAGTCGCTTTCCTCCAGTCAGCACCTCTGCGCCTTTTGCCACTGCATCGTTTACAAGTTCTTCAATTTTGTTTAGGCCTGCACTGTTAACCAGTGGACCAATATCAGTTTCTTCAGACATTGGATTACCAACTCTGAGGCTTTCTGTTTTTTGCACGAATTTTTCGATGAATTCATTTGCCACATTTTTTGTGACAAAGAACCTTTTTGATGCAATACAGCTTTGTCCGCAGTTGATGAATCTGCCTTTTACTGCCCCACTTGATGCTTTTTCGATATCAGCGTCGCTGCACACGATAAAGGGATCACTTCCTCCAAGCTCAAGTACGCATTTTTTCAGATTGGATGCGGCTCTTTGTGCTACTTTGATTCCGATAGATGTACTTCCAGTAAACGTAACAGCACTGATATCAGAATCGATAAGAGGCTCGACAATACTGGAATCTCCAATAAGGGTTTGAAATATCCCATCTTGAAAGCCCGCCTTTTGGAACATGTTTGCAATTTCAATTCCACATTGCATTGTTGCGCTGGCAGGTTTGAAAACGATTGTGTTTCCTGCCATAAGTGATGG
>JAENJF010000116.1 GCA_016844685.1 Candidatus Nitrosotenuis sp. | reverse complement strand
AAACATCATCAAAGTGTTCGATATGTGGGGCAAAAGTAATCCCCGAAGAGAACCGACAGATAAGATGTCATTGCGGTCACAGAGAAGATCGCGATATCAATGCTGCACGCAATATTTTGTATAAAGGGATACCAGTTGTGCAGCTAAGAGGCCTGCGACTCAGGCCAGACGCACCACAAGGTGAAGCAATGAAGCAGTCAAAAGATGCAAAGCAGATTGTGGTGAGTCAAATCAATCAACCGTAGATTTGACAGAGCCAAAATAACTTTAACAAGTAAAAACCATAATAATGCAAAATGAATCAGATTCCAGATGACACATTAAGAGATATTATTTGTGATCCTGTAGACTATAAACTCACAATTGCTGGGCATTTTCTTGGCAAAATTACATCGTCAATACCAAAAGAGGGTAGTTTTGAATACTTTTTGCTTGAGACAAACATTAACGCATTTTTGTTCTTTTCATCAAGTGTCATAGATATAATCAAAGTTGAGATAAACAACAGATTTGATCTGTTTGACAAGGAGAATGTCTTTTACATCCACGGTATACGAAAAAAACTTGGTAATTCTGGAATTCAAAAACAAGTAAAAGACATCATTGTAAAGTATTTTTCAGTCCCAACATATCATGAGCAGCTAGATTTCGATACAAAGTCTGATCGTATAATAAAGACCAAGCAGGGATATTTTGACGCAACAGAAAGCGTACTGTGGGAATTGCAAATATTACGAAACAAGGCAACTCATGGTAAAATCTTGAATATTGCAGACCACAAAGTCAGCCTGGATTTTACAGTTAGAGGCCTTAAAGGCCAAGAAAAACCATCAAAGTATCAAATCACAACAGAAAACCCTAACGAGTATTTTTTGCATATTTTCGAGAATTTGGCGTACTTTGTAAAGCAAATTCGCCTGCTAAATCCTCAGAAAACACAGTCATTTCACCATGTAGAACAACTGGATTTTAGATTAGAGTAGAATGTCGTTGAGAGTGTGAAAAGTTGTAGTCGTTTCTAATATTATTTTTTGATTCACTACAAGTCAAACCCGCAATTAGCTTTATTTAGTATAGAGTAGTCACAAGCGACATGACATCTACAGACAAACTCGGCATCGCTCTAGCAATAGGAATAACTATCATATTTGTTGCGATTGCTGCATCTTCTGCATCTATAGACAGAACTGCACAGGCACCAGTTTCTATACCAACACCGGCTCCAATGGAAGAAGCTCCAATGGAAGAAGCTCCAATGGAAGAAGCTCCAATGGAAGAAGCTCCAATGGAAGAAGCTCCAATGGGAGAATGGAAGAAGCACCAATGGAAGAAGCACCAATGGAAGAAGCACCAATGGAAGAAGCACCAATGGAACCAGAAACAGTGGAAGTATCAATTCCAAAGGGAACTTCAACTCCAGGATGTGAAGCAAATGAGAAATGTTTCATACCAAGCACAGTAACGACCAGTGTTGGAAGTACTGTAATATGGACAAACGACGATTCAGCAGCGCATACAGTAACTAGCGGAACAGCAGTAAATGGACCAGACGGTGTATTCGACAGCAGTATTCTCATGTCAGGAAAGACATTTGAACATACGTTTGACGAAGCAGGAAGTTATGATTACTTCTGTGTGGTTCACCCTTGGATGACAGGAAAGGTCATAGTAGTTTAGACATTTCTGCATCAAATTCACTATTTTTCTTTTAATTTGCGAACAATGAAAAAGATCAGATTATTTTAGAAACATCATGTTCTAGCTGATTGACCAGACTTTCATAGTCGGTTCGATTTTTACCAAGTTTGTCAAGCTTTAGTTTTTCAACTTCGTTTATGCTCTTGTTCACTTGATCAGAGTTTCCTTGCAATCTCATTTCGGCCATCATGAATAATCGGTTATTTTCTTTCCAGAGATGTGCGGATACGTGCTCAATGTATGCTCCAATGTCCGATGTGAGGTTGGCAGAGGAGCCTGTCTTGAGATATTCTTTTGCAGATTCTTCCATTCTATCTGCAATTTGTCTTGTCATCTGATGTTCCATGAGCATGACTGCGATTGGCCCCATATTGCGTGGCATTCCGGTCTGCTCTAGTGCTGGAAACAAGGATTCTTCCTCTTTTCCATGATGACACACGGCGGTAAAGTTCTTGGAAAAATCAATCACAGGTAAAAGTATTGATTCAGGTATGGTTTTTCCGTTTTTTAGTAGCTGCAATGTAACTTCCATTGATTTTATTACTTTTTCAATTAGGTCGTGGTCTTTTCTTAATGAAACAGTAGACACAATATAATTCAAAATTCAGATGTCATTTAAATCTAATTTTGGGTTTAGTTACAGAAATTCATCCAGTGAACTTTCACGTAATGGTTGTGCATCAAATCCCATTTTAACCAGGTCTGCTGCAAATTCTTCAACAAAGCCATGTATAGTGTAAATTTTTTCTGCGCCTGTTCTTTTTACTAGGTCAATTAATTCGTTATAATCACAATGATCGCTTAGTGGCATAGAATAGTCATTTTTTCTTCCATAAGAGAAGATAGATTTTGCCCAACCGCTAAATCCTATTGTTATTGCACCATATTTTGATTTCATTTCTTTAACAAATTGATTATTTTCTGACATTAACGGGGCTATCATAATCCAAGGTTTCTTTTCAAGTAGCCCTTTTGAGGCGGCTTCCGTGTGTCCCAGTCCCGGTTTAATTTGAATTCCTAGTTTTCTGTGAAGGTCGTTCATTTCTTTGACAGAATCATGATAGTATATGGGATCCCAATGACTGAAAAGATATGACAGAGTTTGTGCCTTCCCAAGCTGGTATCCAAGCAACAGAACCGGCTTTCCTTTGTTGTATAATTCCGAGACTATTTCATTCACTTTTTTTATTGTGTCTTCTAGTTTTGGAAAGACGAATTCAGGCCTTCCAAAAGTACACTCCATTATTAGGGTTTTACATTTTGGGATTGTCGCGGCCTTGAGAAACCCCCTATCTCTTGTGCAAATATCTCCTGTGTAAAACACATCATCAAAAAGCAAGCTTCTTGCCCCAAGTATGTGTCCGCTATCATACAGCGCAAAGTCATCAAGATACTCAACGTGATTTGCTAGTTCTTTTCCTCTAATGATGGCAATCTCTTTAGTTTCTTTTGTGGCCAAAATGATGCCATTTTTGCCATTAGGTAAATGATCCGAGTGTGCATGCGATACAAAGTTTATAGTATTTTCAATGGAAGTTTTTGGATCCAGATTTACGCTCATATTGCTATTACGACAGGCAATTCCATTTTTTGTCATTAGAATCTTGTACAAGACAAGATTGCGCCAATTTCATCTGATTTAAATTTCGGCATTGACCCATTGTTGACAAAAATAACAAAAACTTGACAAAAAAGAAAAAACGAGATAGGGAGTGTCCAAGGCCTTAACTAGGATTCGAAATGACACCTTCGTGTCAAGACGCAAGAGAATTACAAGCGGTGCTTGTAAGCTAGTTAAGAGTGAATGGACACATCGTTCTCTTACCTTTTTCGAATTAAGTATTATACACATTTATCATATTTAATGAAGATCATAAAAATAGTAAAAATTTGTTTAAGTTAGTGACAAATATCAAATATATCTAAAGAATTATTCAAGTTTTTTGTTAAATAGTATACAATTATTCAGTCAGTTTTGCTTTAACCAGGAAGATCTAATTGTACATTACACAGCGCAAACACAAAATAGTGCTTTGAAAAACACAGTTTTATCGCTTAGGATTACTAATTTCCAATTTTGGCAGAACAGTCTTTTATACCAAATAGGCGAAGTAAGTGATAAAATTGGCTCAAGTTGAATCAAAAAAACTCACCGAGTTACGTGATCCATTGTTTGTGATAAGTGCGTCATTAAAAATAATAAAACATCAATCTGCAGATACAAAACTAAGTCCTGAAATTAAGAGAATAGAAACAGCGTTAAGCAAAATCGAAAAAATTATGCGGTGATCAGATTTTTTTCAGCAGTTCCGAAATCTTGTTAATATCATATGGCTTTATGAAGACCTCTGTAGGTTTCAAAATACTCAGTCTATCTGCAGTGTCTTTCCGTAGATCTGCAGTTACAACGACAACTCGTGCAGCGGGATTTATTTTTCTAATGTTTTCTAGAGCGTAAAAGCCGTCATAGTCGGGCATCATTAGATCCAAAAACACCACATCTGGATTATATTTTTGGTATAACTCCACTGCAATCTTTCCATTATGTCCCCTACCCAACACAGTGACTGCTACAATCTGCAAGTAGTCACAAAAAACATCCACCGTATCAACGTCATCATCAATTACTATGGCAGTTATCGTTTTCAAATGATTTTTGATTGGACGCAACGCCCAAGTGCCTCCATGTACTCTAACCTTTTAGTTACAAAGGTTACGGTTTGTTGCTCATATTTTACCATGTTATGAACGCCATTTTCCAACACCCATTCTGTCGAGCCTGCAACTTGATTAAAAATGAGTCATCTTTGTCTTGATTATCAGCTATTTGGCCTGCAAGACAGG
>JAENJF010000115.1 GCA_016844685.1 Candidatus Nitrosotenuis sp. | reverse complement strand
TGCGACTCAGGCCAGACGCGCCACAAGGTGAAGCAATGAAGCAGTCAAAAGATGCAAAGCAGATTGTGATGAGTCAAATCAATCAACCGTAGATTTGACAGAGCCAACTGACTGAATCACTTGATATGAAAAATAACGACAAAAACCAAAAGACAAGATAAAAGAAAAATCAGACAAAACAAAAGCTAAACCAGACAAGACAAAAGAAAAAGTCAAAAAACTAGAAAAGGCCAAAACCAAAAAGACCAAATCAAATCCAACAAGCATGAAAACAAAACAAAACACCGTAAAGAACTCTAGTAATGTCAGATAACAAAAAACATAATTCGCGATATTCTAAATCATAATGTTGCAAATCAGAAAAGCTACCAAGTCTGATAAAAAACCAATTTTGGATTTTTGTCAAAGCCCGTATTCTGGAGTTGATTACATCGCAGACGTCTGGGATTTTTGGCTCAAAGACGGAACATTTCTTGCAATGGAGCACAAAGGCAAGCCAATTGGCGTTTGCCACGCCTCGTTTTCAAAAAACCAAGTCTGGATTGAGGGATTGCGGATTAATCCAAAATTTCGGCAAAAGGGATACGGGAGCAGCCTTGTTTTAAGGGCTGAACAAATAGCCAAAAGAAAACACTACAAAATTTCAAGGATGATAATATACAATGAGAACAAAAAGTCAATTAGACTTGCAAAGTCACTCGGCTATACAATAGAGGACAAATGGTACTTGTACAACCTAAAGCCAAAAAGGCAACAATCCTTAGCAGTTGTAGCATCCAGTCCAAGACAGATTGAAAATCTAATTGATTCCAATACATATTCAAAATCATGGAAATGGTTTGCATTTGACAAATCTGCAGTATCTAAGCTAATCAAAAAAAGAAAGACACTTGTTTTTATAAAAAACAAAAAAGCTTTGGCAGTTGGAATCTGGAACGACTCCAAATTAGACAATGATGTATTGCAAATTGGTTATCTAAACGGTTCCAAAGTTGGGATGAAAAACATTCTATATCATATGCAAAACAAGGGGTATTTGCAAAATTCAAAAAGAATTCAGATTTTGGCCCAACAAAAAATCAAGCTGCAAATGAAAGATCTGGACAAAAGAATGCTTTTTTGTCTGATGAAAAAAGTTTTGTAACTTATTTTGAAAAGGAAATTCCATCACATGCTTCGATAAACCATTTTGGCAGATCGTTTTTTTGGTGATACACCATTCTTTCTGCCTTTGAATCCAGAACATACGTCATTGCATAATCTTCTACGTGTCTCACTGATCGTCCAGCCATCTGTAATAATCTGAATGCTGATTTTAGATAATATCTGCGATGGTCAGGCTCTGAGTTGTAAATTTTCTTCATTCGCAGGTCATCTATCGTTGGATAGTATGGCGCTTTAACAATAATCTGAAATCTACTCTCATCATCAGGAAGATTTACGCCAGATTCCAATCCGGGTGATATCAGAACAGAGTTCTTTGTGTTTCGGTGAAGCTCTAGGGCCTCTCCTTTATCTTGCCCTTTGTACAGGGGCAATAGCCTTGATTTTAGGTGAGGTGCGATATTTTCCAAGATATAGTCCATTTGAGAGTAACTTGTAAGTAAAATTACTCCGCGCTGCTCTGATCTAATCTTCAAAATAGCCTCAATTTGTGATATGATTTTTTTTGGAAGAACCGATTCTGTATCGCCAGACTCTACATATTCGGTTTTGAGAAAAACAATTTTTCTATTTTCTTTAGGAATATTGGAATCCTCATCGATAAAGAAAACTTCGTCCTTTTTGAATCCAGTTTCCTTGCAGAATAATTCCAAGTTTATTGTGGCAGACATGAACAATGTAATATCGAAATTTCCTGTCAGCTCATCCATAAACCAGTGTATGTGCCATGGCTTGATTGTTATTTCATCAAAATTGTATGGACGGTTCCTTCCTTGGTCCTGTGTCTTTGACTGGATATCAGTAATGATGTAGTTTTGATCAGATGATGACAGCCCCTTTTGCAGAATCTTCATTTTTGTAGTATAATTTTTCAATTCGTTTAATACAAAATGATTAATGTATTTGTGATCATTTTCACAATCAACATGTTCTTTGCACTTTAGAAATTCCTTTGTCTTGATGTATTCTCGTACCTTTCCACAAGAGGTACAGCCTTCTTTGATTTTGGCACCGTGTCTGATACAGGAATGATGTTTTTTGATGTGGTCTTCTGACTGCAAAAATAAGGTGTGCTCTGCACAATTTTTCATGACCGATTCTCTTTTTTGGAATGTATCTGAAAACGAATTTACATAATTTTTGATACTGTCAATATTGGACTCGACTGAAAACTTGGGCATCTCTATTCCTAGAATCTCACCGTAAAACCCATTTAGATTAGTTGCAAGCTGATTTGCCATCTCTTCATCAAATTCATGTGCTTCATCACACACGAGCAGCTTTCTTTTTGGCATTTCCTCACCTGACAGCAAATGCGAAAGGTATGATGCATACGAATATGCAACAAAGCTTGATTTTTTTCCAATTTCTATTTGGTCATAGTATGGGCATTTTCTCGGAAGGTCATCACCAGATATGGTTTCAGCCATGGTCCCGCGCTTGAATATGGTGTATGATTCTGGCTGCGGCCTGTATGCGCAGTCATTACAGTAGCCTTGGGTGCAGTCAAAAACTCGATTTGATTGCTCGCACAAAAATCGCTTTTTTCCTCGTACGGTATTAAAAAAGCCAAACTCGTTTTTGTACTGGTCCTGCAAAAGAACAGTAGAAGTCAGAACAGTAGAAGATTTTAGGTATAGTGACAAAGCAATTGCAATCCAGCTCTTCCCTGTTCCAGTTGGAGCAGAAAGAAGAATTTTCTTGTATCCTGATTCTATTGCGTGCTGGATTTTTTTGATGATATCTCGCTGTTTTTGAGTCGGCTCTTTTCCTGCATATTTCCCAACCAATTCAAGTGAATCCATTAGGGAAATCGGTTCGCGCATACTTGCCTTTTTAAAATCCACATCCGAAATACCTGCACCTACACGTATTCTATTACCGTAAGAATCAAACTGCATTAATGAAAGCAAAAGCTGTTGTTTTATAAATTTGGAGGCAAGAAGGTCTCGGATCGTTCTGTATATGAATTGCAGGTAATAACACAATAACCGTCATCATAAATCTGATGAATCCATATCATGCCCATGTCAGAGCTAGGCAAAGTGGAAGAACGTCATGGTATTGATATGAACT
>JAENJF010000039.1 GCA_016844685.1 Candidatus Nitrosotenuis sp. | reverse complement strand
CGTATGCCCCAAATACTCCTTGCATTTCTTTGATCTTGTGGATTGTTTTGAGTTCAGAGATCACCTTTTCCTCCGCTCCAAGATCACAGTTTATCAAAATATATGCAGATGCCAAAGAATCAACTCCCAGGTATGTGCTTTTTGCAATAGCACTCAAGTTCGGTACATTCTTTCATTGCTATTAGGTATTCGTCTATTGGCTTTCTTTCTGTCTTGCAGAAGAAGACTTCTGCCTCATCTCCATATTCTATACAATAGCTCATGATATAGTATAGCAAATTAACATATATATGGTAAATTAACTAATTTCCAGCAATTTATCCAATATTAGAATATTCTACTATACAAACGTTTATTATTTTTAATTATATCTCAACAAAACTAAAAACTTGTACAGTAATAGCATTTACGCCTAAACAGATTATCAGAAAACACAAACACACCCTTATCTTCTTTTATGACGTAATAATGAACAAGAAGCTGACACGACATAGAGGCCTGTGTTGTTGTGGCACCAGTTTGCCGGTAGACACTCCCCGTCTGCCTAAAGCAAAGGATGCCTTTCAGCGAGTCAGCTTCAGTCCTATCCAATGTTTACGAATATGATTCTAATAAAATTAAATTTTGAAATATTTTGTCCTTATTGTTATTCAATCTAAACCAAGTTGCCGATTATTGAAAATCTTAAAAAGATTGAATGACATATTACACATATGGAGGATCAAATTCCACAGTGTAAATGTCCTCCAGGATCTGAGAGATATGTAGACGAAGACGGCATGAATATTTGCCTTTCTTGCGGTGGATGGATTCCATAAATCCATAATAACACAAGATTAAACGATCTCAACAAATCCTGGAACACATAATACTAGATTGACTTGGATTACCTGAAAATAATTTCTGAATGTAAATTGTGTTGAGCTCAGAATCTTCTTGTATGGTACAAAAATAGTTCGGTAAACCGTACATTGTATTGTAAATGGATTTTACAAATGTATCGTGCTCATGATTTGACATTGTAAACAAAAATTTTTGTATTCTTTCTCTGTTACGAATTATGCCACTGTCACATTTATCGTATTTTTACATTTATCGTATTTTCTGCAAGAATCAACTCTTGCTTGAGCTTGAATTGTAAATTCGTTTTTTAGAATTATAGCCACAAACCACAAAATAGTGTTATTATTGATGACCAAGCAAAAACTTGATCCTTGGGTAAATTGCATACAAAAATCAAAAAGTTAATGCCTGAACCTAGTAGCTTAATCTGGCTACTAGTTTCTTGAAAGTTTACAATTTTGCGAAATTTTTTCGTTTTCGGCTATGTAGTGGACTGGGAGGGAATTGAACCCTCGACTTCTGCATTGCGAATGCAGCATTATACCACTAAACCACCAGCCCCGTATTGCCAAAGTTTGCGCCTCTATTTTACTCATTTACTCACTAAATCATTATTTTACAGATAAGACATCATACCTCATTGTACAAAATCAAAGATTCATCACTATCTGATCAGGGAAGGCTTGCCTATACTTGGGCAAAAGATCACATGCAAATTCTTACACATTCAATTAACCTATTAGCAAAATCAAAACCGCTAAAAAGAATCACTTTAGGATTTTGCCTTCAAATAACAAAGGAAACATCTGTTCTACTAATTGGTGCACAAGAGCTAGGAGCCAAAGTAGTAGCATGCGGGGGGAACCCTCTTACCACCAAAGATGACATTGCAGCTTTTCTCGCATCAAAAGGAATTGAAATTTTTGCATGGTCTGGTCAAACAAAATCAGAATACGATTGGTGCCAAAACAAAGTTCTATCATGCAAGCCGGATATCATAATTGATGACGGGGGAGACCTTAACACAAAGGCTCATTTTGACAGAAAATTCCGCTCACTCAAAATAATCGGCGCAACAGAAGAGACCACAACTGGAATCACAAGATATCGCTCAATGCAAAAGAAAGGAAAGATGCGATATCCGATTATCGCAGTAAATAACGCCAAAACAAAAACAATGTTTGACAACAAATACGGAACGGGCCAATCCACAATAGATGGATACCTGCGTGCAGTGAATCTCCTTCTTGCCTCAAAAAGAATAGTGGTGTGCGGGTATGGCTGGCTTGGTAAGGGCGTTGCCCAAAAATGTGCAGGAATGGGCTCAAAAGTTATCGTAACTGAGGTTGATCCAATAAAGGCACTAGAAGCCCACATGGACGGATTTAATGTGATGCCAATGAGCCATGCTACAAAAATCGGAGACATTTTCATTACATGTACTGGCATGACTGATGTGATTCAAAAGAAACATTTGACTTGCATGAAAAGCGGTGCGATAGTTGGAAATGTGGGGCATTTTGATGTGGAGATTGACAGCAAATTTTTACTAAACCAAACAGTAAGACAAGTGAGACCAAATCTCGATGAATGCATTTTACCAAACGGAAAGAAAATCTATCTTATTAGTAAAGGAAGAGTAGCTAACCTGATTGCATCCGAAGGCCATCCACCCGAGGTTATGGCGTTATCATTTTCAAATCAACTGTACTCTATTTTGTATATTCTAAAAAACCACAAAAAAATGCAAAATCTAGTTTATGACGTACCAAAACAAATCGACAGCCAAGTAGCTATAGATGCATTAAATTCAATGAATGTCAAAATAGATACATTATCAAAAAAGCAAATCAAATACCAAACCAGCTGGTAAAACCATCAAAGCATAATAGCCGGATTTTTGCACAAAAGACAGCTTGACTGTAGATTGTATTATTGTAGATTCTCATGTTATGACGCCAAAGGGAGTCCTGGAAAGAAACATCATAATCAATGATGGTAAAATCATAGATTTTACTACTAATACACCACAGTGTGATAAAAAAATAAACGCAAAGGGACTGATTGCAATTCCTGGATTAATTGACACGCACGTGCACTACGGGGTTTATTCCCCAATTGAAGATGCTGCAAAAACAGAGTCTCGTGCAGCAGCACTGGGTGGCGTTACTACCATGATGAGAATGCTAAGACTAGGTCACTCATACAAGACACACCTTCAGGCACAACTTGCAGCATCCAAATCATCACATTATGTGGATTATTCTGCACATGCAACAATATTTGATGTAAATCAAGCAGACGAAATGAAGTACATTACAGAAAACGGAATTACATCATTCAAATTGTACATGAATCTTGGAGGCGAAGTTGGGCATGTCTACATGGACATGGATCCAGGTTCATCAGATTTGTTTGAATCTCATGTGCAACTGGAAACAGATACAATAAGAAAGGTATTATCAAATGCAGCGCAGCTTGGTAGTCCAATCCTCGTCCATGCAGAAGACTATCAAATGTGCGAATGCGGAATAAAAAAAGCTAAAGAAAATAATAAAGACGGATTATCAGCTTGGTCTGAGAGCAGGCCACCTGATTCAGAGGCAAAAAGCATCAAAAAAATTTGCGAAATAGCAAGGGAGTATGGAACAACTATCTACTTTGTACACATTGGCTCAGCTATTGCACTAGATGCAATCGAGCATGAGAAGAAAATGGGAACCAAGATCTTTGTCGAAACATGTCCGCACTATCTGACGTTATCTTATGAAAGACAATCCGGATATTTGGCAAAGGTAATGCCACCAATTAGAACTACATCTGACAAGGAGAAAATTTGGAATGCCATATCGCAAAAACAAATCAACACAATTGGAACGGATCATGTTGCAAACCAATTGAAACTCAAAGTCGGAGAAGATGTCTGGTCATCTTTGGCAGGATTTCCTGGAATTGGTACATTACTTCCAATTTTGTTATCAGAAGGAGTAAACAAAAACAGAGTCAACCTTACACAATTAGTTGAACTAACCAGCACAAATGCAGCAAAAATCTTTGGAATGTTTCCTCAAAAAGGAGTACTCCAAAAGGATTCAGATGCAGATATCACATTAATCGACCTAAAAAAAGAGCAAAAGGCAAGTGCAGACTTTTTTGGCGCCTTTTCGGATTATATCGTATATGAAGGCTGGAACCTAAAGGGCTGGCCTCAAACCACCCTAGTTAGGGGAAATTTGGTCACAGAAGACATGCGGGTTGTGGGAAAGCCAGGATACGGAAGACTAGTCAGGCGAAGCCTAGGCTAGAATATCGAATTTTCCGTTTTCTTTTGCTTTGTATATTACGTCTGGTTTTCTAGTAAAGATTCCAACCTCTACTACGCCTGGAATCTGCTTTATTTTTTGAGAAAGTGGTTTTGGGGCTTTGATTGTACCAAAATCACAATCATAGATGATGTTGCCATTTTCCGTAATGAATGAATATCCTCTGTCTATTGTTCGAAGGTTTGGTTTTCCACCAAGTTTTTTAATAAATTTTTTTACAGTGCTTCTTGCAAACGGATGGACCTCAACTGGAATAGTTCTGTTGAAATATTTTACAAATTTTGTCGAGTCTGCCATGATTATCACACGCTTTGCAGAAGAAATCAAAATATTTTCTCGCAGTAATGCGCCACCGCCACCTTTGATTAGATTTTTTTGAGAATCAATTTGGTCCGCGCCATCAAACACTGCATCAATTTTATGAATTTGATCTGCTTCTATGATCTGAATTCCGCTTTGCTCCGCAACAATCTTGATCTGTAAAGAGGTGGGAACTGCCTTTATTGTAAGATTTTTTTCTTTGATGTACTTTCCTAATTCTTTCACAAATGCAGTTGCAGCCATTCCACTACCGAGCCCGAGCACCGAATTGTTCTTTACAAATTTTAGTGCATCTTTAGACAATGCCGAAATGGCATCATCAAATGACAATTATTCTACCTCGGCTTGCTCTAATTTTGATAGCGTTTTCATTATTTCGCGTTTAATAGAATCAAGATCGTCTTCATCATCTTCGACATCCTCTGGTTCTGGTATGTTGACAGTTGACTTTTTCTTTTTCTCTTCTTCTTTGAATTCAAGCTTTGGGGGCTCTTCTCTTACTTTCTTTTCAATATCGATTGGCTCAATTACTGGCTTTTGCTCTTCTAGTTTTTGTGGAATTGATTCCTGAATGATTTCTTGTTTTGGTTCTGGTTGGATTATTTGAGGTTGTACAATTTTTGGCTGAATTTGTGGAGAAATTATCTGTACCGGAATCTCAATTGTAGGTGTGATTCGAGGTGGAGCAATGGTAAAGTTTCTTGGAATTTCTGTGAGTGTCGTAATCTCTAATCTCCTAGTTGGTTTAGCAAATGACTGGATTAATTCCTCAATTGTAGGCGATGTAATAATTTCTTGTTTTTGAATTACTGACTTTTCTACTGGTTTTACCTCTACTGGTTTTACCTCTACTTTTGTAATCTCTTCTTTTTTGAGCTCAGGTTTTTCCAGCTGAATACTTGCAACAGAAATCTTTGATGATATCTCTGTCAGTCTTCTATCTAGCGCAGAAAGCTTTTGATCCATTAGAGTAATCAAACCCTCGCCAATAGGACCAAGGTCGGGATACTTGCTTGCAGATTCTAGTTTTTCAATTTTAGCTAGAATAATTCCAAGTTGATGTTGATACCTTGAGAGTAACTTGTCTCGCTGAATTCTTGTTAAATCGGAGCCGTCCTGGTATAGTCTTGATATGGTTTTTGTTAGAATATCTTTTTCGATTCGAAGGGTTTCAATTTGATTTTTAATGTGAGTGTTTGCACCTAAAAGAGAAATTTTATTTCTAGGAAATTTGTTAAGTGTTGCTGCGGTGCATGCACCTGCAATAGAACTAATAACTAGAGCAATTTCTTGCATTTACGCGTACCATTTGATCCAAGAGTATTTTCGAATTCTTGCATCTGGAAAACCACAACTTGAACATCTGTGCTGACGCTTGTGATAAGAGTTCTTTCCACATCTTCTACATCGTATATGGGGATGCTTTCTTGACATCAACCCCATTGAAGGAGTTCCTCTAGTCATACATCATCACGCAGGTGGTGGGGAAATCATAACTACGTTATCCCCTCTCACAACAATGGTTCCAATGCTCTTTGCTTGACCATCAAGGGGGATCTCCTCTGAGTTGTCAAGTAGCAGGTTCATGTGTTGGTCAAAACCACGAAGATTACCTCTAATGGTTTTTCCGCCTTTGAGTTTGATTAAAACTACCTTATCGATGCTCTCGTCCAGTACTTTTACTGCCATGTCGACTGACATTTAATTCACTTATTGGCTCTCCTAACGAGGTAATATATTAAAATTTCATTGGTGTATGAGTTTTAATCAGTAGAGCAACTTTGAGACTTTTTTAGCAATATTTTGCACTATTTCAGATAAAATCATCATACCGTCTCTTTTAGTTGCCTTTGTGGGATCTCCCCAAACACCAGTTTTTGTTACCTTGATAAAATGTGTAGATGCAAGCTTGGATATCTTTGATTTTTGTTTTAGAGACATCTTGTCTGTGACTAGTCCTTTTTTTGCGCGACTCATCTTTACTTTATCTGATACTGCAAGCATGAGTGCAGTTTCCACAAATCCTGCATGATCAAACTCTCGATTCATGTGGTGCCAATACGAAATCACAAAGACTTTGCCCTGACCACTGGAAAGTTTGGATATTTTATCCGCTATTCCGGATAATGCCTTTTGGTTTCCATGATGACCGTTTAGAATTATTATTTTTCTGATTTTGTTTTCTACAAGTGAAAGGCAAATGTCAACTAGTTGATTTTGCAGAGTTGTTCTAGTTACACTAAGATTGAAAAACGGAGAATGTTCAAAGGAAACCCCATATGTTATTGTGGGTAAAAGCAAAAGATTGCATTTTTTTGCCACTCTTTTTGCAACCTCTGTTACTATATCTGAATCCGTTGAGAGTGGTAGATGTGGACCATGCTGCTCAATTGAGCCTACAGGAATTAGGGCAAGCTGTTTTTTTGTCCTAACTATCTTCCTAAGATTTGGATCAAAGTTGTCTTGTATATCGGTCACTTTGTGTACACTTTTCTCCAACTGACCTCAAGCTTTCCTTCAAGGTGCATCTTTACTGCTTTAAGCAAAGTGTTTGCTTCAAGCTTTTGTCCCTTTTGCCTTATGGATTCTAGAGTGTCTTTTGGACCTACCTTAAAGGAGTCTTGGAAGATGATTGGACCTTGATCAAGCTCCTCTGTGACATAATGGGCAGTAACCCCAACAATTTTTGTTCCCCTCTCAAAGGCCTGTGCATAAGCAAAAGCACCTGGGAACGCAGGTAACAACGATGGATGAATGTTGATTACTCTGTGAGGATATCTCCAAACAAAGTTTGGTGTCATGATTCTCATATAGCGTGCAAGCACCACAAGATCAATGTCGTATTGTTTTGCGATCTCAATTAGATGATTTTCTGCCTCAAGCTGATCTTTTTCATCAACTACTACAAATGGAATCTTTGCCCTCTTTGCCGATGCCTCTAGAGTTTTTTCAGTTCCTACAATTACACTGACTCTACCTTTGAGCAGGCCCTTTGCATTTGCATTAAGCAATGCCTCCAAACAATGTGGCTCCTTTGTAACAAACAGTGCAATGTTTTTGTGCGAATTAATCTCATGATAGATGCTTACTTCCACTCCGATCTTTTTTCCAAGATTTTGGAGTTCTTTATCGAATTTTTTAATGTTAATTTCTTTTGAGAATGACGCCTCAAGGTGCATTCCAAATAACCCCTTTATGACATTTTGATTGACCCGTTCAATGTTACCGTCTCTTTGAAATATGAAATTGGTAAATGATGCAACAATTCCCTCCCTGTCTTTTCCAACAACTGTAATGCCGATTCGGATCTTTTTCACAGAATTGTATCGCAAATTGACCTTATTAATTCTCTAGTCTGATTTTGAATATTTTTGAAAAAAGACTGGTGCGGAAGGTGGGATTTGAACCCACGAACCCCTAAGAGATAAGGGCCTAAACCTTACGCCTTTGACCGGGCTGGGCGACTTCCGCAGTGATGCTGCCATTTTACACAAACTTATTGGTTACCATTCCAACCAAAACCACACTTGACTACCAAAAACCATATTTGAGTGACGGACTCAAACCACAAAACAGTTGATAAAAATTATTGATTGGTAAAAACTATTCAAATTGAAATCTCTTAGATTTATCCTAAAATCAATAATTTTCTATGCCATATTTTCAGCAGCATTTTCAATACTTGGAATATTCCCAATATTTGAGCAGTTTCTACCAAAATCCTATCTAATTGGAAACCCATTGGGGAAGTTAGCGGAATTTCTATAGAACATCTGATAGGTCATGTGGTCTTTGGTATGATAGTGGGTGTCGCTAGTATGCGTATTAGATATATTGCCACTGCAGGAATTTTTCCAATTGCTCTGGATGCAGACCATCTAATTCAATTTCTAAATTTGGAAGCTATTCCACGCATGGGACACTCTATTCTATTTGGTTTTATCTCAATACCATTAATGATGTTCTTTGCAGGAAAAAAAGACTATCTGCTTGGAGCCGTTTCCTTTTCAGCTGTTTTAGCGCACGTTTCTTTTGATATCTTACTTGGCGGTACTACCTCCTTTCCTTTCTTTATACCAATAATCAATAAAATGATAACTTTTCAAGGGTATGACTGGGTCGTATTACTACTTGCTGCAATTGCAATTGTAGGAATTACCAGAATCATAACAAAAAATCATATCACTGAACATAAATCGCAAGAAACCTGAAAAGCACAAATCTAGCTTCATAAAAATAAGAATTAATGGGAAAGTTATTTGGGACAAATGGAATACGAGGAATTTTCTCAGAGGATCTGACCCTAGAATTCATTTCTGATATCATTTCATCAATTGCAACTCATTTCAAAAAAGGCTCAATTCTTGTAGGTTATGACGGGCGAGATTCCAGTCCACTAATAGCAAAAGTAGTCTGCTCGACTCTAAATTACTGCGGCCTTGACTGCAAACTAGCAGGCCTCGTTCCAACTCCTGCATTGGAATACGCTACAAAAGCACTCGGGTATTCAGGTGGAATAATGATTACTGCATCTCACAACCCCCTGCAATATTCGCGAAAAGATGAGTTAATCATAGAGGACATTTACTTTAACAAAAAATGGATAAAAAATCCCAAAAAGTTTGGAAAAACTCAAACTGAATCAAGAGTAATTCGAACATATCTTGATGGAATCAAATCCAAAATAAATGCAAGCAAAATCAAATCAAAAAAACTCAAAGTGGCGCTAGATCTTGGCAATGGCGCACAAGCGGTAGCCGCACCAAATCTCTGCAAAGAGCTTGGCTGCACAGTTTTCCTAATTAATGAAAAAATCGATGGGAAATTTCCAGGAAGAGGATCATAGCCAACACCAGGCAATTTGCAAAAATTATCAAAGATGGTGATAGAAAAAAAGGCAGATTTTGGTGTGGCCTTTGATGGCGATGGAGACAGGAGCATATTTTGCGACAATCATGGAAAAATTCTTACTGGCGACAAATCCGCATTACTTTTGGCAAATTACCTTTTAAAGAAAAACCCAAAATCCAAAGTCGTGACATGTCTTAATTCAAGCTCTGTCATAGAAACAATAGCTTCCAAAACAAAATCAAATGTGATTAGGACCAAGGTCGGAAGCGTTGAGGTTTCAAGAAGAATGCTTCCAGAAAAAGCACTTGTTGGTTTTGAGGAAAATGGTGGATTTATGTATGGAAAGCACAACCAAGTGCGAGACGGCTCAATGACTTTGGCATTGGTCTTGGACCTTATTGCAGATTCTAGCAAAACTATATCTGAAGAGATGTATTCTTTGCCACAATCATACACAACAAAGGACAAGATCTCCTGCTCTAAAAAAGAAGCAGAAAAAATAATTGCACAACTGAAAAAAGAACACAAAAACTATAACACGACAGACGGAATCAAGCTGATTTTTGATAGGAGAAATTGGATTATGATTAGGCCAAGTGGTACAGAACCAATAGCAAGAATCTATGCAGAGGCAGATTCAGAGGAAAAACTTGGTAACCTCATGTCAAAATACATCAAAAAAGTAAACTTGATTCTTGACAGATAACACTAATAAGACGATGTTAAAGAATCCAAGGAATGGAAATGATCCCCATGGGTGATATAATTGGCTAAGGCTTATTACGTAAAATTCGAGACTCCGTCTGACTTGGTAAACCCAATACTTGAGGCAGTCAGAGTTGCATCGCAAAGTGGCAAGGTTAGAAAAGGAACAAACGAAGCGACAAAAGCAATCGAAAGAGGAATTAGCAAACTAATAGTTATTGCAGAAGATGTAGAACCTCCAGAGGTAGTGGCACATCTTCCAATTATCTGTGAAGAACAAAACGCCGCATATGTTTTTGTTCCAAGCAAACAAGACTTGGGAAAGGCACTAGGCATTGATGTAACTTCTGCCGCTGCAGCAATAATTGATGCAGGTGACGCTAACCACATTGTTGAAGAAGTAATTTCTTCAATAAAGAAGATTAAAGGTGGCAAGTAGAAATGAGTACTTCCCAAACGGAAGATGTAGTATCCGCAGAAGTAATACAACTTGTTGGTAAGACTGGAATTGCAGGTGAAATCACGCAAGTTAGAGTAAAAATTTTGAGTGGAAGAGACAAAGGAAGAATTCTTACAAGAAACGTAAAAGGCTCTGTAAGAATGTCTGACATTTTGATGCTGCGAGAAACAGAACGAGAAGCTAAAAAAATAAGGTGATTGAAACTTGAGCCTTCTAGTAAAACCTTGCAGTTTTTGTAATAGGCCAGTAGCTAAAGGTTCTGGCACGATGCTTGTGAAAAATGATGGAACAGTTCTATGGTTTTGTTCTCCAAAATGCAAAAAGAACATGTTGGTACTAAAACGCGATCCACGTACGCTCAAGTGGACCAAAAAATATCAAAAAGGCGGAATTATCAAAAAATAAAATAGAAAAAATTGGCTGAACAAACTCTTTTCATAGTAAAACCAGACGCAGTAGCGAGAAAACTAACCGGACAAATAATCAGCAGATTTGAAAATAAAGGATTCAAAATTTTAAAACTCAAAATGTTCACATTCACAAAAGCTCAAGCAGAGGACTTTTACTCAGTCCACAACACAAAACCGTTCTTTGGCGAACTGGTGGAATTTATCACATCGGGACCAGTTGTTGCTGCAGTAATTGAGGGGAACAACGCAGTCGCTACAACAAGACTGATGATTGGCGCAACAAAATCATTTGAAGCAACACCCGGCTCAATCCGTGGAGATTTTGGACTTGGATTCTCAGACAATATCATTCACGCATCCGACTCTAAGGAAAGTTTTGAAAAGGAAGCGAGGGTAGTATTTCAGTGAGTTGCATTGCGAATTCGACAACCAATAGTGGCCGTCTTGGGCCACGTAGACTCTGGTAAAACCTCCCTGCTTGATAAAATTCGTGGTACCGGCGTTCAAGGAAGAGAGGCGGGCGGAATTACACAACACATAGGTGCAAGCTTTCTTCCAACTGAGACCGTCAAAAACATGTGCGGTCAACTATACGACAAATTAACAAAATCAGAACACGAGGTCCCAGGTCTTTTAGTAATTGATACCCCGGGACACGAAGTATTTACAAATCTTAGAACAAGGGGCGGATCTGCAGCTGACATTGCAATTTTGGTAGTAGATACGAACAGAGGATTCCAACCGCAAACAAGCGAAAGCCTCAAAATTCTTCAAGCAAGAAAAGTTCCATTTGTCATAGCATTAAACAAAGTTGATCAGATCCCCGGCTGGAGAAAAATTGATACCCCATACATCACACAAGCAATAAAACAACAGGATCAGTTCATGCGGACAACACTTGATGAGCAAATCTACAATGTGGTTGGCACACTCTCAATTCTTGGATACCAATCAGAGGCATTCTACAGGGTGCAAGATTTCTCAAAAGAAATTGCAATTGTTCCAGTAAGTGCAAGAACAGGCGTTGGAATACCTGAACTCCTAACTGTGCTTGTGGGATTAACTCAGCAATATTTGCAAAAGAGACTTGCCCAGGAAGAAAAGCCTAGCCGTGGAATCATTCTTGAGGTAAAAGACGAGATTGGACTTGGAACAACCGCTAATATGATCTTAATTGACGGTCAGATGAAAAAAGGAGATAGTGTAATTGTTGCAAAAAGAGACTCTGTAATTGTTACAAAACCAAAAGCAATGTTGTTACCAAAGCCGCTTGATGAAATGCGTGATCCGCGCGATAAATTCAAACCAATAACCAGAGTCGAGGCTGCGGCGGGAATTAAAATTGTATCGCCGGACTTGGAGGGAGTACTTCCTGGAAGTACAGTCTATGTGATAAGTGATGAATCAAAGGCAGAAGAATTTATAAAAATTATAGAATCGGAAATGAAATCAGTATTTGCAAGCACCGAAACAAATGGAGTTATTCTAAGATGCGATACTATAGGTTCACTTGAGGCATTGACCGAAATGCTCAGACGCATACAAGTGCCAATCGCAAAAGCAGACATTGGGCCTGTAAATCGACGTGACGTCATGGAAGCCAAAGTAGTCAAAGACAATGACAGACATTTGGGTGCTGTTTTAGCATTTAATGTAAAAATACTCCCAGATGCTCAAGAGGAAGCAGAAAACAATCACATCAAAATCTTCAATGACAAGGTGATCTACAGTCTAATTGACAATTACACCAACTGGGTCACAGAAGACACTGCAAATGAGGATAACGCGATATTTGATGAAATCACCCCAATTTGCAAATTTACCTTTCTTAAGGGCTACATATTTCGAAATAGCAATCCAGCAGTGTTTGGAATACATGTTGATGTAGGTAAAGTGCGACAAAAAATACCCATCATGAACAAGCAGGGCAGAAAAATAGGCAAAGTTCATCAGCTACAGGATGGCAAAAAGTCAATTAATATTGCAACGCAGGGCCAGGAAGTTGCCTGTTCTATACAAGATGTGATGATTGGAAGGCAAATTTTGGAAGAAGATGTTTTCTATTCCCTGCCAAAATCTTCGGAGGCAAAACAACTAGTTGAAAGGTTTTCACACAAACTATCTCCAGAAGAATACACAGTACTAAACGAAATTTTAGAAATTCAGAGAAAACATGATTCTGCCTACGGTTACATCTGATATTTTTTGGCAATCATGTGGATGCCGGGTTCCCCCACTGCTCCCATCATTCTATCCACTGGCTGTCCATTTTTGAACATGATGAATGTCGGTATTGCCTGAACACCAAATCGCATGGAAATGTCTTGGCATTTGTCAACATTGACTCGCGCAAATTTGATGTATTGGTATTTTTTTGCCATCCTATCAAAGATTGGATGCATTGATCTGCATGGGCCACACCATTCTGCCCAAAAATCTACCAAGACAAGACCTTCCAAAATAGTCTGATCAAAATTTGCCTGATCCAAATCAAGCACGCTTATCTGGGATTTGGATATTACATCAGACTGCTGTTTTAGCATCTCTGCTAGTTTTTGCTGCTTGATTTTTTCAATTTCAGGATCTTCCATGAAAATCTGGTTGTCTGTTTAATATTTAATAATTTAGAGATCCAAAAGAAAACGCATCATGACACCGTTTTCCTGTTTTATCTCCATCAAATGAAAAGTAGGTGATTTGATTTCAACCTTGAAATGATGCTTCTCAAAGCTAATATCTTCACCCGTTAGGATAGCTGTAATCTTGTAAGATGCATTTTTTTCAATTTGAAGATTGATCTTTTTTGCAGCAAAACCATCTGTGATTGTAAGTATGATCATCTCCTCAAGCCAATTATACAGCAAATAACTGAGGTCTTTTCCAGTAACTACGAGCGTTTTTTCTTTTTTCTCCTCGACTAGTTTGGAATCAAGAATTGTATCCACGACAGATTTTCCTGCAAGTACAAACGCCTCTTCTAGTGTAGATGCCTCAACTTCAATGATTGCGTCTGTAGCATGCTCCAAATATCTATATGACAACACTGTGCTTGACTGCTTCTATTATTAATAGATAGAAAGCAGCAACGTCTAAATGCATTAATTCCACAGTTTGTTTTGAATTGAGTCTTCCGAGGGGAATGAAAGATTTTGAAACTGACGAGCTATCAAAAATTGAATA
>JAENJF010000038.1 GCA_016844685.1 Candidatus Nitrosotenuis sp. | reverse complement strand
TAGGTATTGGAATATTGTTATTTGCTATGACTTTACTTACCGTATTATTTGCATTCAGAATGGATAAAGCAATAATCCAGACTAAAACCTAGCTCGCAATTTTTTGAGTCTCTTTGGTAGATAGATGTAGCCAACAATGGCGGCAGCCCCTGCTGCACCAACTCCTATGACATAGGTGAAAATGTAAGCAAATGGACTCTGAGTACTCATGTTAAACGTATGTGTTATCACTTTGCCATCCGAGTCGTAAAGATCTACTCGGAAAATGTGATTTCCCTGTCTTTTGAAGACATAATCAAAATCCCAATATCCGCCATCACGTGATTGCGGCGAAATGCCGTCTACCTGTACGTCGTTATAAAATATTCTCATGCCCATTGTAAACCCCTGAACGTCCTTGAGATCCAAGTCTGTTACATGTATTCGAATTGTACATTTTTCATTAATTATTGGGATTTCTGGAACTGTTGCGATCTGAACTCTGTTATTTCCTATGGTGGATTCTGCCGAATTAAACTGGGCATGCGCACTTGCCTCCCGTATTATAGGTATAATTGAAAACAACAAAAATACAAAAAGTACAATACTGATTCTCATGGATTAGGAAATCCGTTTCTTCAATAAAGTGCTTTGGGAAATGACAAAAGCTTTAAATCCTGACGGAAGAAAAAGCCAAACGTTGACTACAGTTAGAAAATCACTCGATATCAAAGCCCCAGTTGACACGGTTTTTACATATTTTGCAAGACCAGAACATGTCTCTGACCAAATGTCAGACAAAGGCGTTGCAATGACTGTTATTCCAATGGAGATCAAAGACGGAATGGGTGTTGGTACAACATTCAGAATAGTTGGTGACTTTAGCGGAAAAAGACTAGAGTGGGACTGTGAGACAACCGAATTTGTCAGAGAACAAAGAATTGCTGCAAAAATGACTACAGGCCCATTCAAAAAATGGGACATTACAACAGAATTCAAATCAGTATCTGAGCGAGTAACAAATGTCACCATGACAGTAAACTATGAGATGCCATTTGGCGTAATAGGCGGAATCCTAAGCAAGCTCAAGTTTGCAAAAACAGCAGAAAGGGGAATGGAAAGCGCTTTGTACAAAGTAAAGGGATTATTGGAAGGAAACGGCTCAATTCCTGTATACATTACACTTGATGCATACCAAAAACTGCTTGAAGAGAAAAAGAAGATGAACAACGTTCCAGTTTCTACCGTACTGACTGCAATTCTGGAAAAATACCGTGAAATCGAAGCAAAACCTTCAAACTAAATTTTTCAGCTCAGATTTAAATAACGACTTTATTGTTTTTTGCTCTGTGGGTCTATGGCTCAGCCAGGTAGAGCGCAGGACTCTTAATCCTGCTGTCGTGGGTCCGAATCCCACTAGACCCGCCTACCATCATGGTCCTAAAATAGACCCAGATGATGCCATCATCCGATGCAAATTTCAGCTGAAAACGTACAGAAGCGCGAAGATCCATACCAGCTGTTTTTGGATTCTTTCAAAAATAGTGAAACAAAAAGAAAGTACAGCAACTGGCTATGCCGGTTTTTAAAATTAATTTCGCCAGAATTTTTTGCAGTTGCTAAAATTTTAAACTGTCAACAAGCTGACACATTATCTTAGATCCTTTGTTGCTCTTGTAAGAAAAGATCCAAAGTTTGTTTGATTCAAGTTCCATAGCAACGAGTACTTATTCCAAAGTTTGAAGTCCATTTGATCACTCTGGAGCGATCTTCTAAACTAAATTTTTTTTGTTTGAATTTAACTCCAAAATTTTTCATTGAAGGTCCACCTTTTATTCAAGCTAAAATTCCCAAATGCCCCAGCAAGTACAGCGATAATTAAAGCCAAAGAATAACTCATTTGATGCCCCTCTACTAGGTAAAATACCAATCCTATCTGTATTATCGCCCCTAAGGAGCTAAATCCAGCAAACTTGCCATACTGCATAAAAAATTTTCTGGCACTAAAATCCCTGTCTTCAAAAGTCCACCACTTGTTTAACACAAAATTAGATGTCAACGAGAATGCAATTCCCACGATATTTGCATGCAAGTACCAAAAATCTATCAACCAATCCGAAAACAACCATATAATAAAATAATTTAAAACCAGTCCAGATGCGCCTACTGTATAAAATCTCCACGCTTTTGACAAAAAGCGAATTAAAACACGTTTTTCCTGCTCTTTAACTGACTTTCCATAAAGATACAGTTTCCACACGGATTTGATATAATCAGTTATTGTCGTTAGACTGAGTTTACTTGAACCAAATTTTCTATTTGTGAAAGTGTATGGGATCTCTTTTACACTAACACCTTTTGTTTTGACCAAAATTTCTAACAACATCTTGTAACCTATTGCATCAAGATCTTTTTCTTGTATGATATTGCGCTTCAATCCAAAAAAACCTGACAAGGGATCAGAAACACCAAGTCCTAAACTACTCTTTGAAATTTTAGTTGCCGTTTTACTCATTAACTTACGTCTGATTGGCCATTTTTGGATGATGCTCCCTTTGATGTATCTAGATGCAATTACAATGTCATGGTCAGATTGATTCAACTCATCAACAATTCTACTGATGATTTGTGGGGGATGAGAAAAATCACTATCCATTACCACTATTAATCTCCCATGAGAGTGTTGTATTCCTTCCAGTATTGCTGAGCTGAGTCCTTTTTTTGTTTTCCTATGAATTACTTCAATTCTATGATTCGTGCCGTTTTTCCTATTTTTGATGTGCTCATCAACGATTTTTCCCGTTCCGTCAGGAGAATTATCATCTATCACTATGGTTTCAGTAACCATTTCCTTTGGCAAATTTTTTTCTATAGAACTAAGCAGTGCTAATATGTTCTGAGACTCGTTATAGGTAGGGACTAATACAGAAACATCTAATGTATGCTTCACGTTTTCCATCTTCTCTTAAAAAATGATTATTGATAATATCTTGCTATTTTAATTAATTGATACAAAGCTAAATGTGGCTTGTCTCTACGAATCTAATTGTAGTTGTCTATTGTGCTATTCTTAATCCATTATTTCTTAGTTGGACTATATTAATAGGAACAACTATCTATAATAGATATTCTTTGTAGTTTGGTTCAGTGATAAGAAAAGAACACAATATGATATTAACAAACATTGTCTTTCTTTCAAGCCTCGGAATAATAATACTGAGCCTAGTCTCAATTATCTTTCCTGCTTTAATTACTAGTCTGGCAAGCACCCATAAAAGTGATCTTGATCCTTTTGAAATTGGACCACTTGCTTTTCCAATGCTGGCCTCAAGTTCTATCTTACTTGGAATTGGATTTGCTTACTACAAAAAAAAACTGCCAGCGCTTGTTAGCAAACCTATAGAATACTTTTTGAATTTTGAAATAAGCCCACGGATAGCTTTTCTTGCAGCTATGGCTTTACTGGCAATATACATCGGAGCAACTATTGGGGAATTAAGCATCAATGAAGAAGAACAATGGCCAGATTATGAAGTGTTGAAAGAAGGACTGAAGATCTGGCCTTCTAGTCAATCTGATAACATGTTCATCAAAGAACAAAATGAAAGGTATGTCCGCATATTTTTATTATATCTCTCACAGAACATTCTTCAAAATATCAAGATCTTACCATTTGTTGCCAGCATTCTGCTTGTTGTCGTAACTTATTTCATCACGTACCAAATTTCGGGAAAACGATTTTCGGGCATAATATCTATGGTAGTTTTGTTACAAAGCTATACTTTTTTAAAATATGACACTATAGCTGTCTATGAAAACTTTTGGGTATTATTCTACATACTCTCTTTGTATGCAGTATACAAAAAGTGGTATGTGTCCCCAATCTCGTACTTGCTTTCGTTTTTCACAAAAGCTTTTGCCGCATTCTTTTTCCCCATGAGCATCTTTTTCATATACAGGGCTAAACTCAACAGAAAGAAAAAAATCATGTTGAGTATTTCATATGGTGCGCTCTTAGGCATATCTGCCGTTGTCTTACTTGTAAGTGATACAATATATGACAATGTGATACGTATCGATCCATCTGAATTTTGGATGGGATTCAGTGCTTGGTCGTATCAATTACGCTTTGACTTTTTGATGGTGTTTACTATTCTGCCACTAACTGTCGGATTGTTTTTTACCTCAAGACGAGGCATAAAAGAAGCAGATGCCATACTAGTATTGATTCTAGGTTCGTTGTTAGCAGGTCCGGCCTTGGCTTTGTTCACTGACTTTTATTACATCCTTCCCTATCGCTACGTGCCTTTGGTGGTATTCTTTTCTGTGGCTATCGGAGTCTTTCTCTCACGTACCGACGGCCCTCAACAACATCCATAGCGCAGTAACAGTGTCTCCACGTTCTATAGTGTACCCATGATTCAAGGTGGAAAATACTATAATATTGCCACCAAATTTATCCGATACGAGTCTTGTGGAACCTATGAATGTGTCCTCTCTGGGCGTATACGCAGTTTTAATTTCTCTTTTTTCATATGTTGTACCATCTATTGACACGATTTCTTTTAATGGAATCGAATCCAAATATTCGTCTGTTAGTGGATGGGGTAGATACTTTATTGAGTTTGATTCTGTCACACTAACAAGCATCCCATGAATATTGCGAACTTGAATTTGTACATGTACTAAATATTTTGAATCGATAATTGCATCCATGTTGATTTTTTTGAATGTGATGTTTCTGTTTTTTAGTGCATTTGCATTTTTTGAATCAGTTTCAAGAGCTTTATCAAAATTAATTATCGCCTCATTATAACTTCCGAGTTTCACTAATGCTATGCCTTTGTTGTTAAGTACTGCAGCATTGTTTGGTTCAGTATCTAGGATTTTGTCAAAAATTAGTATCGCCTCATCATATTTTTGCAATTCAACCAATGCCGTGCCCTTGTTGGTAAGTATTTCAGTGTTATTGGGATCAGATTGAAGAATCGTATCAAAAATTGAAACAGCTTTCTCATAATCTTGTCCTCTTATTGCATCAACAACCTGTCCCAATAAAATCTCATTTGAACTCTCTGCGAATACTATGGAAGGAATCAGATAAGCAAAGACCGCAATTAAAATTCCATAATGAAAATTATTCATATTTTTACCATATTATAATAATTAAACTCGAATAAATCTTGCTATTGTCTTAGACCAGTGGACGATCCCCCTCCATCGGCTCGATGATATCTGTGATTTCACCGTCGTTGATTTTTTGCAGTATCTCATGTGAGGCTTTTTTGTGAAGAAACTCGTTGTTGTTTCCACATCTGTATGAAAATGTGCACCGCGGACACCCAGCCTCGTTTGTACATGGGCATTCTTTTACTATGAAGAGACTTCGCTCAAATGCCTTTTCCAGTCTGTCGTATAATGCCTTACTTGCACCATTCCCACCAATTGCTCCGTCATAAATGAAAATAAGGCCTGATGTGCCAAGTGATATTCCACCCAAGTCCTGTGATACGCCGCCAGTCACCATGTTACTTCCCTCAATTATGATGTGCTCTGTTGCATGATATCCGCTTGCCTCGACATATTCTCCATTTTCTGACTTTATCATTTCTTCTGCAGGTCTTGGCGCATGCATGACAATTCCCTTTGTAACAAAATCATATTCCAGTGGGTTCTCAAGCAGGATCTTTTGTCCCTGGTTTACCTCCTGTCCAAGCTCGATATTGACATAACCATAAACTCGTTTTTGGATGCGAAGCTTGCAAAAACAAACCTCTATTCCAAATACCTTTCTTTTTTCATAAACGGTTTCAATTGTGGGCCATTCCTCGGTTAGGGCCTTTGTATAATATGGATAGTTTTTTGGAATTGACACCAGTTTTGCAAACTGTTTTTGCGGATAGTTGAACTCCTTTACCTTGTAGCGCATTCCTGCAAGAAAATAGATTGCAGATTCGTGTAGTTCTTCTAGTGCCATTGGAAGGACCCGGTCGCCAACCTTTTTCTCATTAAAGAAAATATCAATTGATTTTCCAATCCCTCGTATGCTGTATTCATTTTGCGCATCCTTTATGGCATTATAATTTGGAATGTACCTGTTTTCCTGTAAAATGAGGTTGCCTGATTCCACATGTTTTTTGATGACATCTGCATGCTCTGATAACTCGTGCATTGCAATTGGTTTGTCACACGCCATTGCAAGCACATGGAATTCCTCTACAAACGGGTTTTTTGGGTCGATATAGGTCTGCTCTATATCCTCAAAATAATTATCTGGATGGTTCTTGTAGTATTGAGAAATTGGATCATTGCCAAGTGCTAAAAATGCAAAGCCACGCTGTCCCTTTCTTGCCGCACGACCAATTCTCTGGAGTAGTCTGTTGATTGGAATGGTAGATGATATCACCCCGTCAACATTTCCAACATCTATTCCAAGCTCAAGTGTTGGAGTGCACGATATGGCGCTGAGCTTGTCCTCTTTGAATGATTTTTCAACAAAATTTCTATAGTTAGCCATTAATCCTGCACGATGCACCTTGATGTCTATTTTCTTTTTTCTTGCCTGCATTGCTATTAGCTCGGAATTTAGATGCGAGTTGGAAAATACCATGGTCTTGTGTTTTTTTGATGTCAACTTTTCAAGCAAGTCAATCATGAGTGCCCTTTGGGTTCGCAGTGATGGAAAGGCCATGACAAAGTCTGTCTCGCCTTTTCTCCCAGAGCCTTGTATCAATTGCATATTTGTCCCAAAGAGCTGCCCGCAAAACTCTTTTGCATTATCTAGTGTCGCAGACGATGCAACAAACTGGATTTTTTTGCAAATTCTTTTGAGACGTTTTATGATATAGTGTACATTTGAGCCAAATATGCCAGAATATACGTGCGCTTCATCAACAATTAGGAATTTTGCCGTACTGCAAGCAGATGCAAACCTTGTTCTGTACATCAAATGATAATGAAGTACATCAAAGTTTGTCACTATTATTTGCGGAAGATCATCAAGGATTTTGTTTCGGTCCAACTCCTTGGTGTCCCCATCAAACACATCTGCCATAACTCCAACACTTTTTGCAATTTCTCTAATCTTTGGGAGTTGGTCTCTAGCAAGTGCCTTTGTTGGATATACAAATATGGCAAAAATTCCATTCCTGTTATTTTCACTTGCAATTTTTTGTATAATCGGTATGGCAAACGCCTCTGTTTTTCCTGAGGCCGTAGGCGCAGTAATTACTACGTTTTGGCCAAAGATTATCTCTTTTATTGACTCTTCTTGGAATTTATAGAATCGGGCAATTCCTTTCTCATGTAGGTATTTTGCAATATTGTCATCCAGTCCAAGATCTTCTACCGGGCTGCCCATCTGGGGCAAAGGATTCTTTATTGACTTGTAGTAAGAAATGTAGTCTTTTTTTGAGTATAACACATCTTTTGTTATGTCATCTGGGGTTGCATCACTGATCATTTTCTTTATTTCGGACTCATCGCGAATTATTCCTGATGCCTTTAGTTCCTCTTTTAGCTGCTTTTTGTTTGGGGTGGTCCCATCATCATATCTTGAAAGAAATTCCAAATATACCTCATCGATGTTTTTTGTAAATTCTACCAGGTCTTCTAGACTACACTTTTTGCATGATATCACGTATTTTTTATTGAATGTCTTTTGGATTTCAAGTGCAGATCTGCACTTTGGGCATGAATACTTCAAGTGTCTTCCACCCTCTTAGGTATGGTATGGATTTATGGGTTGATTGTACGGTAGTACTATTTTGGGGTTATACCTTGGTAAACTCGGGGAATTATGTCACTGTTTGACGCTGTCTATTATGAGATCTAGTCAACCTTAACTCAGTAAATATGATAATATGATAAACTTTCCCAAGTTATGTATAATGATTATTCCTTACGTCTCATGGGAAATAGCGCAGGAAGCTATGCAAGAGGCGTAGCAGCGATTCACAAAAAATACCAGTCTGCCATAACACATGCAAGGACAAGACAATCCGTTCTGAATGCTTATTGGAAGCACAAGAAAGAATCTGAAAACCTATTGGCAAAGCATCTCAAAGACGAGATGGGCGAAGTCAAACGCATAAAGGCAAAGATGGAATATAGATAAACGGAGACTGGAGGACTCTAGTCCAACTCTCTCTTACTCTTTTTGTCTTTAGGCCTTGGCTCTGTCAAATCTACGGTTGGTTGATCTGACTCATCACAATCTGCTTTGCATCTTTTGACTGCTTCATTGCTTCATCTTGTGGCGCGTCTGGCCTGAGTCGCAGGCCTCGTAGCTGCACAACTGGTGTTCCTTTATACAAAATATTGCGTGTAGCGTTGATATCGCGGTCTTCCATAT
>JAENJF010000114.1 GCA_016844685.1 Candidatus Nitrosotenuis sp. | reverse complement strand
TCTATTTTCAAATAATTTGATTACAGTTTCCAATTTTTATAATTTTCATTATTGTTTGTGATAATTTTATCAAGTTTTGCCTTGAAATTTTGTACGGTGTATACACCCCGAATAAACAACATGGTTCACCCAAACTGGTTGAATTGTAGATGGAGGGTTTTTCAAAATGCCTCTCTATTTTGAAATGCTCAACCGTAAGTTACCAGTGTCTGACATGATAATGCCTAAAATTACTAAAACACTTGATAGTGAAAAATGCGGGAAGTGGGATTTGAACCCACGAACTCCTTGGAGATAAGGATCTGAACCTTACGCCTTTGACCAGGCTGGGCGACTCCCGCAACATGGTTCTTTGATGCCAAAATAAGTTCTTTATTAATTAGAAAAAAGGAAAAATAGTGATTACTGTTATTTTAGTAGTGGAATTTAAGGAAATTTACTGCAACAACTGTAAGAAGACGCTTGGTAGGTATAATACAAAGTATTTTTCAGATTCCAGAATTGCAGAATTGATAAAGTCAAACCACACATCGCATTACAGGGAAGGCCACCAGTTATCCATACGAAAAATATCTAAAAATAGGTAATTAATCGAATGTTTCTCTGAGTTTTTCAAGCAATTCTTTTTGCTGCTTATTGAGCTTAGATGGAATGTCGACTACGAATCTCACGTATTGATCTCCTCGACCTCTTGAATTTACATTTGACAGACCTTTCCCCTTTAATTTGATTATTGTATTTGGCTGGGTTCCTTCTTCTACTTTGACTTTTTCATTTTTTTCTAATGTGGGTACCTCAATTGTCTTACCAATGCAGGCATCAACGACTGAAATTTTTGCATCATAGAAAATATCTGCTCCGTCTCTTTTGAAGAATTGGTGCGGTTTTACTTGTATTCTTACGATGAGATCCCCACTTGGTCCATGCGGTATGGATTCGCCCTCACCATTTATGACATAATCTCCATTATCAATTCCAGGTGGAATATCAAACGATATGTGTTTTGTACCCTTGGTTTTGCCAGTTCCTTTGCACGGTGAGCAGGGCTTTGATATTATTTTCCCTTCACCACGACACTTGCTGCAGGGCTGTACTGTAACAAATGTTGAAAATCCCATGTTTCGCGTCATTCTTACCTGTCCTTGTCCTCTACATGTAGAGCATGTTTCAGGGTGAGTTCCAGGTGCACAGCCAGATCCTTTGCAGGTATCACAGTCAATATTTTTTCTAATGTCAATATCAATTCGCTTTCCATGTAAAACATCCTCAAGAGTTATGTTTGTCTCATACAGAATGTCTTGGCCTTTTTGTCTTGCAAATCCACTAAATCCCCCCCCGCGTCCAAAAATATTTTCAAATATAGAATCAAAACCGCCAAAGCCAAAATTGGAAAAAACATCGTCAAAATTAGTTCGTGCTCCTTGAAAGATGTCTTCTTTTGAATATCTACCATCAACGCCCGCATGTCCATATTGGTCGTAGATTTTTCGCTTTTCAGAGTCTGACAAAACAGCATACGCTTCGGAAATTTCTTTAAAATGTTCTCCAGACTCTGGGGATTTGTTTCTATCAGGATGAAATTTTAGTGCTAGTTTTCGATATTGGGATTTTACGGTATCTGGGGAATCGGTTTTTGAAACCCCTAATACTTCATAATAATCTCTTTTTGCAGACATATTTCTATCCTAGTTGTTAAATGATGAATTAATTGTCAGTTTGTTGTATTTGTATTCTGCGTATTTTGCTCTGAATTTGCAGAATTCTGAGAAGCCTGCTCTTCATTAGGCGGGGGAGAGACATTCTTGTAAAGTTCAGTTGTTATTTGGTTCACTATAGCCTTTAACGCATCAAGTTTTGGTCTTATTTGATCTGCGTCCTTGTCCAAGACTTCCTTTAGTTCTTTGACTGCATCAGATATTTTTATGCCCTGCTCTTGCGTAATTTTGTCTTTTAGATCTTGGGTTATCAGTTTCTCAGTTGTGTACACAAAGCTTTCTGCTTCGTTTTTCAGGTCTATTGCTTCTTTTTTCTTTTTATCCTCGTCTGCAAACTTTTCAGCGTCTTGTTTTAGCTTGTCAATTTCATCCTTTGATAGTTTAGAGCCAGCCTGAATTGTTATTTTTGCCTCTTTTTTGGTTCCAAGATCTTTTGCAGTTACATTCAAGATTCCGTTTGCATCAATGTCAAATTTGACTTCAATTTGTGGAATGCCACGTGGTGCTGGTGGAAGGCCGGTAAGATTAAAGCTTCCAAGTGAAACATTGTCAGCAGCCATTGGTCTTTCGCCTTGTACTACATGAATTGTAACGGCAGTTTGATTGTCTGCAGCAGTCGTAAAGACTTTGGTTTTTGATGTTGGAATGGTAGTGTTTCTTTCAATTAATGGTTCCCGCAAACCGCCAAGTGTCTCAACCCCAAGAGTAAGCGGAGTGACATCAAGCAACACTATATCGCTAGTTACATCCCCTGCAATGATTCCTGCTTGGATTGCTGCCCCTACTGCCACTGCTTCCATTGGATCTACTCCAGATTCCGGATTCCTACCTATCACATCACCAACGAATTTTTTTACCAGTGGAATTCTTGTAGGTCCACCAACTAGAACAATCTTGGATACGTCTGATGTTGAAAGCTTGGAATCCCTTATTGCATTATCAATTGAGGTACGGCATCTTTCAACTATTGGTCTGATCAGTTCTTCGAATTTAGCTCGAGTTAGTTTGATTTCTAGATTTTTTGATCCAGATGACGGATCATGGAATATGAAGGGAACGTTGATGTCAGTTTCCATTACTGTGGAAAGCTCAATCTTTGCTTTTTCGGATGCTTCCCTTATTCTTGTCATAGCTGTGCTATCAGAGGTAAGATCTATCCCGGTTGTTTTTCTGAATTCATTTGTTACATAATCAATTAGGATTTTGTCCATATCAGTACCGCCAAGTTGCGTATCACCAGATGTGCTTAGTACTTCAAAAACTCCCCCGCCCATTTCCATGATGGTTACATCTAGAGTTCCGCCCCCAAGATCAAAGACCAAAATTTTCATTTCTTGCCCTACCTTGTCAAGGCCAAAGGCAAGTGATGCTGCTGTTGGTTCGTTGATTATTCTTACAACCTCTAATCCCGCAATTGTTCCTGCGTCCTTTGTTGCTTGTCTTTGATTATCATCAAAATAAGCAGGCACGGTTATGACTGCTTTTTCTACCTTTTCTCCTAAAAATGCCTCGGCGTCCTTTTTGATTTTTTGTAGAATAAAGG
>JAENJF010000037.1 GCA_016844685.1 Candidatus Nitrosotenuis sp. | reverse complement strand
TTAACATAAGTATCTAGAGACTGAGTAGATATATCGATTTGTGAAGAAATAATATCTTTAAAAGTATTAGAAATATTATCAAATGATTTGAGAGCATTTTCATCAATTTCTAATTTATCAAAGAACTCTTTTTCTGCAATATAACATGTACCAAATATTTGATCAAATGAATGTAGATATGCTGTATAAAGATCAGTGTACTGTTGCAAGTATGCCGGCACTTGAAATTCCATTTTTTTAATTACGCTTGATGTATTGTTTTTCATAACATCGCACACAGAAATTTTAGTTTGAGGTGATTTTTTGGAAGATTTTTTTATTTGAGCAATATCTTGAGAGGATTCAGGAAAATCTAAATCTGATGGTTTTTGAACAACCGAAGTCATAATCTTGAAACTCAGTAATAGGTATAAAAACACATGTAGGTAATTTCTGAAAAAATTCTTCTATAATTTCTTTCTTGGGTAATCTCTGTAAGATTATCGATACTCGTCTCCACAATCTCCAATAGAATCAAACAAATTATTTGCTCTAGATGTAACCCCCTTTATTTTAGAATAATCTTCATCATCAAGACAAAATCCAAATGTTTTTTGGTTCTCCGAAATGTGTTCAGTAATCCCTAACCTTGCTCCAATTATTGTTCCTGCAACACAGGGCTTGTCCAAAATGAATCGTGTTGCAACATTTGCAATGCCCACTTGATGTTTTGTTGCAATTTTATCTAAAACTACAAGTAGCTCTTGGAAGAGATTCCACCCTCCCCAGGCATCAATCATGTTTTTGTATTTTTGTAAGGATAGTGTATCAAGGTCTGCCCTAGTTGGTTCAGTCTTTCCTAGATATTTTTTTGAAAAAAATCCACCAAGTAAAGTTCCATAGGAGAGTAATTTGATGCCATGCTTTTTGCAAAAGGGCGTCATCTTTACTTCTGGTCTCTGATCTAGTATTGAATATTGTACCTGATTTGATACAAGCTTGAATCCTTGTTCCACCATTATTTTCATTCTATCAGTATCAAAATTAGTCAAACCTAGATGTTTTATCTTGCCTTCCTCTTGCAGCTTTGTTAGGTGATGCAATGCATCAAGGTAGCTTGTATCATTATAATCCCACCAATGAAACTGTAAAACATCAATTGATGATACATTCATTTTTTTAATTGACTGTTCAATGTAGTAATCTATAATTGATCTAGTCATTGGTCCTGGATTTGGCACAAATTTTGTTAAAGCTTGGCTTTTTGCAAGCTCTTCTTTTTCTAATAATTTTCTAAATTCGCCTAGAAATTCTTCAGCTGGACCGTAAATGTCTGCCATATCCCACGTTGTAAAGCCAGCTTTGTGATAACGGAGCATTTGTTCTACTGCAGTCTTTTTATCAATCTGTCCATGTCCTCCAGCTACTTGCCACAATCCATTTAGTATCTTGCAAATCTGAAAATCCGGTGCAAGCTTTGTAGTTTTTTCTTGTTGTGACATGCATTATTCTATCTACTAGGGTCTTATGATTGGTATAACTATGCAAAACTAGGCAGTTTTTGAAAAAATTGCTGAACTTGCATAAAAGAACAATTATTTTCATGGAATTTTTTTTAAGAATAATAGTTCTCTTAAGCAGATTCGACCCAGCATGTTTATGGATTCAAAACAAATCCTAGAAAACCAAAAGGAAAAACAGGATGGTCCAAAGAAAGGAGGACCATACACAGAAAAACAAAAACTAGAAAGACAAAACAAGGTCTATCATCTACACTTTGAGAAAGGCTATTCTGCACTCAAAATAGCTGAGGAACTTGGTGTTAACAGAAATACAATAAGCTCTGACATCAAGGAATGGTATCTTCAGTTAGCTGATGAGCTTCCAGAGTACGAGGTGGGATCTTTGTTGTTATCGCAACTGCATGCACTCAGAGCTCAAAAGGCAAGACTTGTGGATGGATTAGAAAAACAAACCGACCATAAAAGTAAGATGTCATATGAAAGGCTTGTATGCGATATTGACTGGAAAATCGGTCAGCTGGTTGTAAAGCTGATGGTTGCCAAGTCTACTGTAGCAACATGTGAGATCAAAAAAAGCCTAACTAATGAAAAGAATGGAAACCTTCCTTTTTGGTACATGATGAAAAAATAGGAGACTATTTTTCCTCCCTTTTTTTATTTAATCACGTTGTGGGTCTATTTGGATTCGAACCTTTTCTACTTTTATTCAATCAAAATAGCTGGTTTAAACGGTCTAGCATGTCTAGCTTTTCCCTTTGGATCATAAATTCCAGAATCAGATTCAGAAAACACTTGCACATCAACTCCATAATCAGCTTTAGCTAAACTAATTAGCTCAGCTGATATCAATTTCTTCTCATCAAACTCTCTAGTCTCTAGCTTACTTTTTCTAATCTCAACTGGTTCAGACAAAATATCCTTGATTGCCTTTTGCACAAAGTCAGGATTCTTTTTAATATCATCTGTTTCTTTATTTGCAATTAAATCTTTCATTATATCTCCCATGTTAGTTTGTCCTGACATTACCTTTTCTAATATAGCATGATATGCTTTTGATTTGAAAGAATCAGCAGTGTAAATTGTAATCTTTTTTGGCGTCATCTTTGTTACTCTGATAATATTTGAAATATCATCTACGATAGATTTGAGAAGCTCTTCAGACAGTATGGCATTAGCATCAATGGAGCCAGCAGAAACTGCAGGCCAGCTGCTCTGAGATACCATTCCAGAGTTTCCAAGCTTTTCCCACATTTCTTCAGCTACATGTGGAGCAAAAGGAGATAGCATTGCCACTCTTTTTGTGTTAATTTCATGTAAAACCCCAGAATAGTCATCTCGACCCTTTGCTTTTGCTCTTTTCAAATACCACTGTAAATCCCCCTCAAATGAGAATAAATTCCTGTGTAGTCCCTCTCGTAGCCTCATTTTTTCAATAGAAATAGCAATATCAGTTATCAAGGATTGCAATTTGGATAAAATCCATTTATCTTCAGCTTCAAGTTTTCCATATTTTCCAGGCTTTTGCTGAGAACAATCAGCTAGTAATGCTTCTAGTTTGTTTTTAATTCCTGAAACTGATTCTAAATTAAAATCTGCATCCTGTAACAGCTCTGCTGATATTATTATTGCAAGACGGATTGGATCTGCACCATAATCTCGTATTGCTTGTCGTAATGGAATTATATTTCCCATACTTTTTGACATTTTTTTACCATCCATCAAGACAGAACCATTTACAACAATTTGTTTAGGCCAGTTCTCTTCAGGAAATATTGCAACATGATTTAAGACAAAAAATGTAAGGTGATTTGGGACCAAATCTCGCCCCGAATGACGAGAATCTACTGGATAAAAGTAAGAAAACTCTTTTCTAATTTCTTCTACGATATTTTTTGAAACATCTAAGCCATCAGAGCTACCTTTTCCCAAAAGAACATAATCAAAAAATTCCTTTGATAGTTTGTCAGCTGATATCGTACCTGCATTTACAAACTTTGCAAGAATATAGTACGCCATGTAAATTACAGAGTCTGACAAGCTTTCAACAATCCAGTCCTTATCCCAAGGAAGCTTTGTTCCCAATCCATGTTGTCTTGCACAGGCTCGCTCTCGCAACCAACCAATTACATAATCAAACTCTCCTTGAATCTCCTGTGGCAATATACTCATTGAGTGAAGACATTTTGTTGCCTTTTCCTTCCAAGCTGCATCACCATAATTCAAAAACCATTGATTAGTCAAAATCTTAACAACACATTCAGCACCACAACGACATCTTACAGGAGAGTTTGTAAGCTCTAGTAACACATCTGAATGTTTTTTTGCAGCTAACCAATCTTTTACCAAATCTTTAACTTCAGAAACCTTTTTTCCTGCAAACTGCTCGGTGTTTTGTTTTAGTACGCCGCCGTAAAACTCCTTGCCATACACATCTTGTGTAGCTTCTTCAAGTTTTGGATCAGCTTGATTTTTTATTCCAAGTTTTTCAACAGCATCTTTTGCTGAAAATTCTCCAAATCCTTCTGTAGAAATTATTGAAATTGGCTTGATTTTTGAGGCTATTTTGTGCCCATTTTTCTTCAAATCCTCCAAAGCCTGATAATCAAATGGAGCATGTGCTGGAACTGACATGACTAGCCCAGTTCCAGTTGCAGATTCTACAAAGCTAGCTTCTAGCATCGGAATTGATTCATTTCGGTGTGGAACAATTACCTCTTTTCCTACAAGCTCACTTCCTACAATTTCCCCATCATAGACAATTTTTTTATCTAAAAATTCCAGCTTGTGTGCACATTCAGCTGATACAATCCACTTTATTCCATCAACTGTAATTTTTTTATAAATAATTCCAGGATTTACCCAAAGATTAGTTACACCAAACAATGTTTCAGGTCGAAGTGTTGCAGTTGGTATGATATAATCCCCAAACTTGAATTTTATCAAAATATATTCAGTAAAGTCTGGCTCTACATCTCCTAACGTATCATGCTGCGACACTGGATTCTGATCTTTAGGACACCACCCAACTGGATGGCTCCCTTGTATAATCAAATTTTTCTCACGTAGAGTGTTAACTTGCCATTCAATGAACTTTTGATAAACAGGATCTATTGTTGTAAACTCTCGTCGCCAATCAATAGAATATCCCATCTCTATCATGCCAGTTTTTATCTCTTGATGAAAGTAATCTGCAATTTTTATTGGTTCTACAAAGGTTGCAATGTCAGACTCTGCAACATGGTAAATGTTTTTGAGTCCATCAATAATTTCTGCATCCCTAGCTTCTACCCTTTTTGCCATACCAAGTATTGGAGTACCAGTATAATGAAACCCCATTGGAAAAAGTACATTGTATCCCTTCATTCTATAGTATCTTGCATGCACATCAGCTAGTGTGTAGGTTCTACCATGCCCAATGTGTTGAGGTGAGTTTGGATATGGATATGCTACTGTAATGAATTTTTTTTCCTTTTCGTTTGGATCTGTCTCAAAGTCTTTTCCTTGACTCCATTTTTTTCTCCATTTTATTTCAATTCCAGACCAATCTATTTTCATACATTACACTATTCCAAAGCCATTGATTTTGCTTTCTTGATAGCCTCGTCTTTTTTAGACTTGTCCTTTCCTCCACCTTGAGCAAATCTTGCATTTCCTCCACCAGAGCCTCCTAAAATTTTAGAGATTTCTTTAGCAATTGTGCCTGCATTTTTGTTCTTGGACTGTTCTCCTGAATAAATTACTGCGCGAACCGTTGAATCATCATCAAAAATTCCACAATATGATGCCTTTGGATCATTTTTGATTAGTTTTTCTCCAAAATTAATGTGAAAATACTCGTCATATTGGTCACTAGTAGAATAACAAAATCGTCCAGATTCTGTAGTATGTATCTCAATTTCATCTACTTTGGATGTACCAATTTTACTTTGCATAATTTGCTCAAGAAGAACAGGAATCTTTTCTCTTGCTTGTTCTTTTCGTTCTTCTCGTAGCTTGTCTTTTTCTTCTTTTGCAGCTTGCTCTTGTTTTATTTTTTCTTGTTCATTTTCACGTGTTAAAATATAATCTTGGGCAGTTTTTCCTGAAACAAACTCTATTCTTACCACCCCATCTTGAATTCTTTTTGTCCGAGTTATCTTGATTAATTCAATCTCTCGTGTTTTTTTAACATGTGTTCCACCACAAGCTTCTACATCAAAGTCCTTAATTGAAACAATTCGAACAGATTTTACTGGAACAACTCCCCCCTGGTATATTCTAAATCCATACTTTTGCTCAGCTGTTCCTCTATCAAAATTTTCAATTTTTACTGGGTGGTTTTTTTGAACTATCGAGTTTGCTTTCTTTTCAATCTTTGCAACCTCTTCATCTGTTAGTGCAGAGTGATGAGTAATGTCTAGTCTTGCGTGATCTGCCTCCTTAAACGCAGAATTTTGCCATACCCATGAACCTAAAACATCTCGTGAAGACGAGTTTAGAATATGAGTACTAGTATGATTTTTAGTAATTCCCTCTCTTCTTGTTGAATCTACAACACATGATACAGTCTCTCCTTCTTTTGGTATTCCTCCTTTAAGCTCATGAACTACAATGTTTCCATGTTTTTCAACATCTACTACATCAAATCCTGCAATTTTTCCATGATCTGGCTCTTGTCCTCCACCTCTTGCATAAAATGATGTTCTATCAAGCACTACAAACTTGTCAAATGCCTTGAGAACCTTTGCGTCAAATTGATGTGGGTCATCTTTGTAAAATAGTAAATCAGTTTCAGGAATATTTTGTAATGGAAGTGTTTCTTTTTCTTTTTTTGTAACTGATTGGTGTAAATCAGATAATCTAGAGTAAAACGTAGAGGGAATTTCAGGAATTACCTCTAATTCCTTGAGATAATCAGGAGTAATTCCATCTGATTCGTACATTCTAATCAAGTCATCAACGTTAGGCGTTTGTTTTTTTGATTTTAAATTGTCAGCAATTTTTTGCATTCTAATTTTCGACTCTTCATATCTTTTTGCTTCAACTTCGATGATGGTCTTTACATCATTTTTTTTCTCTTTTAATTCTGGATAGGTTTTTTTAAGATAGTCAATATGCCAATCAATCATTTCGTTCAAATCAAGATCAAGTCCTAATCGTTGCATCGTTCCGATAATTCTTCTTAGAACTATTCGTAGATTATACCCTCCGCCAACATTACTTGGCAGGGCTCCATCAGATATTGCAAAAATCAAAGTTCTAAGATGGTCTGCAATCAAGTAAATCCCTTCCAGAGGATTGATAATTTTTGTTACCTGTTGAGGACTTAGTCCTACATTTTTAATTGCGTGTTCTTTTACTTCTAAGAGATTAGAAAATCTCCCTTGATTTTTTGCAATTTCAACAAAATACTTTGAAAGCAATTCAGTATCAATATCAATTCCAACTTTTTTGATCAAGTTTTTAGTAATTGGACCAAAACAGCAATCGTATGCAGTTGGTGTACCCATAGTAATCCATGCAAACCTTTCTAGTCCTGCACCCATATCGATTACTTTTTGGTCCAAAGTAGTATGATTTCCAAGCTCCCCTTGGAATTCTGTAAAGACTGCATTTCCAAGCTCTAATCCTCGAACATAGTATTCAAGAGAAGAACCAAAAGAGCCACCCCCTTCCCAAACGTCTTCGACAAAAACTATTTCGTTTTTGTTTATTCCAAATTGATTAGTAAGTAACCTAAAATCAAGATCAATACACTCGTCCTTCCAATAACCTTGAGAATTTGGAATGCTTAGTTGTCCTATCATACAAAAACTTGAAAAGTGTCGACCTGTGACTCCAACATTTTCTAAATCCTTGAATCTAAGACACATTTGTGGAACTACAAGGGGATTTGCGGGAAACTCAAAGACAACTTTAGAGCCCATTACTCGCTGAAAATCAACTACAGATGCGATGGTAAAATATAGATCATCTCGCCACCTGCAAACTACTGGATACCTACTAACAGAAGTATGTCCGTTCTTAACAAAAAATGACTCGACCTCCTTCCATGCCTGAGAATAATCAAATCTTTTCTTTGTAGGCGGATTTCCAATAAATGAATAGGTATCATCTGAATCTTCAGGACAGTGGTTTCTATTGCCATCCAAAGTCCAAAAAAACCTTCCACATTTAGCACAAGGTTTTCTTTCAAAACCTTGTTCCTCAAATAATTTTACTTTGTAATATTTCACAGGATCTGCAGAAAATTTTGAAAGTATCTCCTCTTTGTCCATCTTGAAATGTCTCTAATCGACAGATATTAAGAATTTTGTAAGTGACAAAAGTTCCCCTTTCGTTAAACCACTTTTCATTATTCCAAGCATTGTATAGATCGTAATTAAGGTAACATTATTAATTAGGTCTCTTTAGATTATGTTATTGAATACCACCACCTGCATTGTAATGGCAATGCTTTTGATACTTCCTCTATTCTCAATGAATGCATTTGGTTTAGCGTCAATTGAACTCAAGTCATACAGCACATCAATAGATCAAAAAGGAAGCATCCTAGTTATTGGTAAAGCTAATGGGTTGACTCCACACATACCAGTCAAATTAACAATTACTGATCCATCTGGAAAACTAATCTATACCCCAAACGTTCCATTTGATGGTGATGGTAATTTCAAATATCATATCCAGCCAACACTTCCACAATTCTCAACTGGAACTTATACAGTTGAAGCAACTCATAGCGATTTAGAAGCACCTGTTCTACTCCAGTTTGACGTTTATCCAGTGGGTGCAACCATTATTCCAGAGTTTGGACCAATTGTTATGGTAATTCTTGTAATGTCTATTGCAGGAATAGTTTTCATGACTGGACGATACAAAGTACTTGGATTTCAAAAAATCTAAGTCTTAATAGTCTGTTCTAATTTCACTAATTTAACATATTAAT
>JAENJF010000113.1 GCA_016844685.1 Candidatus Nitrosotenuis sp. | reverse complement strand
TTCTTCGTGTGGAATAGTTTGAGAGAATTTTGAGAATTGTTTTTCCATTTGTGATTTTTTCTATGAGCGTGGCTATTCCCTCACACATTGTGTTTGTCACATTTGCACCCATTGCATCACCAACATCAATTAACAGTTCAACAATCAGCATCGGGCCAGAATCGGTCTTGATTTCTTTGCAAGAGATCTCCTTTGCGCCCTTGCCTATTTTTGACAGGGTGTTGCTTTTGGAGTTTGCCAGGTCTAGTATTTCTTTTGAAGATTTGAGAATTTTTCGTGTGGCATATTCCACATCAACATTTACTACCTGTATTTGTCCTATGCTGTATGATTCATCATTCTGCATTACAAAGCCGCCACGTATCTTTGCTATCTTGGCAGCCTTTGATGCTGCTGCAATCACGGATGGCTCTTCTATTACCATTGGAATGAGGTATTCTTTTTTGTTTATTGTAAAATTAGTCGCAATTCCAAGCGGGAAGGAAAATGTTCCTATCGCATTTTCAACCATTTTGTCTGCCTGCTCAAATGAAATTCCCCCAGAATCCTCAAGGACTTTAATTTCTTGCTCGGTCAGGTTTGCAAACTTGGCTACAATATCGATTCGCTCTTTTCTGTCCTTTTCAAAAAATCGCGAAATATCGAAACTTTTCAATTTATTTCAATATTCTCAGTAGCTTGTCGTCTTTTTTGTCAGGAAATGCCTTGCCATCCGTATTTGATGTGATAACGTAAAGGTAGCCATCAGGTCCCTGTCCTACGTCTCGTATTCTTCCAGTTCCACCCAATATGCTTTTTTGCGATAATACCTTGTTCTCAGATATGTCTAGTTTGTATAAGTTTGATCCGCGCAATGTTGCCATAATCAAGCTGTCACTATATTCAAGTTTGTCCCCACTATAAAACACAATTCCTCCTGGCTCTATGCTTGGATCATAACATTTTACAGAATCAACATAGTTTTCTTTTCCAGAGCATTCCTGTTCTGGCCAACCATAGTTCTGTCCTGGCTTGACGAGATTGATTTCATCATTTTTTGTCGGACCAAGCTCAGTAACATAGAGATTGCCTTCCTTGTCCCAGGCCATACCCTGTGGGTCTCTATGTCCTAGTGAAAATACAGGCGAATTTGCAAATGGATTATCAGCAGGCATTGTCCCATTGTCGTTTAGCCGAAGAATCTTTCCTGCAAGTGAGAATATATCTTGGGAATCATGAGAGTTTTCAGACGGCAGGCCTGTAGCAATGTATAATTTTCCATCTGGCCCGAATTTTATCACGCCTCCATTATAGAACTGCGAGCCAGGAATTTTGTCAATTATGATTGTCGCATCTTTTAGTTTGTTTTCCGATTCAGTTATACGAAGAACCTTGTTGAGAAGGGTATCGTTTTCAGAATATGTATAATACGCATAAAGAAAATGATTGTTTTCAAAGTCTGGATGTGTTGTTATGCCAAGCAGTCCTCCGCCGTAAACGTTTGCGGCTCTCAGAACAGTAAGAGGCTCGTCAAGAAGAATATTTGACTGAATCACTCTGATTGAGCCTTCCCTTTCTGTTACAAAGATTCGGTCAGGAGCAAATGCAATGGCCCAAGGCTTTTTGAGATTTGTTGCAAGGATTTGAACGGATTCATTTTTGGATTCCACATTTGGTTGCGGCAATGGGGGCGCATGAGAAGGCGATGAAAGAATAATTGCAGATACTGCAAGTGCGGCAATGATTCCAGCTATTCGAATTTTTTTATTCACACCAAGATTGAGTTTTGAAATGATATTTATTATTTGCAAAAATGAGAGTCTATATATCACCTGTAACCTGATTTTTAATCAGCGGGGTGGGGAAGTCAGTCTTCATAGGGCTAAGTCATCCCGGCGGGCTCATAATCATAATTGATGTGATACCCGCAGATCAGTAGTTCAAATGGAGCTAAAAACTCCTGAAAGTCTACTCCCCGCTACTAATTCTTCAATTTTGGTGATGGAACCAAGGAGTTGAATTGTCAAATCTTGTCTCCCTGTTTGCAATTCCAAGTCTCTGTTGTGGTCGTGTAAGATGCCTGTGCGCAGATACTTGGGGAATGTAGATTTGTTTTTTTATTTGCCGCATAACTTGCTTGATTTCTTTTTTAGGGGATTTTTTCCCACATATCACACATTCAAAGCCCTGGCCTTGTCCCTTTGATTTCATGTGTTTTTTGCATTTTGTGCACATTGGGTTAACTAGAATGTGTTTTTTTTCCAAGTTCAAAACCTGAAAAAATTCCACGTTGAGTATGCGGTTATGCTTGCTTGATGCCTTTCTTATTCCACCGCCCACACGAATCTTGTCTCCCATAATCAGATTTGTGGCATGTTTTGTTATTCCAGTTTCTCTGTAGACGGCACAATTTATTTCAATGTCGTCTTTTTTTATGGTAAACATCACGTGCCCGCCTTTTTCTATTTTTGGTCCTACAGAAATAACGCCAGTTATTGTACCAGAACAATATGGTCTTAGGGAATAAACATCAATTTCATTTTGGAGGTGGTCTCCTGTCCCCTGATTGGACTTGAAGATCATGTGGCCATCTGGCTTTTCGTGAGTTTTGATTAATTGTGATGCAGCAAGTAGTGATTTTACATCCTCTCCCCTAATGCCAAAGAATACGGGATCTGGCCCGTGCGGCGCAAATAAGACTCGTTGTCTTTTTGTGTCATAGCTGTTAAAGGTTCTGGGATATGTCTTTTCCTGCATTTGTTTTACGCTATCTGCTACAAGTTTTCGTTTTTTCCCAAATTGTGATTTTTTTCTGTAGCTGAGCAGTTCAAAGGTGTGATCAGAAAATCTATACCCAATTGCACCTATTGCACCAACCAATCCCTGGCCATTCCCAATGTAAAATGATTCCAGATTATGGTCTGCGGCAAACTTTTTTGCGTGATTTCTGCTTATCAGCTGCCATAACGCATGCTTGCTAAATTGTGTGAATTCTTTTGGAATGATTGTGCTTTCAAAAAATACCACGCCGGGATTTGCTCCATTTTTTAGATCGGAGAATTTCCTTACAAATTTAATTACTTTGTTTTTTACCAAATCTGGCTTGCTTGTTTTGATTTTTAGTGAAACTGCCCCATTTCCGCGTGTCTTCCACGGAATGTTTGGATTGAATCGTATCAATCTTGGATAGTCAAGAAACTCTACTTTATCTTTTTTTAGCGAGTCAACCAGCTTGTATGCAAGATAAGTGGTGCACATTCCCTTTGGGGAGTCGGTGTCATCAAAGCCAATGTTCAGGATTGTCTCTCTTTGCATCAA
>JAENJF010000112.1 GCA_016844685.1 Candidatus Nitrosotenuis sp. | reverse complement strand
CGAGTCTTTCAATTGAAGATATGGCATTTGGCGTGATTGCTGCCCCGCCAAGTCTTGCATATATTAAAAATAAAATTCCTATGCTTGAAAAACCCAAAGTGATTAAAAGTCTGCCGTCCCGTTTGATATGGTCCTTTGACATTATTATTGCCTGATTTGCGGTGTGATTAAATCGTATCTTTTTTAAAATCTAAAATTCTGAACACGTCATGCACAACAAAGTGTTTTTTTAAAATCTTCTACGTTTCTTGTGAACTTACATTGTTTGCACACGTGCCAGGTTCGGTTTTTTAATATTTTCAGGGTCGCATCATAGCTGATTGAATACATTTTTCCGCCGCATGCAGGACATGGTAACGGTACGTCGATTTGCATGATGCTGTTTTGTGTTTTCTGCATTTAAGCGCCGCGTAGGACTGATAAATTATTCATTTTTTTGCAAAATCTGTATCCTTATATGAAATAAAGTTCATTGACAATTGTTGCATATAGATCAAAAAGAAGAGCCCGATTACTCTACAACAAAAATCACACATGTTGGGTTTATTGATCCATATGCACTTGAGGGAATAATCATTCTCCAGTCTGATGACAAAAAGGAATTTCACATGCGCGCATTTTCTGGCGAAGTAGCAAGGCACATCAAAAGTTTTGTTGAAGGAAAACGCGACAACCTTCCAACCATATACAATATGATTGAGCAACTTTGTGAAGAAAACGAATTGTATCTGGTTAAGGTCAAAGTCTATGAGAGCGGCAGTGTTTTGAGGGCAAATCTTTACTTTACTGGCAAAAAGGACATCGTTCTTAGGAACTATAGGGCGTCTGACGCAGTAGCACTTGGAGTGTTTTATAACATTCCTATTCTTGTGAGAAAAAGCCTCTTAAAAGAAAGCCTGAAAGTCTAGGTAAGAATTTCAGCTAATTTCCCCTCTTGACTGGCTTTTTTAATTTCCATTGCTATTCTTCTTCCAACGCCAAACGTTTTGCCATACTGGTATTTTGTATATGGTGAGGTTGTTGCGACAATTGGATTTCCTGGAACCCTAAGCGATACATCGTACACAACTAGATCCAAATCTTTGGTAATCACACTTTGTAGTGAAAATGGGCCAATTATTCCAGGAGGATACACTTTTTTTACGCCGGATACGAACCTGTCTCCAATATCAAGTACCTTTTCGAGCAATGACTCCCTTATGCTTGCAGGGGTGTGTCCTACTTCGATGTTTTGTATGTCTATATTGATGTCAAGCTGTTGTTTTGCTGGAATCGCATTATAGTCATGCACATTTGTCTGCAGCCTTCGCTCTATTCCAATAAAATCAACCTGGTCTGAAATCGGTGTGTGAAAATAGTTAAAGTTCATGTATGTGCCAATTACTAGCTCCTCAATGCTTGCCTTTTTTAGTTCATCCCTTGCGATGATTCCTTTTTTGATCTTTTCCTCTGATTTTATTTTATAATCTGCATATGATGAGACTGTGAAAAATGCACGCTCTAATTTCCTGCCTTTTTCCTGAACCTTAACAATTGCAGGCCCGTCGATGTCTTTGGGATTTTTGAAAAGCCTTGGGTATCTGACCTTTGATTTTTCAAGCAGATAGTACTGGTTTTTCTTGTTGCTTCTTTCTTCTGCCTGAAATAATGCACGGTTTCCAAAAATTGGCACCTTGAATTTGTTTTCTATGGTGTCATATCCTAAATATGCAGTCAGCGCCCTGTGCGGGACAATTATCGTATTTGTATCGACTAGGCGTTTTTGCATCTTTTGCGACGCCATGTCTTTGAAATTATTAACCATGATTATCTCGTCTGCAATTCTCCCAAATCTTCGATATGGGGTGTCTCTGCCCTTTTGGCAAATTACGACTGTTTTTAGCCCCTCGTCTTTGGCACCATCCATGATTTCCAGTGCCGAATGGCTTCCCAAAACGCCGATTCTAAAGTCAGAATAGTTATCTGCGATTTTGTGAATTTCTGCAGGCCTTATCATGGACAGATTGACTGCAAAACTAGGTAATATAATTAAACTTCTTTGCAAATGGCCTGAATCATTCATTCAGATTAAAATAATCACTCTACAAAACAATAGCAATGAAGCTGGTAATTGGAATGACTGGAAGCACCGGTGTAATCTATGGCGTGCGAATACTTGAAGTCTTAAAGGAATGTGGAGTTGAAACGCACCTAGTCATAACAGAATGGGCAAAAAAATGCCTGTCCATGGAGACAAACTACAAAATCGATGACGTAAAAAACCTGGCAACCCAGTATTCCGATGACTCTAATTTAGCATCTGGCATTTCAAGTGGCACATACAAAACAGACGGGATGATAGTAATTCCGTGCAGCATGAAAACCTTGTCCAGCATAGCAAACGGTTATGATGAAACACTTGTGGCAAGGGCAGCAGGTGTCACGCTAAAGGAATCAAGAAAGCTAATCTTGGTAACTAGGGAAACCCCGCTTACTGCCATAAATTTGGAAAACATGCTCAAGCTTGCAAGGCTTGGAGTTGTGATATTGCCTCCAGTTCCCGGATTTTACACCAAACCGCAATCAATTGAGCAAATCATTGATCACACCGTTGGGAAATGCCTTGACCAGTTCGGCATTGAGCATAATTTGTACAAAAGATGGGGAACCTAGTTAATTGCCCAAAGTCCACATTGAAAAAATAATCAATGCGGAGCGACACCATGTGTTTGACATTGTGGCAAACTTTGAAAACTTTCAAAACATTCTGCCACGGTATTTTCCATCAATTAGGATCAGATCAGTTAGGGAAAACACGGCAATAGTCGAAGAACACATTCGACTTGGCAACAAGGAATTCATAATGATGGCAAAGCACGTCACAAAATACCCAGAACTACATGAGATTTTTGTAATTGGCGGCGACGCAAAAGGCACTCACATTATAGAAAAATATGAAAAAATAGGAGACGCAACAAAACTGATAGTAGACGCAGACATCAGACTGGGTGGATTTTTGAAAATTTTATCCCTGTTTTCAAGGAAAAAGATCAAAACAGAGTTTACCAAAATAATTGATGAACTTACCAAGTTAACAGAAAAATGATCTAGTCTTTCTTTTCTTTTAGGTCTTTGAGTTCTTTTTCTGATTCTATTTTTCCCTTTTCAAATTCGCCTTTTGACCTTCCAAGCGTTCTTGCCAGTTCTGGAATTTTCTTTGCACCAAATATCAGAACCGCTGCTGCTATGATGATAAAAATCCACTCAGAGCCGCCCGGCATGGCGTTTGCGATATTTTGCAATATCATTATTTACTAGTATTGCCAGATTGAGATTTAAGTCTTTTA
>JAENJF010000111.1 GCA_016844685.1 Candidatus Nitrosotenuis sp. | reverse complement strand
TGAGAATTAGACTGAGTGTTATTGAAAGTATTTTCTTCATTGATCATTGAGATTATAATTTGTTATATACAAATAATCGACATAGATTACGTTTTATCCGTAAATCTTCATACACTATATAGATTTGATTAGTACAAATCGATTTATTATAAAAAAACTCTAATTTTTTAGAATTAGATTGCTTTTCTGCGCTTAAATCGAGAACTAGGATTCTAATCTATATAGTCTACGATATACATTGTATTATACGCAATCAATATGGAATCTTCTTTATTATTTGCACATTAAATGAGCATCAATGATGAAAAACAAAACAATAATGACATCTGCTATTGCAACAATTGCAATCACAGCGATCGCATTGATTCTTGGTTTATCACAAACCCAAAGCACTTCTGCAGCGACACCACAAGGAAATAATGTCTATGTATTTGCTGAAGGAGTAAATCCACATGCGACATTCTCATTCAGGAACGGTATAGAAGTGAGTGATTTCCAAGTCTTTACTCAGACTTCAGGACTATCTGGAACTAACGGTAGAGGTACTCAGCCGGAGTTTATGCTAGTCAGAGTCCCAGGCAATACACCATATCTCTATCAAGCAGCTGATGAATTACTCACAATAGGTAATCGCGGTGGTATAGATTGGCAATACAACCGATTCGATGTCAGAATAGATTTACTACAAGCAGGGCAGCCAGTCAGATCATTTGGATATGAAGGGTGCGAAATTAACAGCTATAGAATCTATACTGACTATGATAAAGAGGAAGCATATGTGACTGGTGGAAAAACAGGATTTGCTCTTCAAGATGAGTACAAATTTCTCTGTATGGGAGAGACACCGTTAAACCCATTATTAGAACAAAGCATTAAAGACAAAGCAAATCAATAAAAAAATTATTTATTCTTTCTTTTTTATTTTTAATTATACAAAAACTATTCTTCAGTTATAATATTCTGAATGGTTTCATTAATCACAACTTCAATTATATCGCTTGAATATTCCGCTGTTCTTCTTATATCTTCTAGGATAAACCTGATAGCAGTAGAGTTTTTTGACTCCCTCATTCCATACATGAATTCTTTTTCCTTTTCTATGACTTGTACTATGTTTGAAGCCACTTTTTCGGCCAAAATATGGTCTTTTTTGACAAGTGCTGAAATTGAATTCTCAAAGCAGGTAAGTGTCTCGTTGCTTAGCGTTTCTAACTCCTTAAGCATTTTTGGCTCCAGGGGCTCCTTTAGAAATCTTATTCGTTTGGCTATGAGTGCCGCATGATCAGCTATTCGTTCTATTCGAGATATCACCGTCCTAAAATTAAGGCAGTCGGACGGCTGCTCCACTCCAACATCATACATCATACTAGCATTTTGAATTGCCATAATCAAAGTTCTCATAATATACAAGCTAAACCTGTCAACTTCATCATCCATCCGTGCAACTTCCTCCCCATATTCAACATCATGTTTTTTCAGGGCTTCGATTGCCTCACGATGCATGTTTGATGCCATAAGATACATTCTTTTCAGTGCCACATCAAATGTTAATTCCGGAAGTCGAGTCAAAATCTGTATTGTAATCGATTCTGAGTCAGATTCTACAATTTCTGTCCCGATCATTGAGCGGCGAACCAGATCTTTGATTAGGCGTGAGTGTTCTGAAAGTATTTTCATTCCCTTTGTGGTTATTTGGATTGTCTTGTAGCCATTCAGATACAGGGCAATGATTTTTCTTCGTATTGATTCTTCAGAGTCTTTTTGGCTAATTGTGATAATTGCCTTTTTTGCCGGTGCTTCAGCACCAATCCCAGGATATAGTGTCATGGATCTGTTTGCATTTTTTGTTACCGTCATGTTATCTCCGTTTTTAATTTTGAGCTCGTCCATCCATTTTTTTGGCAGAGAAATTGTGTATGTTGAACCACCGCTTATTTGTATTCGCCTAGTTTGTTTTGTGTCCTGTAATGATTGCAACATTATTCTTGGGATTTAACAGTTAATACTGTTTTAGTCTGTAAACTATATTGAGGTATATAGAACTACGTTATCTAAGTAGAATATGTACAGATCTTAGATAAGCCAAAATAAGCCAAGTCACAATGTATGTCAAAGCAGATTTCCCTTAGGCACAGACTGCCTTCTGACAAACTGTTCAAGATTGGGGCTACAGTTGCAGGCACGTATGTTTTGGTAATTATTGCATTAATGATATTTGAGTTATCCTCACAGTCTTACCCCATTTGGCAGCGCGAAGGTCTGTCGTTTTTGTTCGGTTCAGATTGGAATGCAGTTGAAGGAAGAGAATCCTTTGGTGCAGCCCCGTACATACTTGGTACACTAGTTACAGCAGGCCTTGCAATGGCAATCGGAGTTCCATTGAGCATTGGTATTGCCATGTTCATTTCCCAGGCTCCAAAATATCTGAGCGGACCACTTTCTATTCTAATAGAGTTACTTGCAGCTGTTCCAAGCATAATATACGGGCTGTGGGGCATTTTTGTTTTCAGACAGATAATGCTTGATTGGGTCGAATATCCGCTATATGGTATATTTGGAGACAATGTTTGGATTTTTTCTTCTGCCCCATTTGGACTAGATATCTTTAGTGCCAGTGTAATACTTGCAATCATGATCATCCCGACAGTTTCGGCAGTTTCAAGGGAAATAATGATAGCAGTTCCCCAACAGCAAAAGGAGGCAGCCTATATGCTTGGTGCAACCAAATGGGAAATGTTCAGGCTTGCCGTATTTCCCTATGCAAAAACAGGTCTAATTGGTGCTGCAATTTTAGGACTTGGTAGGGCGGTTGGCGAGACAATGGCAGTAACAATGCTAATTGGAAATGCCACAGGTCCTAGTGCTTTTCCACATTCATTATTCCAGCCAGGGCAAACAATGTCTAGTATAATTGCAAACGAATTCATCGAGGCGTCCCCTGCTTCATTGCATCTTCCAGCACTCATAGGGATTGGTCTTATCTTGTTGTTGGTTGCAATCTGCATCAATGTTGTTGCACACATACTTGTCTCAAGAATGTTAAAGGTAAAGGAAGGGGCAATCAACGCATGATGATGTCATCTAGTCAAAAACGTGCAGAATACAGATTGCTTTTCAAACAAAATGTTGGTGGCAGACTAGTCGTAGATAAAATCATGATGGGAGTTGTTTTTGGATGCGTTGTTGTTGCCATTATTCCATTAAGCAGCATTTTACTTGAAGTCTTTAAAAACGGAATTTCTGCAATTTCGATTGAGTTTTTGACACAGGTACCTGGAGCAGTCGGCTCAGGAGAAGGCGGAATTGGACCCGCTATTCAAGGAACGCTAATCAT
>JAENJF010000110.1:3858-4769 GCA_016844685.1 Candidatus Nitrosotenuis sp. | reverse complement strand
AAGTGGAGCAATCTGTGCAGCCCTCGTAGAGGATGCAAGTGCACAGGGTATTGGATTTTCAGTAGTAATCAGTCTTGGAAACAAGGCAGAGATGAGTGAAGTTGATGTTCTCAAAATACTTGCTGAACACCAGCAAACCAAAGTGATTGTAATGTATTTGGAGGACATGGGAGATGGCCAAGAGTTCCTTAGAATTTGCAAACAAATAACAAAGAAACTCAAAAAGCCAGTTCTGGTATTAAAATCAGGACGAAGTCCAGAGGGCGCAAAGGCTGCAATGTCTCATACTGGCGCATTGATGGGCTCTGACGAAATCTATGATGCAGTATTACACCAGGCAGGTGCTATTCGAGTAGACACCATGGAAGAATTATTTGATTATGCAACTGCGTTTTCAAAACAACCACTTCCATCAAAAGGTGATCTCGTTATAGTGTCAAACGCAGGAGGCCCCGCAATCATTTCAACTGATGCTTGCTCCAAAATGGGAATCAAGATGGCAAGTATCGAGGATATTAGACCAAAGATAAATGCTGTAATCCCGCCATGGGGAAGCTCAAGAAACCCAGTCGATATTGTTGGCGATGCTGATTACACCAGATTCAACAATGTCTTAGAAAACGTGCTGGCACACAAAAATGTCGGCTCTGTTATTACAATGTGCACACCGTCTGCTACCTTGGACTATGACAAGCTTGCCGAAGTCATAGTAAACATGTCAAAAAAACACAAAAAAACAATGCTCGCAAGTCTAATGGGACTGGATGAGGGAATAAAAAACAGGGAAATTTTGGCAGCAGGCGATGTTCCATATTATACCTACGCAGAGGGCGCAATACGTGCATTATATGCAATGTTAAGAGTAACAGCATGGCAGCAATCCCCAGAGGGAACCGTAACTAAATTCAAGG
>JAENJF010000110.1:0-3851 GCA_016844685.1 Candidatus Nitrosotenuis sp. | reverse complement strand
GGAACCGTAACTAAATTCAAGGCAGATAAGGCAAAGGCAAAAAAAGTCTTTGATGCAGTCAAAAAGCAAGGAAGAACCAATCTACTAGAAGAGGAAGGCCAGGAAGTCTTGCGCGCATATGGATTTCCGCTACCTCAAAGCATACTTGCAAAAACAGAAGATGAGGCAGTAAAGGTAGCAAAGAAAATTGGGTTTCCAGTTGTAATGAAGATTGCATCTCCTCAAATCATTCACAAATCAGACGCAGGAGGCGTAAAGGTAGGAATGTCAAATGAAAAGGATGTGCGCGATGCGTTTAACACCATAATCAAAAACGCCAAAAAATACAACCAAAAGGCCACAATCAAAGGAATTTTGGTCCAAGAAATGGTCAAGGGCGGTAAAGAGCTAATCATTGGCTCAAAGCTAGAACCTGGATTTGGTCCTGTCATAATGCTTGGAATGGGCGGAATCTATGTTGAGGTACTAAAAGATGTCACATTCAGATTAGCACCAATAACAAACAAAGAAGCAGACGACATGATAAACTCAATCAAGACAAAAAAAATACTGGAGGGAGTAAGAGGAGAAAAGCCATCTGATCTGAAAAAACTCTCAGAGCTGATTCAGAAACTTTCTGCACTAGTGACTGACTTTAAGGAAATAAAAGAGCTTGACATGAATCCAGTCCTTGTAATGGAACAAGGAAAGGGCTGCAAGATACTTGATATCAGAATAGGACTTTAGAAGACTGAAAGAATTACAGCTACGGCTGATGCAACAATAACAAACCATAGAATCCAAGTTTATGTCTTGGGCGCTTTATGTTTTCTGTCTGCACGCTTTGAATAATTCTTTGAATCACTTCTTTAACCTAAGAAGCCACTTGAGAGATAAAAACCAGATTCTCTAGACTGCTGTGGGTGTGGTAATGCGGTTCTGTGATAAAACTGCAGCCAAAGCAGATGAATTGCTCAAACTCTTTGCCGCACGACTCTGATTGAGCATATTCTCTCATCTCGTAGCCGCATTTTCTGCACAAATCAATTCGCATTTTCCTTTACAATTACTTGAAAACCAGAGGATATTAGATAGACTCAACAACTTGGCTGATTCGTCATAAGGTTAGCTTATCAAATTCTATGAACAACTCTGCATATTACTGAAATATGAAGCAAAAACTAGATCAAAAGCCAACTCATTGGCACTACGAAGTCCGCGCTCCATTCAAAAAGATCATTGCCTGGGATACTCTTTTTTTCGTTCTTGGCATCGGTGTAGGGGCAGGAATAGGCGCATTCCTAGCTACTTTATAGGAACCACTTATTTTTTTTAAACCATAGAAAAGAAAATGAAACAAAAAACCAAACTTGGACTAGTTTTTGATTTTTCACTCCTTGTAATGGTAATTGTGTATTTTATTGGGTTTTTGTCGTTTCATCCACAGTCTCTTTTCCTAAAGGAATCCCCTTTTCACATCCCACATGAATATGAAATTTATTTTGAAGTCTTACTTTGGGCAATATTTGGATTGTTAGCAGTTGACCTTTATTTCAAATACAAAAAGCTAGACAACTGGAAACTGTTTTTGAAAAAGCACTGGCATGACATTATAATGTTGGGACTAATTCCATTTCTTACTGCATTCAAGATTGCCAAGATCTCTGTAAGTATGGTCAAAACGCTAAAGGCGTCAAAGGCTGGATTCAAAATACTCTACAAGGCAAAAAAGGCTTCAAAACACTTCAAGTCCTGATAAAATCAGCAACAGCCAGGCATTTCGCAGCAAATTGTAGCCATTTTTTCTGAGGTCTTGACAATATTGATTATCATCTTTGAAATGTCCTTGTTTGCAATAGAATACATTGTCATTTTACCATTTTCTCTTGTCTTGACAATACCGCATTCTTTGAGAGCACGTAGATGATGTGATACAAGAGGCTGATCCTTTTTCAGTTTTGTTACAAGATCATTTACCGACATTTCGTCATTTTTCTGTAAAATCTCCAAAATGCTAAATCGTGTTTCTTCACAAATACATTTGAGAAGCGTTGCACCTTTCATATTAGTAATAATTTATATAAACTAAGATTTATATAAGTTTTTAATGCCACATGACAAAAAAATATTGTTTGTGTGCGTAGAAAATGCAAGTCGTAGTCAGATGGCAGAAGGCTTTTTTCGAAAATATGCACCTAGTGGGTACGAGCCACAAAGTGGAGGCACAAAGCCAATTGATGCGATAAACCCGCTTGCTATAACGGTAATGAAGGAAATTGGAATTGACATTTCTAACCAACAGCCAAAAATAATCTCAGATTTTATGATTCGACAGTCATCTAGAATAGTAAACATGGGATGCATGGACAAGGAATCATGTCCTACACTGTTTGTTCAAAATGTTTTGGACTGGGAAATTCCTGATCCAAAAGGAAAATCACTTGATGACGTGAGAAAAATTCGTGACATGATAGAAAAAAGGGTACTTGAGCTTTGCAAAACATTGGAATGAAACTCTCCCTGAATCAAAGGAGGTTTTTTGCCGAACTAATCGGAACGTTTGCCATAGTTGTACTTGCTACTGGCTCTGTTGTAATTAGTGCGCAGTCTAGGGGAGAAATAGGACTTTGGTTTATAGCCTTTGCTCCGTTTGTCGCTGTTTGTCTAATGGTGTATGCATTTGGAAAGATTTCAATGGCTCACTTTAATCCTGCCGTAACAATTGGTTATCTTATCACAAAACACATGCCAAAAAACCAACTGCCTGTTTATCTCAGTGCTGAACTTATTGGCGCATTACTTGGTAGCATTTTTGTAAAATTCGTAATTGGTACGGAATCTAATCTTGGCGCAAATGCACCAAACCATTCCTATCCAATTCCAATAATTTTCGGTGTCGAGGTTTTTGCCACTGCCATGTTAATGGCAGTCATCTTAGTTGTAGTTCATACAAAGGGATTGTATGGTGGCTCAGGCCTTGCAATTGGCGGTGTGGTTGGTCTTGACATTTTCTTTTTGTCGTTTATCTCTGGCGCATCAATGAACCCAATACGTGCACTCGCGCCTGCAATATTGTCTGGATTTTTGAGTGATTTGTGGCTTTACTGGTCTGCTACATTTGTTGGGGCGGCAATTGTTGCAGGAATATACAGAAAGAAATTTGTTAAAACTATCTGATTCTATACATTTCTATAAATTAACAATAATCTAATTTTCAGAAAATGACACAAAGATGCGAGTGGGCAAAAGACGATCTAAATGCTAATCCTTGAAGGGGCCCAGGCAGGACTATCGTGGTCCACTATTCTCAAAAGAAGGAAAACATATCGAGAGGCATTTTCCAATTTTAATCCACTCCAAGTCTCAAAATACACACAAGAAGACGTAAACAGGCTGCTCCAAGACGGGGGAATCATTAGAAACAGGCTGAAAATCCAGTCCACCATAAACAACGCAAAACAATTTCTTACAATCCAAAAGGAATTTGACTCATTCGACGCGTACATTTGGGGTTTTGTCAACAACAAGCCAATTAAAAATAATTATAAAAAACTAAAAGATATTCCTGCATCAACTATGCTGTCTGATAAAATCAGCAAAGACCTCAAGAAAAGGGGATTCAATTTTGTTGGCTCGACAATCTGTTATGCGTTCATGCAGGCGGTTGGAATCACAAACGATCACACAACAAACTGCTTTAGGTACAAAAGTAAAAAGCTAATTAGTTCATCCTAATGCTAATCACTATCAAAAGCCTATTTTACCCGTAATCTGGCCGATCGATATTGAATATTTATAGCAGTTCGAGGGAGGATGGATATGCCAATCAGAACTGGGCAGGAATATATCCAAAGCCTAAGGGGCAAAAAACT
>JAENJF010000011.1:32976-33534 GCA_016844685.1 Candidatus Nitrosotenuis sp. | reverse complement strand
CCTTTTTCAATTTTGTCTAGCTCATACATTGGTAATTTTGTATATTTATTTTATTTAAAAAGTTGGTTATTATGTAATTACTAACGATTCATCTACCGCTGGACAAGTCGGTACTTGCAGCAATGTGATAAATCTATAAAGGAGCAATTTTGGATCGACATTACGCAGTAAGATATGAGTAAATTACTAGAAAAAGCACTAAAGGACGCACTACACGAGAACAAATGCGTATTGGGCACAAAGCAGGTAGTCCAGACAATTAAAAACGCAAAACTTGTGGTAGTGTCAAGATCTGTTTCGGAAGGATCATTGGAGAAAATCCAGGATTCTGCCAAAAGTCAAAAGGTTACCACATTACCGTTTGAAGGTTCCTCTGTTGCACTTGGCAGATTATGTGGATTACAATTTAGAGTTTCAGCAGCGTCATTGACTTCAATTCCAGAGGCAAACATCAAAGCAATAATCAAAGAATCAGAAAAACAATGAACAACAAATTTTTTTCAAACAACACTCAAAGTTTAAATGAGACTCACAGAGCTTCGAGTTAATTAGTAAACA
>JAENJF010000011.1:0-32963 GCA_016844685.1 Candidatus Nitrosotenuis sp. | reverse complement strand
ACTGATCAAATGCGTTTAATCTCACTTTTTCAAAATGTTACAGGTGCATCAGCTCGTGATTGTGTGGAGGATGAAAAACAGAACCGAGTTATTTTTGTAGTCAGCGAAGGAAAAATGGGACTTGCAATTGGCAAGGGCGGCTCACATATTAAAAATCTTCAAAACATTGTCAAAAAAAGTGTTGAGCTTGTTGAATATTCTAATGATCCTATTGAATTTTTGAAAAATATGCTAAACCCAAAACTTGTTACTGATGTAAAGCTAAACAAAAGACTTGATGGAACAACCCAGGCAATAGTTTTGGTCGACCAAAAAAAGAAAGGAATTGTAGTTGGACGAGAAGGACGAAATGCCGAAAAGGCACGCTTGCTTGCAAAAAGATATTTTGACATTACAAGCGTTTTAATTAACAGTCCTGATAAAATGATGGAGTGATAGTATGGCAAAGTCTCCACTTGGTCTATTTGCAGGTCGCGTACTAAAGTCAAAAAGAAAAAGACAACGCTGGTCAATTGGAAGATATAAGCGAAGAACGCTTGGCCTTGACAGAAAATCAAACCCACTTGGCGGCTCACCACAGGCAAGAGGTATTGTTTTAGAAAAAGTAGGAGTTGAGGCAAAACAGCCAAACTCTGCTGTAAGAAAATGTGTTAGAGTACAACTAATCAAAAACGGAAAAACTGTTACGGCATTTTTACCGCGAGACGGCGCAATGAACTTTATTGACGAACACGACGAGGTTCACCTAGAAGGAATGGGAGCAACACAAGGTGGAGCAATGGGAGATATCCCCGGAGTTAGATTCAAAGTATTCAAGGTAAACGGAACTTCGCTAAGAGAACTAGTCAGAGGAAGAAAAGAAAAGCCAAGGAGATAGAAATGACAGACACACCAAATCTTTTGTTATTTAGAAAATGGGATCTTTCTGGAATCGAGATAAAGGATCCTGGACTCAAAACCACAATCTCACTTAAAAAATCAGTAATGCCGTTGACATTTGGCCGCTCCTCACTAAAGCGGTTCAACAAACTCGAAGTAAACATTGCAGAGAGACTTGCAAACAAGCTAATGCACTTTGGAAAAAAATATGCAAAGAACACTGGAAGAATGGGCGGTAAAAAAGCTCGTACAATCAATACCGTAAAAGCAGCATTTGATATAATTCACCTAAAGACTGGCAAGAATCCAGTCGAGGTACTAGTTAGAGCAATCGAATATTCGGCGCCAAACGAGGATACTACAAGAATAGTTTACGGCGGCACTGCATACCATGTATCAGTTGATGTATCTCCTCTAAGAAGAGTTGACTTGGCATTGAGATTTATCGCAGATGGCGTAAAAGAAGCAACATTTTCAAATCCAAGGTCAATGGAAGAATACCTTGCAGACCATCTTATCGCTGCATCAACAAATGATGGAAACGCTCCATCTGTCAGGAAAAAGAACGAGCTAGAAAGAATAGCACAAGCATCTAGATAAGTAGCCCGAGGCAGATTCGAACTGCCGTCTCCGCGTATCCTCTCATAAGATCCAGAGCGCGAAATCCATAACCTGAAATTCATTTGGCCGCTAGACTATCGGGCTACTGAAAAAACTGCATATGTGTTGGAATATAAAATTATTACTTGGAGCGCACTTCTTTAATTATAGTTGCATAGTTGCATTCTACCTTCAATCGCATATATGGGATCAATTTATAATGAATGGAATAAAGATCCTTTTCTTTAAACAGGATGTTCTTTTGCAAAAGCGAGACTAGTCCCCTTGAAGTAACAGTGACTGGTATTCCAAACTTTGTGCAAACTTCGTTACGTTTTCTCTGATATTCTGATAAAGTAAATGAGACATTGTTTAGTTCCAGTATAAGAGGCCATACGACTTCCTTCCATACAAGTCTCCTGTTCTCAGTTCCCGATGCATGCTTGCCTTTTTCGCCCAACACTAATAACATCTGGACAATTTAGATATAATTACATAGTTGTTTAAAAAAGAAATCGAAGAATCTTTGCAGCTTTTAGAAAAGAATTGGCAAATTGATCCAATATTAAAAGACTTTATGCTTGGAAAATGCACCGATGTTTCTGATTATCCAGTTAAGGTAAAAGATGTAATATTTCATATTCCATACTTGGCAAATGAAAAAAAGTTCATCTTGTGGAAATGTTTTTGGCCTGACTGCCACAACTGCTGTGAGCGCCAGGGAAGGCTGCCTCTTACATCGGATGATCTAATTGCAATTGGCAAGGGACTCAAATACCAAAAAACCTCGGACTTTATCAAAAAGGAAACACTCATTGCAACATGGAAAGAGGCAGGACCAGCATCAACTGATACCATAATGACATCGATTAACCTAAAACGCAAATCAGACGAAACCGAATCAGACGATGGAACTCATATCCCATGCAGATTCCTTGATAAAACTGGTGCATGCTCCATTCATCCGGGCAGGCCGGGTGTGTGCTTTTTGTATCCGTTTTCAACATGGCTTGAAAATGACAATGATAGGGCAAGAGTCCACTCTACATTTCAATTTACTGGAGACTGTCCAGGGTTTTATCTTTCTGAGACACTTGATCCAATGAAGGAAGTGCTCAAAGAATATTCTGTAACAATTTATGATTACAACATGAAATACACCAGAACAACAAGGGAAGGATTTAGTCTGGCTAATTTCGTCTAGGCTTTTGCCACTTTCATTAAATCTCGCATGTGAATTTCCATTCCAAAACGAGCTTCATTCTTTTTCATGTATCTGAAAATGGAGAGCACGTCTGGTAGTTGTTTGATCAAACTAAAGTCCTTATTCAGTTTACTTTTTACAAAATTGAACACTTTTCCGTAAATCTTAAAGTGCTCCATTACCTCTTTTTCGTATTTTTCATTGTTGCCTAGATTTCTAACAAAAATATCTGCACACTCCATACTTGGAATAATTCCCTCACCTAAGAGGGGGTAAACTGTTCCAATTGACTCGCCGACTCCGACTACCTTACCCTTGTAAAATGGCTTGCAGAGATTGGGGGTGGCCAGTCTGATTGGCCTTCCAACTGTTTTGATAATCTTTCCTCCATATTTTTTGAAAAAGTCATCAGTTTCCTCAACGTGTCTTTTCATATAGTCTCCTGCACCTATGTGGGCATGCTTATCGCCAAGTGGGAAATACCAGAAATAACCAGTCATATTGGCAAATGGTTTTATGAAAAAGTCATCATATGGAACCTTGTCTTCGTATTCAACTTTGTATTCATATGTTGGCAAGAAAAAGTCTTTTTCTAATTTTGGCAGATACACTCTATGAAATCCTGTGCAATCAACTATGATGTCAAACTCTGATTCCAGGTCTTCGAGTTTTGGACTGGTACCATAGTGGACATTGCAATCTTTGATGAAGTCCTTGATTAATCCAATTTTATTATAGGTGCAAAGACCATGTAGTCCAATGTTGAATTTTTCATTGTTGCTCATTTCAACATACATGTTTTTTCCATTATGAATCACGTAATCGTTAAAATCAACCCCTGATTTGGCGCACAATTCTTCCATCCTCGGCTTGCATGCACCCCAGGCGCAAATGGAATCGTGTCTGTCCTGCGGCATTCTCTCAAATCCCACAACCTCATGATCGTTTTTTAGTCTTGAAAGGAGGTAGCTTCCAGCAACACCCATTCCACAAATAGCAATTTTCAATTCTGAATGACTTTCATTCTAACCTAATAAATACAATATTGATTTTTCTTGGCTAGTCTAGAATGAAAGATATTTTGAAATCATAAGCGAAAAAATCGGCATCTACAGCTTAAGGCCAAAAATGTTAGTAATTTGACGACAGCTACAAATGCCAATTACTGTAAAGTGATTCAAGCTATTATCTAGTATGATGTTTGAATCGTATACACAAATTGAATTCTTGTTCAAAGATTTTCTAATTTCTGTTTTGTTTTGTGTAATATTTAGCGGTATGATCATCGGGCAAAGATCTCTTAAATATAATAAATGTGAACTGTATGAGGCATGAGTTTTAGAGAATGTGTTCACTGTGGAAGAGAATTTGAGAGTGTGTTCAATAAAGGCACATGTTCCTCTGAATGCGCTAGAGAAATATCATAACAAAAAACTAAATTAGAGCAAAAGTCAACTTTAACACTTGTTTGTACGGTTATTGAAAAATTGCAAATATATCCAAATGCATTTAATTTTCTCGCAAAACTTAGTTCAAATCTAGATAGATTCGAACCTGACCACAAACGAATTCATTGATAAAGAGTAAAAAAGGAACGCTTCATCAGTGCGTAATTTTTTCGCCATAACTAGAATCATTACGTAAGGGTGATTTGTTGGAGATTTGTTAAATACAAAAATTGTAACAGACATTATGATGCTAAAAAAACTATGGAGAGACATCACAATTGCCATATCCATACCAATACTGGTAGGATTTATCGGGTTTGCGATACTAGGTCAGATTTGTTTTGATAATCTTCCTTACTTGCTTTGTAATTGACTCTAAAAGGAAAACAAAATCATTACAACGTTAAATTCCTCAAAGTATATGGTTTCTCAGTTAAGCTAAAAGACAGTAACTCATTCTAACAAATGGTCATAATCCATTCTCAGAATCCCAAGAACAAGAAGAATAGATCATTACCAATTTACCGTATGAAAAGATAATTCTTAGTGGAATCTAGATTTCATCTCTACTCTATCAATATGGCTGGCTTGAAAGGCCTTGCTGTTTTTGCCTTGTTTTTTGGATCATATTTGCGGGGGTCTGATTCGGAAAACACCTGCAGTTCAACACCAAAGTCAGTCCTGACCAGTCCTGAGAGTTCGCTTGCAATCAGTTCCTTTTCATCAAAATCCAAAGTCTCCAGCTTCGTCTTTCTTAGATTGACTGGCTCTGACAAAATATCTTTGATGGTTCTTTGTACAAAGTCTGGATTTTTCTTTATCTCTTCCGTCTCTTTATTTGCAATCAAGTCTTTCATTATTACGCCCATATTGGTCTGGCCACTCATGATTTTATCCAAAATCACATGGTATGCCTTTGACTTGGAAGAATCTGCAGTATATATGGTAATTTTTTGAGGCGTGATTTTAGTTACCCTGAGAATATTTGTAATGTCGTCAATGATTGATTTTAGCAGTTCTTCTGATTGTATCGCATATCCGTCAATTTTCCCTGATGCCTGGGGCCAGCCTGATGTTGACACCATTCCAGAATGACCTAGTTTTTCCCACATTTCCTCTGCAATATGTGGTGCAAATGGGGACAACATTGCAACTCTGGCAGAGTTTATCTCATGTAAAATGCCCAAAGTATTGGTTCTTTGTTTTACATTTACTCTTTTCATATACCACTGCAGGTCTGATTCAAATGAGAATAAAATATTGTGAAGTGCTTCTCGCAGCCGCATCTTTTCAATTGATGAAGTAAGTTCAGACACAACACTTTGCAATTTACTCTTTATCCACTTGTCTTCTGGCTCTAGCTTGTCCTGGGCTTCTGGCTTTAGTCTTGAACATTCTTCCAGTAATGCTTCTAATTTGTGCTTTATCCCTGACACTGATTCTAAATTAAAATCTGCATCTTGGAGCAGTTCTGCTGATATAATTATTGCCAATCTAATTGGGTCTGCACCATAGTCACGAATTGCCTTTCGTAAGGGAATTATATTTCCCATGGACTTTGACATCTTTTTTCCATCCATCAGAACAGAGCCATTTACCACAATTTCCTGCGGCCAGTTTTCTTCTGGGAAAATAGCTACATGATTCAAAATGAAAAATGTCAAATGGTTTGGCACCAAATCACGCCCCGAGTGTCTTGAATCTACGGGATAAAAATACGAAAACTCATTTCTAATTTGTTCAATTTTTTCTTTTGGAATTTTTGTCTTTTCTGATACCAAGTCGGAACTACCTAGCCCCAAAAACACATAGTCAAAAAATTCCGGCTCAAGACTTTCTGGCTTTATCTCGTTACAATTGACAAATTTTACAATAATATAGTACGCCATGTAAATAACAGAATCTGAGAGACTCTCCACTATCCAGTCTTTATCCCATGGAAGTTTTGTTCCAAGGCCGTGCTGTCTTGCACACGCTCTTTCTCGTAACCATCCAATAACATAATTGAATTCTGGCCTTATTTCTTGGGGAAGAACACTCATGCCATCAAGACATTTTGTTGCCTTTTCCTTCCATGCCTTATCTGAATAATTCAAAAACCACTGGTTGTTTAGAATTTTGACAACACATTCGGCACCACACCTGCATCGAACCGGAGCATTTGTCAACTCCAATAGAATATCTGCAAATTTTTCCTTGATTAGCCAGTCTTTTACGACATCTTTTGCATCGGCTACCTTTTTTCCTGCAAACTGACCCGTATTCTGCTTTAGCTTTCCGCCATAGAATTCTTTTCCATAGATTTCTTTTGTTGCCTCTTCTAATCTGGAATCGTTTTGATCCTTTATTCCAAGTCTGTCAATTGCTTCTCTTGCTGGAATGTTTCCATATCCTTCTGTTTCTATGATGGAAATTGCCTCTATTTTTTGAATTTCGCCTGCAAGGGAGACATCTAGATTATTGGAATTTTTCAAATCCTGCAAGGCCTGATAATCAAATGGCGCGTGGGCAGGAACTGACATCACTATGCCAGTGCCAGTATGGGATTCAACAAAACTAGCTGGAAGCATTATCGCAGAATCATTTCTGTGTGGAATCTGGACTTTCTTTCCACAAAGCTCAGAGCCCTTGATCTCTCCCTCATATGTTATTTTTTTGTCCAAATATTCCAGTTTGTGGGCGCACTCTGCGCTGACTATCCAGTTTTCCCCATCAACTTTGATCTTTTTGTAAACAATATCCGGATTCACCCAGAGGTTTGTTACACCAAAGAGCGTTTCCGGTCTTAGTGTTGCAGTTGGTATGACATAATCCTCCTGGCGGAATTTTATCAAAATGTATTCGGTAAAGTCTGGCTCTACGTCTCCAAGCGTATCATGTTGTGATACTGGGTTTTGGTCCTTTGGACACCACCCAACAGGATGAGATCCCTGGATGATGAGGTTCTTTTTTCTTAGTGTGTTGATTTGCCACTCGATGAATTTCTGATAGGCAGGATCAATTGTGGTGAATTCCCGTCTCCAGTCAATAGAATATCCCATCTCTATCATTCCTGATTTTATTTCTTCATGGAAATAGTCTGCAATTTTTACCGGCTCTACGAATTCCTTTATCTTGTCCTCAGGAACGTGATATAACTCCCTAAAGTTTTGTATTAGCTCTTTGTCGCCCTCTTGGATTCTTTTTGCCATTCCCAAAATGGGTGTTCCAGTATAATGGAATCCCATTGGAAAAAGCACATTGTAGCCCTTCATGCGCAAAAACCTTGCATGGACATCTGCAAGTGTATAGGTTCTTCCATGGCCAATGTGCTGAGGTGAATTTGGATACGGATATGCCACCGTGATGAATTTTTTTTCTTTGGAATTTGGGTCGGTCTCAAAATTTTTAGAGTCTTGCCATTTTCTCCTCCACTTTTCCTCTATTCCATTCCAGTCTATCATAGATTCACGGTCTTTTTTATCAACAATTCTGCGTATGCAAGTGCGTCAGCAAGCTTCGATGCATCCTTTCCTCCACCCTGTCCAAATCTTGCATCACCTCCACCAGAGCCGCCAAGTTTTGCAGAAATCTCCCTTACCAAATCTCCTGCCTTGAATGTCTTTGATGCCTCTGCTCCCGCAAAAACAATAATTCTGATTCCTTCCTTTACAATCAATGCGCAGTAAATGGCAGATGGACTTTGCATGATTACGTCCTGGCCCACTGCAATGTGAAACTCTTCGTCCAACTCCTCATCAATTACAGAATAAAATTTCAATGCTCCAAAGACTTTGGCATTATCAACTGCCTGCTTTGCTACAGTACTGCTGGTCCTCTTGATTAACTGCCTTAGTTTCTTTTTTGCAAACTCTGAATCATTCATGGCATGCTCAAATGATTTGACTAGTTTTTCTTTATTTGACCCAAGTGATTTTATTATTATGGACATGTCACTTTCCTGTTTTTGCACATATCTGATTGCAGCCTCCCCGGAAACAAACTCTAGTCTTACAACCCCATCCTGAATTCTTTCTGATTTTGTAATTTTGATCAGTCCCAGATCTCCAGTTCTTCTCACATGTGTGCCACCGCACGCCTCCACATCAAAGTCCTCGATTTTTACGATTCTTACCGATTTTACAGGAACGACCCCCCCTTGGTATATTCTAAAACCAAATGTTTGTTCTGCCTGACCACGATCATATTCTTTTATTGTAACTGGGAGATTTTTTTGAACTATTGAGTTTGCAAAATTTTCAATTTTTTTTACGTCCTCATCACTTAGGCTGGAGTGGTGTGTAATGTCAAGTCTACCGTATTCCTTTTCTTTGAATGCAGAATGTTGCCATACCCAAGAGCCCAAAACGTTTCTTGCAGACGAGTTTACCACATGAGTGCTTGTGTGGTGTTTTGTTATGTTTTCTCTTCTTGGAATGTCAATTTCACAGCTGACTGTAGCGCCATCACTTGGAATGGCTCCCTTTATTTCGTGTAGTATGATGTTGCCGTGTTTTGTCACATCATGTACTTCAGAGCCATTTATTTTTCCATGGTCTGGTTCTTGACCCCCGCCTCTTGCAAAAAATGAAGTTTTATCCAATATGACAAACTTGTTTTTTATTACCCTGATTACCTTGGCATCAAATTTCATTGGGTCGTCTTTGTAGAACAATAAATCGGTATCTGGAATTCCTTTTAGATCAAATTCCTCATGCGTTTTATTTTTTTCTGATTGGTGAAGGTCCGATAGTTTGGTGTAAAAACTATCTGGAATTTCAGCAATTATTTTGTATTCCTTTAGATAATCTGGAGTCACACCGTCTGATTCGTACAATCGAATCATGTCATCGACGTTTAGATTCTTGTTTTTGAGATTCTCTGCAATCTTTACCATTCTTGATTTGGAATCATGGTATCTTTCCACTTCGATTCCAATTATTGTCTTGACTTCCTCTCGGTATTGTTCAAGCTCAGGGTATGTTGCCTTGAGGTAGTCAATGTGGCTGTCAATTAGATCATTCAAATCTAAACTCAAGCCTAGTCTGTCAATCGTAGCCATGATTCTTCGCAGAATAATTCTTAGATTGTACCCTCCGCCAACATTACTTGGAAGTGCTCCATCAGATATTGCAAAAATTAATGTCCTTAGATGGTCTGCTATTGTGTAAATTCCCTCAAGCGGTGTGATGACTCTGTTTACCTTATCATCAGAAAGATTTGTTGCCTTTATTGCAGCTTTTCTTACTTGTGAGAGGTCGGAATATTTTTCAAAACTCTTTGCAATTTCTGTAAAGTATTTTGTTAGAATGTTCGAGTCTGTATCAATTCCTACTTTTTGAATCAGCTTTTGTGTTACTGGTCCAAAACAACAATCATAGGCAGTCGGTGTTCCCATGGTAATCCATGCAAATCTTTCAAGGCCAGCACCCATATCGATAATTCTTTGATCTAACGTTGTGTGTTGTCCAAGCTCTCCTTGAAATTCCGTAAATACGGCATTTCCTAATTCTAATCCTCTGACATAGAATTCAAGTGATGATCCAAAAGAGCCCCCTCCGGCCCAAACATCTTCAACAAAAACAATTTCTTCTTTGTTTATTCCAAAAGATTCTGTCAATAGTCTAAAATCCAAATCAACGCATTCATCCTTCCAGTAGCCATTTCCGTTTGGAATACTGTGCTGTCCTATCATGCAGAAACTAGAAAAATGTCTTCCCGTTACTCCTACGTTTTCCAAGTCTTTGAATCGAAGACACGTTTGTGGCACTACTAGTGGATTTGCAGGAAACTCAAAAACAACCTTTGAGCCCATTACTCTTTGAAAATCAACAATTGACGCAATAGTAAAGTAAAGATCATCTCGCCATCTGCACACAACAGGATATCTTGAGACCGATGTGTGTTTGTTTTTCACAAAAAATGATTCCACCTGCTTCCATGCTTCGGTGTAATCAAATCTCTTTTTTGTGGGAGGATTTCCAATAAACGAATAAGTGTCTTCAGAATGAACCGGGCAAGTCTTTCTTTGTGGCTCCAAGGTCCAAAAAAATCTCTTGCAAACTGAGCACGATTTGCGCTCAAAGCCCTGCTCGGAAAATAATTTTACCTTGTAGTATCTGTCCGGCTCACTTGAAAACTTTGCAAGGATCTCTTCCTTGTCCATCTTCTGAGGTTCAAACTGACCAATATTAAGAACTGTCGATTCCAAGAAATTAAATACAATACCTAATGACATCGAATCATGTTTGGCCGTAAAAAAGGAATTCAAGAAGGAGATTATGTTTTTTCATCAAAACAAGACGGTGATTACAAAAACATAATTTTTGGTATGGTTAGTGGCGTAGATGGCTCAAAAATTGGCATCAGCGGGTTAATTGTCAATCCTATAGGTCTAAAAAATAAAGTATCACAGGGAAAGGCAGGGCTGAGATCTGAAGAGATTCTAAAATCTCCAACTCCTGAAAATTGTATATTTGCATTTATCTATCGAACTGAACATGAAAACTTTAACGACATCATTGATTTGGATTCTGGTAGGATAATTCCAATTTCTGAAAAAGCACATTCTGTTTTGGATGGATGGATAAGAGAATCACTGCCTGAATTAATCAACAATGTTTTGTCGCTGCCAGAAGGCACTGAAAAAGAGGAAGCAAAGCGCATCCTAAAACGAAGAATGGAAACACTATACGACAAGAACCTAAAACAAAACCTTTACTCTGTTTGTCGAAGTCTTAAGATCCTCGTCTAGTCTACATAGTTTTATATTATCCCCAAAGAAAATCACGATACAATGGAATATGTCTACGCCGCATTAATTTTGCACAAACTAAAAAAAGAAATTAGTGAAGCTAACATTACTAGTATAATCAAAGCCACTGGCCAATCAGCAAATGATGCCCAGGTGAAGGCTCTAGTGTCTGCACTTGCCGATGTTAACATCGAAGAGGCAATCAAGGCAGCACCAGTAGCAGTTGCAGCAGCAACAGTTGCAGCAGCACCAGCAGGTGGCGGAGAAGCAAAGAAAGATGAGGCAGCAGCAGGAAAGTCTGAAGAGCAAGCAATGGAAGGCCTCGCTTCACTGTTCGGCTAAATCATCAAAATTTTCATTTTTACCTTATTCTTATTTATCATTACGTATTATCAATTCTAGTTGCAAGACATACCATTTGCTATTTTGATCTATGCCTTTGATCTTTTTGGCACAATGGCATTTGCGGTGACTGGCGCATTCAAGGCAATTGAGCACAAATCCGACATTGTCGGAATAATAATTCTCTCAGTAATCACAGGTGTTGCCGGTGGTACAATCCGCGATGTCATAATTGGAAAATTCCCACCAAACTCAATCATTGATCCGTCATACGTGATAGTTTCTGTTGCGTCTGGCATTGCCTTGTTTTTCCTTTATCCACATTTGAAAAAGCATTGGAACGTATTTTTGAAATTTGATGCAATCGGACTTGGTGTTTTTTCCATAACCGGCGCAACCTTTGCATATGATATCTTTGGATTAAATTTTCTTGCAATGGCATTTGCAGGTATTCTTAGCGCAGTTGGTGGTGGAATACTTAGAGATGTTTTTGTGAACGAAGTTCCAATTATTTTTATAAAAGAATTGTACGCAACGGCAAGCTTTGTGGGAATTGTAGGCTTTTATCTTTTGTTGGCTGGTGATGCGCCAATGTACATTGCATCTGTTAGTGGAATCATAATTACTACCTCTCTAAGACTTGTTGCAATGAAATACAACTGGAATCTGCCAAGAGCCAGAGAAAAATAATTTTTATGCTGGAGTGTAGCCTTTTGCCTTTGAGGCAACTGACTGTGCTTGGGCATTTGCCTTTTGCAATACTGCATCTTTGGTATCGTCAGTAACATAGCCTGCCTCAATTGCAACTGAGCGTGAGCCCTGAGCTACCTTTGCAAGAATGAGCTTTATGTTGTCCTGTGTGATATATGCTGCCTCAATTGACAGTGATACCGCTTCTTGGTGTGCTCTTGCAAACAGTTCTCTGTATTTGTCAAGGTCAATTGCCAATTCTTCTCGTTTGTATGACAGTCCTTCCTCAAGTGCTGCCTCTAGAGCAATTCCTGCCTCGATTGTCTTTATGTCAAGCTTTTGCAATAATGTAGCTAGCTTATCCGGTATGGCTCCACCCTTTTTGACTGGAGTCACATCCTTTGTAATCCAAATTGTTCCCTGATCAATCTTTGTTGGAACTCCTGCCTCTTTGAATTCTGTCAACATTGGGCCTGGGGCAATTCCTGTGTTCTTTGCTGGAACTGTAACGTCTATGCTTGCGATATCCCCGCCACGTGCAAACATCATTACTTTGTTCTTGCCAAGAAGAACATTTAGCTTAAAGGGTGACATGTTTGTAAACATCAAAACGCACTGGCCAGTAAGGGATTCTATCATTTTTGAAATTCCGGGAACATCAAGCGTGGCTAGTGCCTTTTTGGCAACTTGGTCCTTTATGCTTACTATCTTTACATCACTGAGAAACTTTTTTCTGAGCGGTAAAAGCTGAGATGATCTTACCTTTTCCATTCGGACTAGTGCAGTAACTTTGTATTTTTTTGGGAGTTCTTGCAATTCTTGATACATCTGCATTTTCTTTTTAGGATACTGTGTTCTGTTTTCTCTCATACTATTTCATCTGTTGTACTTGTTTGATTGGTTTTCCCATTGATGTCTTGATTATTATTTTTCTAATGTTTCTCTCTCCATTTGGCAATTTTTTTTCAATGGCACTTAGTATCGCATGTGCATTTGAAGCCAAATCTGCATCATCCATTGATTCATCGCCAATCTTGCATGCTAATGATAATGAGTTTTTCACCTTGACTCTAATTGATGATCTAAATCTATCCAAGAACGATTCAATTGGGGCATTAAATGGGACTGGTACTGGCATCTTTCCTCTTGGACCCAAGAGCTGACCTAAAACCTTACCTACAGTTGTCATGAGCTGTGTATCTGCTAAAAAGAAATCATAATTGTTGATGAATTTACGCGCCTCACGCTTGTTTGCTGCAAGTGCGTTGATTTCATCACCGCTGATAACTCTGTCAGCATTTGCACTTTTTGCCTTTAGTCCCATGTCTCCGCCTGCCATTATGCAAACTGTTGTTGGGGTGCTGAGTTTTTTTGGCAATTGGATTGTCTCATTCATTGCAAATCCTTTCTTAACATCAATATCCTTTAGAATTACATACATTTCCACAGACTGCCTGAACTTGCGTTCCTTGTCTGTTGTTTTAGCATCCTTTATCATCTTGGTTAATTCAGATTCGTTGATCAATACGGCTTTTCCGCGAAAGCCTATTTAAAATCGTTTGTCGCTTGTAAGCCAAAACTTGACAAAAATTGTAAAATTTTCTAAATTGACTCTGTCGCTTTGTATTATATACAAATTCTGATAATAAAAATTACATTTATTAACATCAAATCGACAATTTTGTAAACATTGCATAAATTAGATGATTTGGACATGAATCTCCTCTACGAATTAACCAAGGATGGAAGCATTTCTGTTCCAAATCTTTCAAAAAAGATGGGAATCAATGCGTCTGTCTTGTATAGCAGAATCAAAAGACTGACCAAAAAGAAGATCATCAAAAAATTCACTGTCCTAGTTGATGAGGCACAACTTGGCATTTCTGTGAAGGCAACAATTGGGATCAACAGGGACCCAAAACTAAAGGATGCGATTCACAAGCAATTATTCCAAACCGCAGAGATTGTCTCAATCTCCGAAGTCACTGGAAGATTTGACATCATGGTTAACGTTCATGCAGAAAGCCTTGAACAGCTACACACAATTGTCATTGAAAAAATTGGCAAAATAGACGGAATTCAAAGCACTGAAACTTTTGTTGAGCTACAAAAGACTGACAAAGAGCATTCCTATCTGGTTTCTAAAAACTCAGTTTAGCTTCTCATCCCATTTTCCTGCATTAATCTCTGCAGTGAATTCTTTGGGAGTTTTACCTTCAATTTTAATTCCTAGTGGAAGACAAGTTCCAACAACTTCTTTTGCAACTGATTTTAGGGAGCTCGCATAAGATTTTTCTTGTTTTGCCTTTGCTACCATGACAATAGATTCCACTTTAATGTCTCCAACCCATGTAGAGCCAGAAGCTCCTGAGCCTTTTTGAATTCCTGCCTCCTTTAGAAGCAATGCAGCGGCAGATGGAATTCCGACAACTACATCCCATTGTTTTGTTTTGGTATTGACGTTAACTGTTACTGGTACCTTCATTCCCTCAAAATCTTTAGTTTTGTCGTTTATTGTCTGGATAATCTGCATGATGTTCACACCAAGCGGACCTAGTGCTGGACCTAATGGCGGGCCTGCAGAAGCTTGCCCACCTGTTACTAGTGCAGAAACAGATTGAGTATCAGACATATTTTCATCTTTTTTTGAGTGAAGATTTAATCCTTCCTAAGCCGTGGATATTTTGAGATAGTTACTATCAACCGTGACTGGTAACTGGTATGGCGCATCTAAGAGAATAACAGTGGCCTCTTCCTTTTCATTATCTACTCTTGTGACTGTTGCCTTCATTCCCTTGAACGGCCCGCCAATGATTTCTACAATGTTATCTATTGCCAACTGGATCGCATTTGTTCTAGTTACCAAATAACCTTCAATGTCTTTGAATTCCAATTCTCCTCTGAGCTGGCCACGAATGTGTCTAATTCCTTGCAGAGCATGAAAAGCGGCATTTGCGTCTTTTGCCTCAATTACAACATAGCCTTTTAGATTATCAACTAGCAAAACTGAAAGAACGTTAATCTTGTTTGTCTTGATCTTGTTTTGTAACAAGTTCAATACGACTTTTTCTTGACCTCCTGTGGTTCTGATTGCAAAAAGATGTGATTTAATTTCTTGTGACAATTCCATCTATCCGAATCTAAACACTGAAAAAACAAACTGAATTATAAATCCAATTGTCCCGATGGCAGCTACTCCTAAAAGAACCAGTCTCAAGTGTTGCATATAGTCCTCTTTATCTGACTTTTTGGCAAGCTTCAATGTGTTTGCCATGTTCTTGAAGGTGTTTACTAGATCCATCGCTGGAAATTAATAAAGTGGCCTTATATCTCTTATCTCATGGAATTACTAGTTGCGTATGAGCAAGACCCTGCTGGCCATAACATGGCAAAATTCCTCTCAAAACAAATGAAAAAAGATGGTGACATTTATCGGGGAAAAAATTTTGATCTAGTAGTTATTTCAACTCCTGCAATTTCTGCAGACTGGCTTGAGGAAAAATATCATTATGATGGATTTGTCTTTTTGTCAAAACATGCAGCACAATCTGGAGAACTCGCTCTAACGTGCCATAGCACTGGAAACTTTGATACTGCGCAATTTGGCGGAAATGAAAGACAAGTTGCAGTTCCACATCCGCACCTGCAAAAATCATACCTACAAACGCTATGGAAAAATAGACGCAGTTTTTCCGAATTTCAAATCACTATAGAGGCCACTCATCATGGGCCTACTGCTCTGAGCAAGCCTGCCATATTCATTGAGATTGGCACCACAGAAAAACAGTGGAACAATGAATCACTCTGCAACTCTGTTGCAAAACTAGTACTGCAAACCTTGTCTGAATCAATAAAGACCTATCCTGTAGCAATATGTTTTGGCGGTACTCACTATCCTGAAAAATTCACAAAAGAACTCATTGAAGGAAAACATGCCTTGGGGACAGTAATTCCAAAACACGCGCTTGAATTTCTTGACAAATCCCTCTTTTCTCATATTTTGGATAGAAACAAGGTAAAAACCGCATTGCTTGATTGGGGAGGACTGGGATCAAACAAACAAAAGGTAATGAATTTATGCAAAGATGCAGATATTGAGATGATAAAACTTTGAATGATCTTGAACGTAGAGTTTATCAAAAATTGCTCAAGGTGCCAAAAGGAAAAGTCACAACATATGGTGAGCTTGCAAGAGCAATTTCTCTACCAAACGGTCAGCGAGTGATTGGTCAAATTATGAACAAAAACCCGTTTCCAGTCATAATTCCATGTCACCGCGTTGTCAAGTCTGATGGAAAAATTGGCGGCTATTTTTACGGCGAAGGCGTAAAAACTAACATGCTCTCAAAAGAAGGAATTACAATTAAAAGCGGAAAAATTCAAAATTGGGAAAAAACGGTTTTTCGATTCTAAGCTTTACGTCTAGCCTTTATTTCCTCAACTAAGCCTCTTAGGTGAGCAGAGTCTTTTACGGTATTTCCACTTACCTTTCTGTAAAGTTCCCAGAATTCAGGATTTGTAATTTCTTTTCTATCCTTTGCTACTTTGAGTCTATATCGTAACGCACGTGTTCTCTTTACATAGACTTCTTTCTTTCCGACACGAGCTCCTTTCCTTCCTTTCTTTGAACCAGTAGTAGCTCCTCTTTTGGATTTTTGTGATTTCTTGAATTTTGATCTTCCACGAGATGTTCCCTTGGCTGGTTTGATTGTAATTGCGCCTGCAGTTATGAGACTTCGAATGTTCTCACGAGTAATTGCATCTGCAATATCATCTGAACTCTCAGTATCAAATTTAATTCTGCTTAGTCCTACTCCAACGACTCGAGATACGAGGCGTTTTTTGGCCCTAAGATTTACTACCACTAGTCCTCACTCTCGCATTGAAAACTTTGAATTTCTTTTCCATTGCCGTTGTAACTATTTGTAATCTTTTCTTTGTTCCTACCCCATGGCCAATTCTTACGCCGTCTGTCTTTGAGTTTAGTTTTTCTAAATCAGTAACATTGTGAACTAAATTATCTGTAAATCCGGATGGATGCAAGCCCTTTGCTATTTTTGGACCACCATATCCCACCTTGACTAGTCCAGGTCGACTTCTGAACTTTTGTTTTCTTTGATGGTTGTCTATTCCCTTTGGTTTTCTCCAAGCTAGCCCAATTCTTACATATCTCCAACTTTCCTGTCTTACAAAGTCTGGTCTGTGTTCGGCAATTGTTTTTCTTAATGCCAGTTTTTCCTTATTGATGGTCAACACACAAGCTCTTAGATTTTACAATAAATAGGTTACTTGAATAAGTAATTGCGTAAAAAAGTAAGAGATAATAATGAATTCGCATTCGGATCGAATATTTGATGTTCATGCCTATGTTCTTTGAAATTGAGGTATAATCACCATGAATGATCCAAAATCTACCATTACTACCAAGTTTGTTTCTCAGATTGAGGCATTTGGCATAAAACCATCAAAAATTCACCGAAATCTCTCGTCTGAGAAATTAGTCGAAATAGCAGTGCAAAAAAACGAGGGCATGCTTATAACTACTGGTTCCCTTGCTGTAAAGACAGGCAAATTCACAGGAAGGTCTCCTGATGACCGTTATATTGTAGATGACGATGAAACTCATGATACTGTTGACTGGGGAAAGATTAATCATCCATTTCCGCTAGACAGATTTGATAAAATTCTCAACAAGATGAAAAAATTTGTTGAAGGAAAGGAACTGTTTGTATTTGATGGATTTGTAGGGGCAGACACTGAAAACCGTCTTGGAATTCGAGTAATCAATGATCATTCCTGGCAAAGTCTTTTTGCAAGGCAATTGTTTGTAAGGCCATCTGCAGCAGAGCTTGAAAATCACGAGCCCGACTTTACTATGATGTGCACAAATGATTTTGAGGCAATCCCAGAAGTAGATGGAACCACGTCGAACATTTTCATTCTAATTAACCTGACAAAAAAGATTGTTCTGATTGGCGGCACAAGCTATGCTGGTGAAATGAAAAAGTCAATGTTTACAATAATGAATTACCTACTCCCAAAGAGGGGAATCTTTCCAATGCACTGCTCTGCTAACATTGGAAAAGAAGGTGACACTGCATTGTTCTTTGGTCTTTCCGGGACAGGCAAGACAAGTCTTTCTGCTGATCCAAACCGAATGCTGATTGGCGATGATGAGCATGGCTGGTCAGACAGGGGCGTTTTCAATTTTGAGGGTGGCTGTTATGCAAAATGCATCAACCTAAACCAAGAATCGGAACCACAAATCTGGAGCGCGATAAAGTCAGGCGCAGTACTTGAAAATGTTGTAATTGACAAACAAACCCTCAAGCCAAACTTTGATGATGGCTCACTTACCGAAAACACAAGAGCTGCATATCCACTGGAATACATTCCAACTGCAATATTTCCAAGTGTTGGAGGAAATCCCAAAGTAATAGTGTTTCTTACAGCAGATGCATTAGGAGTGTTGCCACCAGTATCACGACTCACAAAAGAAGGAGCAATGTTTCACTTTATGTCTGGTTATACAAGTAAATTGGCAGGAACAGAAAGGGGCATCAAAGAACCAAAGGCAACATTTTCAGAGTGTTTTGGAGCACCATTCATGCCCAGACCTGCAGAAGTTTATGCAAATCTTTTGGGTGACAAAATCAGAAAGCACAACACCGTAGTGTACCTGATCAACACAGGCTGGTCTGGTGGACAATATGGCGTAGGAAAGCGAGTAAGCATAAAGTACAGCAGGGCAATGGTTACTGCTGCACTTACAGGATCACTAGATATTGTAAAGTATCGACATGATGATTTATTCAACCTTGACGTTCCAACAGAATGCCCCGGGGTACCATCAGAGGTCTTGGATCCAAAAGCTACCTGGCAAGACAAGGGCGCATACGACCTTTCTTCAAAAAAACTGGCTCAAATGTTTGTAGACAACTTTGCCAAGTTCAAGAATGTGGCCACAGAAATTGTAAACGCAGGGACAAAACCATAATCATTTCTTCTTAATTATCATTCCAGCTGTTGCTATTGTAACAATAATTCCAATTATGACCAATAGCTGCCTTTGAGGTATTCCAATTGTACTAAAATCAATTTGATCTTTTATAGGCGATTCGACAAATATAGTATTGTACGCATTGATTGTATTATTTCCATCTTTAATATTTGCCTCAATCCAGTACTGCCCCGATTCACGAATAAACACAGGTGCATTTTTTGTGGGTGTTATCGATGTAGTATCAATAAGATTGTAATCGTCATTGTATACTGTGATTTTTGCATAGGTCCAAATGTCATTAGAGTAAACTCTAAAGTCTAATTTCCCATCATCTGTTATGACGCCAACTGAGCTTGTTCCTATTCTTACCAATATGGGAACATGATATTGTATGATACCGCCGTCTATTGTTATCATTCCTTGATACTCTCCTGTAATTTCCTTTGAAAGCTTGGATATAATGTAAAGACGATTACCGTCAAGAGAATAATCAAAATTTACTGCATCCGTGTTTATTTTGAAATCTACTTTTACCGTTGGAGCCTCACCGTTGATTGTTTTTAGCTGCAATAAACTAGTCTGTGTTTTGGCATATGGCGACAAATCAAAAATAACATAGTTTGGCATTATGACAAGATTTGCATTAAATGCCTTTGTTACATTTAGTCTACCAACTCCACTTATTTCAAGTGGAAATGGCGTTCCATATGTATCCGATATTGGATCAGCAGTAGTTGAAATTATAGAGTTAACCTCATGCGGTGTCAACTTTGGATTCTTTTGCAGTAAAATGGCGGCTGTACCAGAAACATGGGGAGCTGCAAAACTAGTTCCACTTGTCAGATTATAACTGCCTTTGATTGAGGTGGCGTTCACAAAAACCCCCGGTGCTACCAAGTTGGGCTTGATATAAAACGGAGAAACAGGGCCGCGTGAACTAAAAAATGAAACAAAGTCGGGATGGTAAAACATGTTGAGCGTGCCTATTGTCTTGTTTTGAATTATGTTTCTCAACCACAAGCCGTCTTCTCTTGACATGGACACTGTAGGGATCATCGGGATATAATCAGGACCTGTAAGCTTGTGGGTTAATTCCCCAAGAAATATTCCAGGCTCATTGTTATACACTATTATGGCTTTGGCACCTGCAATTGCAGAATTTTTTTCTTTGTCTGAAAAATAAACAAGCTCGCCTTTTTTATCACTGCCTCTTTCAATTAACAAAATTTTGCCCTTTGCATCAATTCCAACAAGATCCTCAACTCTACCGTATTTGCCAAAAATAATTTCGGCCAAAACTGGCTCGCTTGTTGGTTTAATCCCAGCCATTGGTAAGACCTGCACACGCTCGCCATCGATTTGAAGTGTTGCAACAAGACTAGATGTGATATTATTATACGTGGCACCAACCGTAATCGTATTGGGATCCTTTCCTGGACTGCCTATGGTCTTTAGATCAGGACCGCCGTTCCCCGCAGCTGTTACTACTATGACTCCCTTTTTTACTGCATAGTTGATTGCCTCATCAATTCTTTCATTTGTTCGATTAACACCAAGGCTTATGTTAATCACGTTTGCACCATCAGTAACTGCCTGTTGTATTGCCTTTATGATAAGATCTGATGATACCCCTTCACCAGTATCTGAAACGCGATAAGCTAGAATCTTTGCAGATGGCGCAATTCCTTTTAGAGTTCCATTTGCAGCAATTATTCCGGCAACCTCAGTTCCATGTCCATTTGTGTCAATTGGGGAATAATCGTTTTCAATAAAGTCATATCCTCCAACTACCTTACCAGACGGACCAAACCCAAAAAGGTCAGGATGATTATAGTCTACCCCAGTATCAATTACTGCAACCTTGATCCCATTTCCATTAAAACCTAAATCATGGGGATAGTCTGCACCGACATATTTGCTACTCTTATCAAGAAGAATTTCTAGTGTGATATCTGGCTGTATTTTTTGGGAAACTAGAATAACTCCAATCAAAACAACAAATGCGCAAAAAATTATCTTTTGATATTTCACTATTTGTCCTTCTCCTAACGGAATAAAACTCATGCTTGGATTTTACTTGTGGTAAATTATTCCATAGTGGTGAACATGGGACAAATCATTAAATTATGAACATTTGTTTAATACGTCATGGGAAAATTCACACTTCCTGAAGTACCATATGCATATGATGCATTAGAACCACACATTGACGCAAAAACAATGGAAATCCATCACACAAAACATCACCAAGCTTATACAAATGGCCTAAATGATGCGTGGGACAAGCTTAGCTCTGACCTACAACAAAAGGATCTCCTTGATGTTCTTGCAAGCATAAACCAAGTACCAGATACAATACGCGGTGCAATCAACTTCCACGGTGGTGGATATGACAATCATAAGCTATTTTGGAACAACATGAAACCAAATGGTGGAGGCAAACCAGGCGGCTCAGTTGCAGACGCAATCAACAAAACATTTGGCAGTTTTGATTCCTTCAAGGAACAATTTTCGACAAAAACCACCGGTGTTCAAGGAAGCGGTTGGGGCTGGCTAGTCTTCAATCTAAAATCAAATGGTGTTGAATACAAATCAATGCCAAATCAAACAAGTCCTAGAACCGAGGGACTGGTTCCATTGCTTGGTCTTGATGTTTGGGAACACGCATACTATCTCAAATATCAAAACAAAAGAGTAGACTATGTTACTGCATGGTGGAATGTCGTAAATTGGGATGAAGTAGAAAAACGTTATTCCAAAGCTAAATAATTTATCTTCTTTTTTTATTGTCTTCCATCCAGACGTTATTGATCCTTGCTTTAGTTCCTATTGCAAACGCTATGCCCTTCCAAGGATTTGAGAATTTATGAAATGACGAGCGGGAAAACCCACATCATTTATGGGTGGGATGAAAATCATTGTATTAGGAAAAACTGTTTTCGTTTTTCTTCCAACCGTTACAATACATTTCCCTTTAAGAGAATAAACAAGAACATACTCATTTTTGTGAATGTGCAACTGATGCACATCTCCTGATTCAATTCGTGCTTCAAGTCCAACTATTCTATTCCCTCTGATTTTTTCATTAAGAATTAACTTGATCTTTAATCTGTCTGTTGGATGATCCTTGTATGGGTGAATCCATTTTGTTTTTGACTTGACAAATAATCAATTTCTCTTTGAAATCATTTGTATTGGTTTTCATCCAACAAATGCATTTATAGGCATCTGAACTGATTTTTTTGTAAATGAGCGAAGAACAAGCCCAGCAGCTTCTTTACCAAATGCAAATGCTTGAATCCTACACAACAAGCTTGGATCAAAAAGAAGAGGCAATTATGACTTTTTTGCGGGAAGCAATATCTTCAGTTGAATCAATCAGGGGAATTAACCAAAATCAAGAATTTGAATCATTAATTCCTGTAGGACTTGGAACATACGTCAAGGCCAGCGTTTCTGGAACATCAAAGGTATTGCTCGATGTGGGTGCAGGAATCCTAGTAGAAAAGGAGCACGATTCTGCCATTAACTATCTTGAATCAAGGATAAAGGAACTCCAAGTAGCACTAAACGAGACTGCTTCGCAAAAACATCAAGCCTTGATGAGATTAGAGCAACTAAAACAAGAAATGAATCGATTAATACAATCTGCAAACACTCCTCAACAGTGAGATTTTATGTTTGATAAATTACGTAGCACCTTTTCATCCGTAGCTAAAAGTCTTGGTGAAAAGGAACTAAAAGAAAATGACATTGACAACATTTTATTCCAGTTAGAAATCGAATTAATGGAGTCAGATGTTGCAACTGAAGTAATTGATACAATCAAGTCTGACCTTAAAAAAAAGTTAATCGGCACATCTGTTGATAAAAAAGAAATTGAATCCTTTATCAAAAATAGTCTAATTCAAAGTATTTCTGGACTGTTTGATGCTGTAGGCTCTGTTGATATAATATCAAACATCAACTCAAAGAAAAATTCTGGCGAGCCATGTGTGATCTTGTTTGTTGGAATTAATGGAACTGGAAAAACAACGACTCTTGCAAAACTCGGGTATCTTTTAAAGGAAAATAAATTCTCAGTAGTAATTGCAGCTGCAGATACATTCCGAGCAGGAGCAATAGAGCAGCTAACGGAACACGCAAACCGATTAAACATTAGAATAATTGCTCAAAATTATGGCTCTGATCCTGCAGCAGTGGCACGAGATGCCGTACTTTATGCTAAATCCCACAAAATTGATTGCGTTTTGATTGATACTGCAGGAAGAATGCAGACAAGCAAAAACCTCATGGATCAAATCGAAAAAATTACCAAGGTAGTAAAACCAGATCTAAAGATCTTTGTAGGCGATTCATTAGCTGGAAATGATACTGTCAACCAAGCAAGGGAATTCTATCGGCATGTACAGTTTGATGGTGCAATACTGACAAAAAGCGATGCTGATGCTCGTGGAGGGGCAGCACTATCTGTAGTTAAAATCACCTCAAAACCAATCTTGTATGTCGGAGTAGGTCAGGAATATTCAGACCTAAAGCCATTTGACAAGCAAGTGTTTCTTGAGGCAGAACCAAAACCAGAACCAAAACCAGAACCAAAACCAGAACCAAAACCAGAACCAATGTCAAAAAAAGGCTCAGACCCGTTTGAAGGAATTAAAGATCAAGACATCTCTACATACGCTGATTTGTACGACGTTCCGCCCCCTGAAAATGATGATGATGCGTTTACTCTTTCCAAAAATATTAGAAATTGGATAGCTAACAGTCGCCCAATGCCAGGCCAGCAACCAAAGAAACAGGAAAAACTCGAATCAAAACCGGAAACCAAAGAACCTGAGGTTAAAGAAAAACAAAAAGAAGATAAAAAAGAAGAGGAACCAAAGAAGAGGCGGCGTTTTGGTTGGTTTAAATGATAAAATCTAAAAATGTACTAACACTGGATGAGGTTGACAAAAAAGAGCTATTGCAAATACTAGACCTTGCAATAAAACTAAAAAAAGATCTCAAAAAAGGAATCTCAAAACCACTATTAAAAAATAAAACACTTGCAATGATATTTCAAAAACCGTCAACTCGAACACGTATAAGCTTTGAAATAGGAATGTTCCAACTTGGAGGTCATGCGCTGAATCTTTCCTCACAGGAATTACAGCTATCGCGAGGAGAAACAATTGAGGATACTGCAAAAACAATTTCTAGATATGCAGATGTCATCATGGCGCGAGTTTACGAGCATTCTGTCGTTGAGACTTTGGCAAAACATTCCAAAGTTCCAGTAATCAATGGTTTGTCTAATTCATTCCATCCATGCCAAATTCTAGCAGATCTAATGACTATCAAAGAAAAGAAAGGAAAACTCAAAGGACTAAAACTTGCTTGGATTGGCGATGGAAACAATGTATGTAATTCGATGATTTATGGCTGTGCCAAGGCAGAAATTTCCCTATCTATTGCAACCCCAAAGGGATTTGAACCTGATCACAAAATAATCCAAAATTGCAAAAAACTAATCGACATTGAACTAACTCTAGATCCACAAAAGGCAGTGTCCAATTCTGATGTTATAGTTACAGATACATTCGTATCAATTCACGACGATCCAAAACAACTCAAAAAATTCCTTCCAAAGTATCAAGTGAATTCTTTACTTATGGCAAAAGCTAACGAAAATGCCATTTTCATGCACTGCCTTCCAGCAAAAAGAGGTCAGGAGGTAACTGCCTCTGTCATTGATGGATCACAATCTGTTGTCTGGGATGAGGCAGAAAATAGGCTTCATTCCCAAAAGGCATTACTTGTATCTCTTTCTATCTAACGTTTATAAGAGTAGTTCAAAAATTTCATCAATATCGCATGGCTTATTCCACCATACTACGACGATTACGTAATGAGAAAACTAACTATAAGAAGCGCAAGCTAATGCTAATGGGCAGGCGTGATTTTGTTACAATTCAGATTTCTAATGAAAATACTCTAGTTCAAATTCATAAACCAGAAATGAAGGGCGATTTGGTAATAGCATCTGCACACTCACGATTCTTAATACAAAAGGGTTGGATGGGTTCAAGAAAAAATGTCCCAGCAGCATATCTTACAGGCTATCTTGCAGGAAAAAAAGCACTCTCAAAAGGAGCCAAGGACGCAATAATGTATAGCGGAACAAGAAGGTACACCCAGAGAATGTCTGCTGCACTAAAAGGAATAATTGACGCAGGATTAGCAATTCCTGCAGGCGAAGAATCGCTTCCAAGTGATGACAGAATAAACGGAGAACACCTTAAAGTAAAAAATGATATTGCAAAAATCAAATCAGCAATTGATAGTGAGGTCAAGTAGACATGAGTGGAACACAAACACCACGATCAGCTGCACCAAGATCAGACAGACCAAGATCAGACAGACCAAGATCAGACAGACGTGGTTCATACAAAAAAGAAGAAGAGGTTTGGGTGCCTCGTACAGAGCTTGGCAAAAAAGTTGCCACCGGTCTCATAACAACAATGGCTGAAATTTATGCTAATGGACTTAGAATACAAGAAGCAGGAATAATCAAAAAATTATTACCTGATCTGAAAAGCGAAGTAATCGATGTCGGAATGGTTCAAACAATGACGCCAAACGGACAACGAACAAAATTCAAGGCACTGGTTGCAGCAGGAAACGAAAACGGCTATCTTGGCATTGGTCAAGGAAAATCAAAACAAATGAGAATTGCAATTGAAAAAGCAACAACTAATGCTTACCTTAATGTCAGTCCAGTAAAACTTGGCTGTGGAAGCTGGGAATGCAGATGTGACAAACCCCATTCCGTTCCATTCAAAGTGCGTGGAAAGGGCGGCAGTGTTGTTGTTGAAATCGTACCTGCACCAAGAGGACTAGGTTTGGTTGCTGGCGGAAAAATCAGAAATCTTCTCAAACTTGCAGGTCTTAAAGATGCGTGGACCACAGCAAAGGGTTCCACTGCCACAATGAATTCTACATCAAAAGCAATACTAGAGTGTCTAAGACAGACATTTAGTCAGGGTTGATAAAAAATGGCAAAAGCATATCTTGTAGTAAGAATGAGCGGGCAAATTAATGTCCCACACTGGGCAAAAACAACGCTAGAACTCTTAAAACTAGATAAAAAATTTAGAGCTACAATAATTCCAGCCAAAGACAATACTCTGGGAATGCTGGACAAAGTAAAACACTATATCTCATACCAAGAGGCAAGCCTTGACATCACAAAAGAACTTCTAAACAAAAAGGGCAGAAAAGAAGGATACAAAAAAATCACAAATGAAGACATGGAAAAACTTGGTTTTAAAACAATAGATGATCTTGCAGTTTCACTAAACGAAGGTACCATTGCATTAAACAAAGTAAAACCACTCAAACCATGGTTTGCACTTGCTCCACCAAGACGTGGCTTTAAGCGAAGCACAAGAAAAACATATGGAGAAGGCGGTATACTTGGAAAAAACAAAGATCTAATCGAACTTGTTAGGAAAATGATTTAGATGGCAACAAGACTGCGAAAAACAAGAAAGTTCAGGGGTTCTAGAACTCATGGCTGGGGACAAATTGGACAACACAGAGCAAGTGGTCACAAAGGAGGACTAGGACAATCAGGATTGCACAAGCATCTATACAGCACTTTACTAAAATTTGATCCTGATCACTTTGGTCATGATTCCACTCATCCACCTCACCCAAATATAATAAAAAAATGGGCTAGTGTAAGGGACTTGGACGATCTATTTGCAAAACATGGAAAACTGGAAGGAAACAGAAAGCTAATAGATCTTACTAGTCTAGGATATGACAAACTTCTTGGCGGAGGCCAGGTAAAGAATGCCTATCTAGTCAAGGTTGAACAATACACAGCCTCTGCAGAGGACAAGATCAAAAAGGTCGGGGGAGAGGTGTTAGTCGTTGGCTGAAAGCACAATACAACATCTAGTTAAAAAAATAGTAGAAAAAACCGAACCATATCTCGTCCAAGTACCAAAACCAAAAAAGAAACTCTCATTACAAACTAGGCTTATTTGGACAGGACTTGTTTTACTGATTTACCAAATAATGGGACAGACTCCGCTTTTTGGAGCAACTACACCGCAATTTGACTTTTTAGCATTCGCCAGAGTAATTTTTGCATCCCAGCAAGGAACACTGATTGAGCTTGGAATTGGACCGATAGTCACGGCCGGACTTTTGATGCAGTTGCTAAAGGGATCGGAAATTCTCAAATTTGACTTTACAAAGCCTGATGAAAGAGGAATCTTTCAGACTGCCACAAAACTAGTCACGTATATTGTCATTACAGCTGAGGCCGTAGTGTATGCTGCTGCAGTTTATGGACCTGGAGTTACCCCAAATGTACTCTATGTGATAATAGGACAATTAATCGCAGCATCTGTACTGATAATGTTCCTTGACGAGCTTGTCCAGAAGGGATGGGGTCTAGGCAGTGGAATCAGCGTTTTCATCATGGCAGGAGTTGCACAACAAATAGTGTGGAGCCTCTTTAGTCCAATTCCTGCAGGAGACGGAAGCATGGTTGGGCTTGTGCCATTTATTGGGCAATCTATTACAAGTGCTAATTTATCCGACATAATATTTAGGAGCAATAACTTACCAAGCTTACTTAGCATGTCAATGACTGCTGGCATACTGTTGATTCTAGTTTACACGCAAGGGATGAAAATTGAAATCCCAATAGTCTCTACAAAATACAGGGGATTTTCTGCAACATATCCAATCAAACTAATGTATGTTTCAAACATCCCAGTCATTCTTGCATCCGCACTTACTGCAAACGCAGTGTTTATGGGCCAGATGCTGTGGTCAAACCTTAATCCACGAAACAACAATCAGCTTTTCAACATAATTGGACAGTTTGATCCTACAAGCCCCTCAACACCGATAGGAGGAATCATTTACTACATCACTCCTCCAAGGGGATTTACAATAGCCGCACTTGATCCCATACGGGCCTTACTTTACGTTTTGTTTATGATTGCAATTGTAATCATATTTGGAAAATTATGGGTAGAGCTTGGCGGCCTGTCTCCAAAAAGCGCAGCAAAAAGCTTACTTGATGCAGACGTACAAATTCCAGGATTTAGAAGATCAAATCAACCAGTAGAAGCACTCCTTAACAAATACATTCCATCTGTAACAATAATTGGTTCGGCAATACTTGGTGCGTTAGCAGGCGTGTCTGATGTCCTTGGAGTTATAGGCGGTGGAGTAGGCATATTGCTTATGGTAGATATTCTGATTAACTATTACCAGCAGTTGATTCGAGAACAAGTCGAAGTTGTTATGCCACGTCTGGGTGCGTTACTTGGGCGAAAGTAAAAAAGTCGTAATGGTTGGAATTGCCGGTGTTGGCAAAACAACACTTGTGGCAAAAATCGTTGAACTCCTAAACAATCGCAAAAAAAGTGTCAGCGTTCACAGTTTTGGAACAGTAATGTTTGAAGAAGCAAAGAAAATGGGAATTCAAGACAGAGACGAGCTAAGAAAATTGTCTGTAGCCCAACAAAGAGAACTTCAAACAAAAGCAGCCAAAAAAATCTCGGGATTTAACGATAATGTTGTAATCATTGACACACACGCATTCATCTCAACCAAAGAAGGATTCTACCCCGGTCTGCCCCATCGTGTTCTTGAGGAACTCAAACCTGAAAACTTTATCTCAGTTTCTGCAAGGCCTGAGGAAATCTATAATCGAAGAATGAAAGACACCACAAGAAACAGAGACATAGTCTCAATAGATAGCATAAAAAAGGAACTGGCTGTCCAAGACGCAATGCTTTCAAGCTGTGCAGTATTGACTGGCTCCCCAATGAAATCCATATTGAACACGGAAGGAAAAGTTGAAGAGGCAGCTGAAGAGGTAATAAGCGCAATAGGATTTTGAACATGGAGCCAATTATAATATTACAGTTTTTACAATCGATATTTCTCCAAGGTGATCTACTTGGCATACAAAGTGGGCCACTTGGCAGTGCAGATCCGTTAGTCAAGGGAATGATTCCAGCAATGTTTGGAATCACAGGGATAGCAATTCTTCTAAATTTGTTTAATGCTGTAGTGCGAAGAAAGCTGGTTGATCAGCAAAAACTAAAACGAATCATGAAAGAAACAAAGGCTTGGCAAAAAGAACGCATGGCGGCATTTAGAGCAAAGGATACTGAAAAACAGGCAGAGCTAAACAAAAAATCCACTTACATGAGCAAACTCAACCAAGAAATGATGCAAATGAACATGAGGCCAATGATGATTACATTTGTTCCTCTGATTCTCGTTTTCTATTTTGTATTGCCACCACTATTCTCATACACTGTAGCGGTATCTCCAATTTCATTAAACGTAATTCCTGGTGGATTCTTTGAGCTTACTTGTATTGCTGAAAAAATTGACGGAAAAATATGCAACAATGTAAATGATGTTTATTTCTGGGCCTGGTACTTTTTGGCATCAATTACATTTAGTGGTATAGTAATGAAACTAACTAAAACCTCGATGGATTTATCGTAACTTGATAAAATCAATAATCATTTCTGGACCTCCAGCTATTGGCAAGACCACAATTTCAAAAGGACTTGCAAAAGAATTTGGCCTAAAAAGCTTGAGTGGCGGCGATGTTCTAAAAAACTTTGCAAAAGAGCAGGGATTTCAAACAGAAGGTGATGACTGGTGGGACACAAAAGACGGAATGAAATTCCTAAACCAAAGAAAAGACAACTATACATTTGACAAAAAGGTAGATGAAAAATTAAAAGATATTTTTCTTAAAGGAAACGTGGTCATAACAAGTTATACTCTACCGTGGCTTGTCAAAGATGGAGTGAAAATCTGGCTTGCGGGCTCGCAGGAAAACAGCGCAAAACGCATGCAAATTAGAGACAACATGCCACTTTCAGAAGCACTTGACATTGTCAAAAAGAGATACCAAGAAAACAAGAGTTTATACAAAAAATTATACGGCTTTGACTTTGGAGATGATTTATCCGTGTTTGACATTATGATAGATACTGATGGGCTCGATGCAGGAAATGTTCTAAAAACTGCAATAGAAAAGGTGCACAAAATATTTTGAAGCTTCCACAACTGCAAAATTTGGTTGTACTTGATGATGATATCACAAATGACCAGCATGGCGTATACTACAACAAAAGGACAATCAAAGACCTTCTAAATTACGGCCTGATTCTACTGGACAAGCCGCCAGGACCGACAAGCCATGAAGCAGTTGCCTGGGCAAAAAGAATCCTAAAACTCCCAAAGATTGGTCACAGTGGAACCTTGGACCCGCAGGTATCGGGCATATTACCACTTGGTCTTGGAGAGGCAACAAAGGCGCTTGGTGTTTTGTTGCTGGGACCAAAGGAATACTATGGATTGGGAAGACTACACTCTCTTCCAAGCAAAGAAAAACTCGATGCCGTCCTAAATCAATTTCTTGGAGAAATTTATCAAAAGCCACCTCAACGCTCTGCAGTTTTGCGCAAAACCAGAACAAGAACCATATACGAACTAGAACTGATGGAACAAAAAGAGCGACTCTTGCTTTTGCGAGTATTGTGCGAAGCTGGAACCTACATCCGTAAACTATACTACGACATCGGTGAAATACTGGGACCGGGAGCAACAATGATTGAACTTCGCCGTTCGCGTGTACACCAATTCAATGAATCTCACAAGCTAGTCACCCTCCATGAGCTTACAGACGCATATGCACAATGGGAGGAAAAAAAGGACGATTCCAAATTATACAAATTAATTCTTCCAATAGAATTTGCGTTGACTGAAATAAAGTCAGTTGTAATAAGGGATTCTGCAGTTGACGCACTGTGCCATGGAGCACAACTTGCAATACCTGGAATTCTTCAAATCTCACCAAATCTCTCAAAGGGAGATCTTGTTGGAATATACACGCAAAAGGGAGAAATTGTAGCACTTGCAGAAGCTCTTTTGTCAGAAAACGAAATCAAGGATGCAACAAAGGGATACGCGTTTACCACAAATAGAATAATTATGGCGCCAAACACCTATCCAAAAAGCTGGCGTACAAAGGCCGTTCGCCCAAAGTAACATGTTTCCAAAAGGACTTGTAATTGCAGTCTGCACCGGAATAATATCTGCAGTAATATTTGGTATCTATCTAGAACAAGTACATTCCAAAAAACAAGGACTGGAATTCATTGAGGGCCCATCACTGTCTATTATAACAGACAAGCAAAACTATCTGGCCGGAGAGAGTGTACAAATTAGAATAATCAATTCCGGGACACAAGTCTTGATGTTTTCTGACAATGCCCCAAAATTGCACATCAGGGCACTTGATGGCACTACAATCTTTTCATCAGATATTCAAAATTCAAGGCTCGAGCCAAAACAAGAGTCGTTATTTGCCTGGAATCAAACAAAAAATGACGGCACCCAAGTAATCGGCGGTCGATATGTCGTGGAATCCAGCATATTTACAGAAAATGAGCAAAAAATTACCGACTCGATTACCATTAACGTACTCGAGTGATTGCCAGATTTTAAAGGCAGCCTAGCAGGAAAATTTAAAACAAGTCCATCGACATCCAAACTAGGCCTTGGGAAAAAAAATCAAAGTAGGACTGGTTGGAATTGGTAACTGTTTTTCTGGACTAATTCAAGGAATTGAATACTATAGGAAAAATCCAAAGCAGCAAGTAATAGGACTAATGCATGAGAAAATAGGGGATTATTCAATTTATGATCTTGATTTTGTAGCCGGCTTTGACGTCGGCATAAACAAAATTGGCAAGACAATCAACGAGGCAATTTATGAATACCCAAACATGGTGAACTGGGTTTCAAAGCAAAAGATGCCAAAATCAACGGGACGTGTACATGAAAGCCCACTTCTTGACGGAGTTGGAATTTGGGTTGAAAACAGGGTAAAGCCACTAAAAAGTAAAAAAACCCAAGAACAAATCACAAAAGAAATTAAACAAAAACTCGACGAAACCGGAGTTGAAATAATTGTTTCCTATTTGCCTGTCGGTTCTGATAAAGTAACCCAGTATTGGGCTCAGATGTGTCTTGACACTAACACTGCATTTGTAAATTGTATTCCGTCATTTATTGCATCAGAAGGAAAATGGGGCAGAAAATTTGCAGAAAAGAAAATCCCAGTAATTGGGGATGACATAAAAGGTCAGGTCGGGGCAACCATAGTTCATAGGACACTTGCCAAATTATGTGACGATCGTGGAACAAAAATTGAAAAAACTTACCAAATCAACGTTGGTGGTAATACAGACTTTTTGAACATGAAAGAACAAGAAAGACTGGTGAGCAAAAGAATTTCAAAGACTGAAAGTGTTCAAAGCCAACTAAAGCAAAGACTTGACGATGATCAAATCTATGTGGGGCCGTCTGACTTTATTCCATTTTTAGGAAATACAAAACTAATGTTTATGAGAATTGAAGGAAGACAGTGGGCAAACATCCCATACAACATGGAAGTAAGACTAGAAGTAGACGATAAGGCAAACTCTGCTGGCATAGTAATTGACGCAGTACGTTTGGCAAGGCTGGCCTTGGATAGAAAAATGGGGGGACCAATAATTCCTGCATGCGCTTATTTGATGAAGCATCCTCCAAAACAAATGAGTGATCCTGATGCAAAAAATGAACTAGAGAAATTTATCAAAGGATAGATTGCATTTTAATAATTCCTACAAAATGCTTTTGTTAACAAAACAAATCTTACCAATCTGACATCAAAATACTCAAAATTAGAATTTTTGATTAATATTGTTCTGATCGTAAAACCTCATCTTATTACGATCATATTTAAATAGCGTTAAACGACCCAAAAATTGGCCTTGGCAAACAAAATAATTGTTTTTTTAACTATTCTAGTACTAATATCTGGAGCTTTTACAACGTCATTACCGTTTGCATTTGCAGACAGTGATGATGATCAACATGATGGTAACCCTGCCAAAAAGAACCGGGTTTGGACTGGCGATGGTCCACCGCCACCAAAGCTTGGCAAGGTAGGTGATCTTTACATTGATAATCTAA
>JAENJF010000109.1 GCA_016844685.1 Candidatus Nitrosotenuis sp. | reverse complement strand
TGAATCAAAATACTCTGAACCAGTTTTTTCCTTAAAGACAGTAGAGATGATGCTAAACTCTTCACTTTTAGAATCATCGCCGTAGAATATTTTTATTTCATAATTTCCTTCCATCCCGCATACCCTACCTTCAAGTGGAATTGGTTCTGTTAGAAACAAACCGTTTGAGAGTGGAACAATTTGCTGAATCTGACATAGATCACCGTTTGGATTTATAATTTCTAAAATTAGAAACGAGTCAGCATTTACCTGAGACAGCTTGCCATAAATGAAAATGTCTTGGCCTTTTTTAAATTCCGTATAGTCGCCAAGTATGGTTATGCCTTGCGTGGTTTGGGCATAAGCTGTTGGTACCAGTAAAAATATAGCTAAGGATAGCCCAATCATTATCTCCTTCATGAAAAGATCGTTAAGCCACAATCATACTTAAGGCTTAGGTATCTTTGTTACAGATTATCTATTGATGCCAAGAGATTTTTATTTTCTTCTAGAAAAAAAGTCTTAATTGACTTTGGTGTCTAAGGGAGTTTTTCATGTTTGATAATTTACCATCTACTTTATCCATATACCCAAGTACTAGAAAATATGGCTCGTAGATTATCTGAGGAGAAAAAAGAAGAGCAACGTGAAGAAGGAAAAATTAGAATTGAAAATCCTTCAAAATTAAGAAAAGGCTCTTCTAAAAGAATGCAAAAAACAAAAAAACCTAGTCAAAGAGGAAAAGTAGCAAAATCACATAAAGCAATCCAGTAAAATTTTGTTAATTTTATTTTTTCTTAATTACCAATGCACAATATGCAAGGAGAAAAATTCTTGCTTTTTGCATTTTCTAAAGTATCTGGATCAAAGTATTGCTTGTCATTTAATTTCACACCAGAAATTTTACAGTCTTTTTTCATGTTGGCTAGATGATGTACCAGATTGGTGTGTTTGTCGCCAAGAAAACCAGGCATTTCAAATTACCTGGTATCCTTTTCGTGTATCTTTTCATGGACACGTACCTTTTCGTGTGTCTTTTCATGGTCACGTACCTTATCAAAAGTATTAACAGTTCCTTCCCAATGAAAGTTGCATTCTGGGCAGTCCCACATCATTACTTTTTTTACTCGGATTTTTTGGTTTCTGATTCTTTAAACGCATTGACGTTATCAGACTTTTTTTCGTCTTTACCTGTCAGTTTTGCAATTAGTTTTTTGAACATGGTAAAGCCTGCTTTTGCCCTCATATAAAGACAGGAATTCAAGATTAAATGAGTTATCACACGTAGCTGAGTAGTTAATTCAGTCCTCCCATAGGGAAATGCAAACTCACACCACTACGATGATAGTATTCATCAATGCTCTAATAGAGATTCAAAACACAATGTTGGTTAATTAGGATAAAGATACTAGTGGTATCATGAGTTCTGGATCCTCCTGGTGGCGTAAAAAAGTCTGTTCAGATTGTAAAAGAATGAAATGCCAGAAAGGATGTAATTGTGATTGCCATTGGAATCCATAACAGAGAATTATTTGTAGTCAAAATTTAAGAACTAAGATTTTCAATAAACTCCATTATATGGCCACATGTATAGCATGGGTATAATTTTTTTGTAATTATTGTTCCATCATCTAATGCAGCAGTTTCAAGCTTTGATTTCATAAAAGAGCCTTCTCCGCAATAGATGCATTTTAGAGACTTGAGCCTATCTGTTTTAGAATCTAAGAGTTTTTTTCCAAGATCTTGCAAGTTATCTTGGTTGTTTTCTGCTTCTGGTGTTTTTTCGTTACAGTACTCGTGAATCCAAATGCCGCTTGCCACTCGTACTATCTCATCACCAATGTTTATTTTCTGTCTGCACATCTGGCATTGTGCCTCTAAGCTTGACTGCATTGGTTTTGTTTTAGTGTAAAATTATGTATAAAGAGGTGTGTGTAGTTTTAGAAAAATTGTATATAAGAAAAATAATCAATTTTTTGCCCTAAACTGTTAAACAATGAAAAAAGGTTTATCTATTCCATATACAGACGATTTATTGTGAGATTTGAAATTCTAGTTATTGCAATTCTTGGTTTTACAATTATCGCAAGTACCTCTTCTCAGGCATTTGCCGCAGTTGATATGTTCATAAAGATTGATACGATTGATGGCGAGTCAACAGACAAAACTCATGGAAAGGAAATTGATGTACTTTCATGGAGCTTTGGTGCATCTCAATCAGGCTCTATGGCAATGGGAGGAGGAGCCGGTGCAGGAAAGGTTGTCATGCAGGACTTTCACTTTACAAAATCCGTTGACAAGTCTTCTCCAAAATTATTTGAGGCTCTAGCAACAGGAAAGCATCTTAAGGATGCAACATTTGTCATACGAAAAGCTGGTGGAGAACCACATGAATATCTAAAATTTACTTTTACAGATGCTCTGATTTCAAGCTATTCAACTGGTGGCTCTAGTGGAGAAGACAGACCAACAGAATCAATCTCACTTAATTTTGCACAAATAAAGATGAGCTATGTAGAGCAGGATGCAAGTGGACGTGCTGGCGCTGCTACAGAATTTGGATGGGATATTAAAGCAAACAAAAAAATCTAACCAAATTCTCTGAGGCAAAACTTTGTCAAACCAAATTATCTTACTTTCGATTCTATTTGTTACAATTCTAGGATTTTCATTCAATGACGCATATGCCGCAGTTGATATGTTTATAAAAATTAAAGACATACCAGGTGAGTCATCAGATAAAAACCATAACAAAGAAATTGATATTTTATCTTTGAGCTGGTCGAGTGCAATGCAGTCCTCCAGAGATGGTGCTGCAGGAAAAGCAAGTGCAGAAGAATTCTCTATCACAAAATATATCGACAAAGCCACGCCAAAACTCTTTGAATCTTTAGCAACTGGCAAACATATTGAAGAGGCTACACTAGTTGTTCGAAAAGCTGGTGGGAATCCAGTAGAGTATCTCAAGTACACATTACGAGACATTATGATTTCAAGCTATACTACTGGCTCTAGTGGAGAAGACAGACCAACAGAAAGTATTTCATTTAACTATGGAAAAATCGAGATAGAGTATACTGAGATTAACGCTGACGGAACACCAGGGAAGGTAACTGTCAGAGGATGGGATCCTGTAAAAAAACAAACGTACTGTCCTGATGCAGCTGGAACATGTGGCGATGTTCCTGCAGCTGCATTTGAGCCACTTGGTAAAGATCTAGCAATATCAAAAACTGAGACCCCCGCTAAACAAGAGGAACTAAAAGAGATACGAAAATTAACTGTTCCAAGTGATGAAATGGTTTCTATTCCTATTGCGGGGGAAATGCCGTCTGGACTGTACAAGGTCAAGGTAAAGTATGACCAAGAAGAAGTTGAATCATTTTCAGTGTCTATAGTAAAAGAAAAGGTTCCAGTATGGATAAAAAAGAACGGAAAATGGTGGGCAGAAAAACAGATCAGTGATACAGAATTCATAAATGGAATACAATTCATGATTCAGCAAAAAATAATCCTAGTTAGCGGTGAACCTACAGAATCAGTTCAAGCCGATGTCCCAGTACCAGAGTGGGTTAGAAACAATGCAGGATGGTGGGCAGATGATCTAATTTCTGAAGAAGAGTTTGTCAAGGCACTAGAATTTTTAATACAAAATGGCATAATTATAATCTCATAGAACACATCTAATTGCAAACTAGATTTCTTCGCTAAGAAAATAGTTCATAGAAATTGGAATCGAATCAATTTATTGTATAATCTTACTAGGATTACCCAGACGTAACTATTAGGAATTGAACTTAATTTCATCGCGATTTTTAATTTAGTATTATAAGATTACTGAGAATTCATACTAACAAATCCTGCCCGATGGTTAAATGAAATAATCATTCAACCCGTTTAATGAAGACAACAGCACTCTCACTTGCCCTAATTCTTCTAACAGGAACACTTGTTGCACCTATAGGCTTCTCAGAAGCCCAATCCTCAGATTTGATAGCACCAAATCCACCTACAAATCTTACTGCAACTCCAGTATCAAACAATCAAATCAATCTGTCATGGGCAGCGCCAGTAAACAGTACTTTAGATCAAGTTAACGGATACAAGATTGAGATAAGTTCTCACTGCTCAGGCTCTTTTGGCGATCTGGCTGCAAACACAACTACTACATCGACGACTTATTCCAACACAGGCTTGATAGAAGGAATATGTTATGCATACAAAGTATCTGCAATAAACCCAGTCGGTATTGGAAGTCCATCAAACACAGCCTATGCGACAACATGGACAGTTCCAAATAGCCCTACATCACTTACAGCAAATGCAATATCGTCATCACAGATTAATCTCAGCTGGATTGCACCAACCAATACAGGTGGTACTCCTGTAACAGGATACATGATTCAAAAAAGAGATTCTTGCGCAGGCATCTTCTTAACGCTTGTTGCAAATACAAGCAATACAAGTACAACATACTCAAACACAGGTCTTGTTAATGGTACATGCTACCAATACCGCGTTTTTGCTTATAATGCAGTAGGAACAAGTATGGCATCAAATAACGCCACTGGAACCACACTTCAAAATCCAACACCATCAATCTATCCACCAAGTACCCCTATAGGAGTGGGAGTGGTCGTAAAATCCAATACCTCATTAAAACTAACTTGGAATTCTCCATCTAATACTGACGGAGTATCAATAACTGGCTACCAGATCCAACGAAATGGCACAACTATTGTGAACAATACTGGTAACACACAAACAAGTTTCACAAATATTGGACTCTTGCCTGCACATCAACAAACATATCGTGTTGCAGCTTGGAATAGTGCTGGATTAGGATCATACTCTGGCAATGCAACTGGGATCACAACAAATCAGACTGGAATAATACCCACAGATATTAACAATCTGGGTCAGCAGGTTTCAAGTTTTGTTCAGTATTATAAAGTAATTTTCAAACAACAGCGAGAAGATACAATAAAAGTACTAAAGGAGTGCAATGAAAAAATCAGTAACGCAACACCAGAAAATAAAGCAAAAGTAAAAGAAGATTGCAAGATTGCATTAAAGACAATTAAAGAGAAGTACAAAGACGTAAGAAAACAATTCAAGAACGACTTTAAGGTTTTTAGAGATACTGCAAAGTCGCTGATAAAGGTAGCAAAGGAAGATAAAACAATCGATAGAGAGGATGTAAAAGGGCTCAAAAAAGATCTAAAGAAATTTGAAAAAGAAGCAAAGAAAATAACAAAGGAGTTTAAAGCAGATCTCAAGGAAATTAAAAAAGAGAAGAAACACGAAGAAAAAGAAAATAAAAAAGAATTAAAGGAACTTGAGAAAGAAAAGAAAAACAAACACGATGATGAAGACGACGATTAAATTTTAAGTATAATCTTACTAGGATTACCCGAATACAGATTTTCTGATTATAGCGGAAATTTTTTGCTCCACCTTGTCGCAAATGTATTATAGGATGGTTTCATGAGGTTCTTTTTCAAGTATCTTTTCAACTTCTTCTCTGTGTGTTGGACAGTATAGTCCTGATAACTTACAAGAAGTGCATTTAAGATACTTGTAAAAATCTACCATTTTAGGCATCTCCAATATATCATACAGTTCTTTCCAAATACTAATTCATTAACAACAGTAAAGGATCTAGCTTATTTTTCATCACATTAGCTACAAACTGGGCAAAAAATGCAAATTAAAATAAAAAGGTTTGAGTTTAATTTAAAAATAATTAAATTGTGGAATTTAATAAATTTTCAATCTTGAAGTTTTCTAACAAAAGTTCAGTTGTTGAACTTTAGATAGAATTTATTCGCGTTTGTTAAATACTAAATAAATTCAGAGGCAAGGGGGAATCCTGCACGCCCAAAAACGAAGTGATTTATCACTTTGTCTCTCAGTGTCTGGATCCCCCACTATAGAAACAAATTGGAATAATTCTGGAAATTCTTTCATTGCTAGTCTAATCTTTTTAGTTCTTTTTTCATAAATTCTTCAAGATCTTTTGCAAATTCTGGATAAGAGCGCCTAAGGTCACGCATAAAAATATCGGTTGCATTAATTTCTCCATCATATTTTTGATGGTTCTTTGATTCCTTAATTGCCGATTTTCCCATATATCATAACTACATGAGACTGCAAATAAGTTTAGAGGAAAACCTCCTAAAGTGAAATTATCTTTTCATTCCTACTTTACACATGCCGATCTTACAGTT